>JAITJL010000010.1 GCA_031278975.1 Puniceicoccales bacterium
TGATTACATTTAGATGGAGTATGTACAATGGTTTCCCTACATTTCAATTTGACGATTATAGCCATTTAATTGAAACGAATACCAAAGCGTGCATTCCTAAAATAGCCATCTCTAAATGATTCTAGAGCAATATTTATACACTTTATGCGTTGATAGGCTCTAATTTTGCGTATTTTTTCTATTTTTTAGGTTTTATATTTAGAAAAAGTATAAAATATGTTCTAAAGGTATTCAGCATAATTAAGTCTTCATAAAGCTGTGGATTATTTGATAGAATAAATTGTAAGTATTGCTCTCAGTTTTGATACTGCACATGCAAGTGCTTTTTTAAATTTTGTACTCAAAACAATTGAACTGATACAGTTTCAGGTGGTACTTTTATACAGTGAACATGTTTTTCTCCATTTATGTGTTTTGTAAACGTGTGCAAAAATTATATGTTGTTGTACGTTTTACGGCTTCATGAAGAGATTAAAGCTTATCCGGAGGGGCGGTAGAAACGGCTTCCAGGATAGTTGTAATACCCTCTTTAACTTTTAACAGGGCGTCTTGATGTAGGGTGCGCATGCCATGTTTGATGGCAATTTCTTTGATGGTTGCGGTATCGGCATTGTTGTTAATCGCGCTGGTAATTTCTGGGCAGTTTTGCATCAGTTCGTGTATGCCTATGCGTCCCCGCATACCGGATTCACCGCAGTGAAGGCATCCGTGTTCGGTGGCCTTTGGGATTTCTCCTGACCACTGAATTGCTTGTTCCAAGAGCTTTTTTTCCGTATCGTCGGGCATGCACTTTGTGCAGCATTTGTTGCATACTCTTCGAATGAGTCTTTGGGCACAAATAACCAATAGTGAAGAAGAAATCATGAATGGATCGATTCCCATGTCCGTAAAACGTGCAACGGTGGAAGGTGCATCATTCGTGTGCAGGGTACTTAACAATAAGTGTCCCGTTAAGGCCGCTTCAATTGCAATTTCTGCCGTTTCTTGGTCACGAATTTCCCCCACCAGGATGACATCTGGGTCCATACGCAAAAAAGACCTTAAGGCAGCTGCAAAAGTTAATCCGATCGATTTGTGCACTTGCACCTGATTAACACCGGCTAAAGTGTATTCGACAGGGTCTTCGGCCGTTTGAATATTAATATCAGGACTCGCAATTTCCTTGAGCGCAGAGAACAAAGTCATCGATTTACCGGAACCCGTAGGACCACAGTGTAAAATCATACCGTAAGGTTGTTGGATACAGTGGCGATAAATTTGCAAATTGTACTCGGAAAAACCAAGCGAGGTTATGGGGAGTGCAGATTTTCGTTTGTCTAAAATACGCATCACCACTTTTTCACCAAATAGGGATGGGCAAGTGGCAACACGGAGATCGATGCTTAAGTTTTTACGTGTAAATTTTGAAAAGTCAATGCGTCCATCTTGAGGTAATCTTTTTTGTGCAATGTCTAAGTCGCACATAATTTTTATGCGTGCTACAACAGCTGCGCACGATTTGACGGGCAAATTAAATTTTTCAACGCAGACACCATCGATGCGATAACGTACCAGCAGACGAGATTCTTGGGGTTCGATGTGAATATCGCTGGCACCTCCATAGTAGGCATCTTCTATGATTTGGTTTACCAATTTGACGAGGGGTGCATTTGCCTCATTTTCAGATTTTAACTCCTCAGGGTTAATATCTGAAACCTTTTCTAGTTCTTCGTACGATTCTTTGAGTTGTGATGTGATTGCATGAATCTGTTGGCCGGCTTCAAGAGCATTCTGTTGATCGGCTGAAGCCTCGTTGAAAAAACGTCGATGCAAGCTGTCAAATAGAGAATTGGGTATAACAATGACTTCATCAATTACAAATTGAGTTTTGAGTGTAAACAATTCTCGACCTTGATAATCAAGAGGATTTTTCATCAAGGCACCCACGTGCTTATCGCCTAAAAATTTATAGGGGAATACGCCTGTTTGGGCTATTATTTCGCCACTGATGGTTTGTACAAGGCGTTCATCGACCACCAAGTCTTTTTCTTCGGTGATTAGAGGACTTTCCGTAAAATTTGCCACATAACGAGCTGTATCCTGTTCACTCAATTTGTAATTTGGATCTAAAATACGTAAGAGTAAAAAGGATGTGTATTCGGCGATTTCTTGCAAGTAAGTGAGATCTTTGTTGTTTAAGTAAGGTGTTTCCGACGTTGGTTCTTTATTGAGTACCTGTATGGCTCCTATAACACGCTGATCTTTGAGTGGGACCGTCAACATAGAGGTTACTTCAAAATCAGTGTTTTTACTTAAATTGTACAGCTCATTTCCGTTATCATCTTTAGTAAAAATGTTACTTTCACCGGTTTGGATTACCTTCCCTACAAGTCCTGTACCCAGCGGGATTTTTAACTTAAGTAGTTGTTCTCTTTTTTCTGTAAATTTATTTTCCAAATCAGGTTGTTTTTCCCAAAGAGACGGTGAATAATAAACGTATTTGAATGATATTTGTTCATTTTCAATAAGATACAGAGTAATACTTTGAGCATTTAAATCATCGATGACTTTATTGGCCGTGAGCTCAATGATTGAATCTAGGTCTTCTTTTGTAGGAATGGCTTTTGATATAATTTTGACCAACAAAGAACGTCTTAAAGATTTCGAAACATTTGATTTTTTGGGCGCATTTACAATCATGACTTGCATAGAATAGCGGTTTTTGCATTTTTTGGCAAGATATTTGTCTCGAATTTTATCTGTAAAAAGTGTTGAAGTTGAATGAATTTACGTATCTAATGGTTAAGTTCACATGGATGTGAAAATGGTTTTGACTGATAAAAATTTGTCCAACGAGTTTTGCGGTTTTTAATGTATGAAGCAATTGGTCATCGCTGAAAAGCCAAGTGTCGCCCGAGATTTGGCGAGTGCTTTGGGATCATTCGAGCAAAATAAACGAGGTTATTTTGAGCGGACGGATATGATCATAACTTCGGCTGTAGGTCATATTGTAGAATTGTACATGCCGGAAGATTTTGATGTAAAATATAAGCGGTGGTCGCTTAAAAATTTGCCCATTCTCCCAGAAAAATTTTTGCTGAAACCCATTGAAAGAACTCTGGCTCGCTTTGAAGCATTAAAAAAGTTAATGCAACGAAAGGAAGTGGGGGGCCTGGTGAACGCTTGCGACGCGGGACGTGAAGGAGAATTAATTTTTACTTACGTATGCGAATTGGCCGATTGTCAAAAGCCCAAACAGCGCTTGTGGTTATCTTCAATGACACCAGAAGCCATTCGTGAAGCTTTCGAACATTTGCGCGACGCTGAAAGTATGCAACCGTTACAAGATGCGGCGCGTTGTAGAGCGGAGGCAGATTGGTTGGTGGGTATCAATGGTACGCGTGTGGTCACCGGAAGAATGTTGGGAGCACGGCGTCGCGAAGTGGCTTCTGTGGGGAGGGTACAAACACCCACACTTGCTCTTATGTGTGAGCGCGAAGAGAGCATTCGTAATTTTATTGCGGTTCCATTTTGGCGTATACAGGGTAATTTTAGTATTACGCAAGGTACCTACACAGGTTGGTTGCAGAAAGTTCCATTTAATAAAAATTTATCTAATCCCAACGACCGCAGCGATCGATTTTGGGAGAAAGAGGCGGTTAATCGGACTCTTGAAACATTGCAGTCGTTTCTTGGTAACTCTGCAGAAGTCTCCGAAATGACTAAAAAAACAAAGCAATCGTCTCCCCGCCTTTTCGATCTTACATCGCTGCAAAGAGAATGTAATCAACGTTATGGGTATCCTGCGAAATTTACATTGGATACGGCACAAGCTCTGTACGAAAAACATAAGGTGTTGACTTACCCGCGTACGGATTCTCGTGCATTACCTGAAGATTATGTCCCCGTATGCGCGTTAATTTTGAAACACTTGGAAGAAAACTATCGATTGTTATCTCAAAAAATTTTGTCCAACCAGTGGCTCAATGCGCATCAAAAAACGATTTTTAATAACAAGGCGGTATCGGATCACTTTGCCATTATTCCGACTGAAAAAGCTCCAGGTGATTTGAAAGATTCTGAGCGTAAAGTATACGATTTGGTTGTACAAAGATTTTTATCGGTGTTTTTTCCACCCGCTGAATTTTCAGTGACCACTCGCTTAACTTCCCTTGCAGGTTTTGTCTTTAAAACAGAAGGCAAAGTTCTGGTTTATCCAGGATGGTTAGAAGTGGTCAAAAAAACGGATCTAAAAGAAACCTTGCCCGCTTTAGTTCCCGAAGACAATAATCGCGCATCTGTGGTGAATTTTGAAAGCTTGGAGGATACAACGCGTCCTCCCGCTCGTTTTACAGAAGCAAGTTTATTGGCCAGTATGGAACATGCAGGACAGCTCGTAGACGATGACGAACTAGCTGAAGCCATGAAAGAAAAAGGATTAGGTACGCCGGCTACGCGTGCTCAAATCATTGAAAATCTTATTGGGACTCGGTATGTAGAACGTCAAGATAAGGAATTAGTCCCGACTTCTAAAGCGGAACAGTTGCTTGAATTTTTGCAAGTTGTTCAATCACAAGAGTTGGCAAGTCCTGCACTAACGGGAGAATGGGAATGTCGTTTGCGCCAGATCCAGAACAGACAACTCAGTAGGACACGGTTTATGTCGGACATTCGATTAATGACTTCTAAAATTGTAGAAAATATACTTGCATTCAAAGAAAGTGACCAAGAAGGTCGCCAGACGAAAATTATTTCTCCGAGTGATGGGTTGCCCATGTTGGAAACTTTTCGCAGCTTTCGTTCGCAAGATGGGAAAATTGCTATCTTTAAGATGATAGGAAATCGAAGGATGTCCGAAAAAGAAATTATTGAGCTGCTAAAAGACAAAAAAATTGGGCCACTGGAAGGATTTCGTTCAAAAGCGGGAAAAGCTTTCAGTGCAATTTTAGAATTAACGGATGATTATCAAGTTAAATTTAATTTTCATAAAGGTGAAAGCAATTATTTGACTTTAGAAGATTTATCGGAATATCCTTCTGTTGGTGTTTGTCCTTTGTGTAAAAGTATTGTAAGAGCCACCGACGTTAATTTTGTTTGTGAACACGTGCAAGGGGATGTGTGCACTTTTAAAATGGCAAGAACTTTGTTGCATCGTACTATCCAAAATGAACAGTTTGAGAAATTGTTGACGACAGGGAAAACGGATCTCATAGATCGTTTTCGCTCAAAGAAAACGGGGAAATATTTTTCTGCCTATTTAGTATTGAAAGAAAACGGAACGATCGGTTTTGAGTTCGTAAAAAAACCCGTGGCAACAACAGGTAATTCATAATTTTTGTAATCTAGAGAAAAACTGTGGTCATCAGAGGATTATAAAATCGTTTTTGTAACGCTTAAAATCGATCCTTCACAAGAGATGATGATATGAGCTATCGATTGTTAGGTATTCCGTGAGTAAATAAGAGAAAATAGATTTTATGCATTTTTAACCTGTTGGGATGCAGGTTTCTAAATGATAGCGGTGGCTACCTTTAAGGAAAAAATATGCAAAAGGGAGCGTTGTTAAAAAAGCTTTTGCCGCTTGAGCGGTCTTAAATGCTTTTATTTGAGTATTTTGTATGTTTTTGTCTAGAAGCCCAGCTTTTATGTCATCCGCGAAGTCGCCGATAAGTATAAAAACATCCTGGGACGTGTTTTGTATCAACTGGGCAATTTGACGGTGATAAAGTGGACTCTTGGAGCCGAGTTCTGCCATGGAACCGAGTATGTAACAGTGAGGTACATGGAGAGGAACTTCTTTCTGAAAATGTTGTAAACTGTCTGCGAATGATAACGGATTTGCATTGTAGCAATCCACAAAGTAATGTTTGTTGTTAATGTGCAGCCACTCTCCGCGTTGATGAATCGGTATCCACAGATTTAATCGTTGCTGAAGAATATCGGCAGGAATCTTACATTCCAAAGTGACGTGCAGCACGCTGGCAAATGTATAAAGTTGGCCTGTTCCTATGCGAAAGGGCAACGTAAAAGCATGATGATGGGTACCGTTGTATAGTTGAAGCTGCCATCCGTAAGGCATTGCTTGGGCTGTGTAACGTAAGTAGTGAATAGGGATTTTGTTTGGAATATGTTGAGGCGTTGCTTGAGTAATTGCGTATGTTTGGCAATCGTGTAGTGGCATAGGATACTGTAGCAATGCATCGGGCAAAAAAATGTTGTTTGTCGAAAATTGAAATAAGGTCATTTTTTCTTTAACGAGTTGCGTGATATCGTCGTTGAAATTCCCTATATGTGCGGGTCCAACGTTGAGTAAAATGGATGTATTGGGGCGTACCATTTTAGCCAATGCTGCCATTTCATAAGGCTTACTGATGCCGACTTCAATAACTGCCTGAACGTGTCGATTTGGATCGATTTGTGTTAGCGACAGGGGAACGCCCAACCGATTATTGAAATTGTCGGGAGTTTTAAATGTTTTTTCATGGTTTAGCAAAAGGGCAAGTAGTTCTTTGGCCGTTGTTTTTCCACAGCTGCCTGTGATGGCAAAGATTTCTGTGGAGAGCGTATTGCGATAATGAAAGGCAATGCGTTGCAGTGCTTGCAAGGTATTGGATACGATCAATTGAGGGAGGGAACACGATACTTTACGTTCCACAATGGCGGCAGTTGCTCCCAATTGTTGCGCTTGTTCCACGTAAGCATGCCCATCGTTGTGATCTGTTTTAATGGCAAGGAAACATTCATTCGCTTTGAGTAGGCGTGTATCAAAGCAGAAATTTTGAATGGTTTTTATAGGAAGACGTGTCCAAATACCCTGAGTCCATTGGGCTAAATCTATGGGATTAAACTGCTTGCGATGTATCATTTTTGGATGAACGGCAAGTTTTAAGAATTGCTCGGTCGTCAAATGGAAAAAATTGGTGGTTAATTTCTTGGTAACATTCGTGTCCTTTTCCGGCAATAAGAAGGCAATCACCCGATTTGCAATTTGCAAATGCTTTGCGAATGGCTTCTGTACGGTCTTCGATAAAAGTGACCTTGTCGGGGTATAACAACCCTGTTCTTATATCGTCAAAAATCTGAGATTGAGGTTCCGTACGCGGATTATCGCTCGTTATCCAATTGACATCTGCATAGGCTTCGGCAATACGTGCCATCAGAGGCCGTTTGGTACGATCGCGATTGCCACCACATCCAAACACTAAATGTATTTTCTTCCGCGTTAATGGGCGTAAAGTTTGCAAAACATTTTTGAGCGCTTGAGGCTTATGAGCGTAATCGACAAAAGCATCAATGCCATCGTTTTTAGCACTTAGGATTTTTTCCAGACGTCCTGGAATAGTGGAAAAGGTTTTCAGGGCTTCAATGGATTGGGTAAGGTCATATCCTTGTGCGTAGCAAACGGCTAAAGCAGCCAAGCAATTGTAAACGTTAAAGGTACCCAGAAGAGGCGTTTTTACCATCCATTGCCCTTGTGGGCACACTAAGTCAAATTGGGTTCCCTGTGAATGGATATGCACATTTTTGGCTTGTAAAGTAGCCAATGTATCAATGCCAAAAGTAGTTACATTTAATGAATGCGGTAGGTCTTTGAGCAACGTTTGGCCGTAAGGATCGTCTTGATTGACCGCAGCATGTTTGAGGCCTTTTTGCCAAAACAGAGATTTTTTTGCCGTAAAATAATTATCCATCGTAGGGTGGTAATCGAGGTGCTCTGTACTTAAATTTGTAAAAATAGCGGTATCAAATTGCAATGCAGCAACCCGTTTTTGTTCAATGCCGTGCGAAGAAACTTCCATAACTGCATGTTTAAGTTGAGACTGTACCATCTCTCTTAAATAAGCGGCAATACTGAGTGCATCAGGAGTTGTTCTTAAGGCGGGTAGAATTCTTTTTCCAAGGTCGTAGTGGAGTGTACCTAGTAATCCCGTACCTTCTTTAGAATGTACGTTTAGCAGGTGCTTGAGAAGCCAAGAAGTAGTCGTTTTGCCGCTTGTCCCAGTAATCCCTATGAGTTGCAGTTGTGTATCGGGGCGATTATAAAATTTGTTTGCAATTTGACTGAGGGCTTGCCGTGCATCTTTTACTTGAATTTGGAGGATGTGTCCGACATGAGGGATCAACTGTTCGCAAATGCAGGCTACGGCTCCACGCCGGGAAGCTTCTTCGATAAAGTCGGAACCTTTATACTGCGTTCCTGGAATTGCAAAGAATAAGGACTCTGATTGGGCCATTTGACTGTGTATGGCAAGACTCTTAATTTGTGGGTTGCCTTTGGGCCCCATAATTTTTATAATTTCAACATTTTTTAGCAATGTTTTTAGATCCACAGGCTGTGACATAAATTTGAGTAATGGAAATGAAATGATTGGATGGGTAATATAAACGGAAGAGAGTGGGTAAGTGCTAAGCATAGGATTTACGAAATATGAGATTCGGGTGGGATTCCCAAGTAGGCGATAATACCTTCGGCAATTTCTTTAAAAATGGGGGAGGCAATTTGTGCACCGTAGGCTGTTCCCTGACTTTGCGGACTATCAACGGTGATTGTGATTTGTATTTGTGGATTTTGACTGGGAAAAAATCCAGATATAGAGGAGACGTGTTGGGTGTGTGAATATTTGCCATCGATGATTTTTTGTGAAGTTCCCGTTTTCCCCGCCACAAAGTAGTGAGGAATGTAAGCTTTTGAAGATGCCGTATGAGTGAGTAATTGCCGCATCTTTTTAGCGGTTTGCTCTTGGATAACTTGTCTGCGCACAACGGGTAAAAATGTCCGTATAATCTCTCCATTGGAATCGTAGATGCGTTTAACAAGTTGCGGATACATCAGTTTGCCATCGTTGGCGATAGCTCCCATGGCATAATGCATCTGGATGAGGGAGCATGCGAGTGCGTGTCCGATGGGAAGGCGGGTTATGGTAAGTCCATCCCATTGGTTGGGGGGATGCAATATGCCGCGAGTTTCTCCCGCAAATCCCGATTTTGTTGATTCGCCGAATCCGAAACGTTGCCCATAATCGAATAGTTTATCCGCACCCAATTTAAAAGCAACTTGTACGATGCCACGATTGCTTGAATGGGATAAAATATCAGCAACGGACATGCGTTGGTTAAAAGGTTTCCAATCTTTGGGGAGAGGCAACATTTTCCCCTTGTATTCGGCGGTTTGTGACCCGCAATCGAATACGTCGGTTTCTTGCACGCTGTGCGCATCCAATGCGGCACTGACGGTGATGGCCTTAAATACAGAACCTGGCTCGTAAACATCCGATACGACCTTATTTTTTAGATTTTCTGGTGGGTAACGCCCGTAATGGTTCGGGTCAAATCCTGGGTAGACGACAAGTGCTAAAATTTCGCCGGACCTAGGCCTTGTAACTAAGGCTTGAATAGATTTTGGGTGGTATTGTTGATCGGCCTTTTCTAAAATCTGTGCAACCAGTGCTTGAATTTTTGTATCGAGTGTAATTTCTATGTTATGCCCGTGTTGTGGAACAATGGCATGTGTACGAAATTGTACCAATTCATTGCGTTTACCATCCATTTCGAGTCGGTTTTCTCCCACTTGCCCGTTGAGATAAAAGTGCATGGAACGTTCAATCCCGCAAATGGACTGGCCTTCGCGGTCAACAAAACCGATGATGTGTCCCAAAGAGTGTGTATCGAAGTAAACGCGCAAATTTTTTGCATTTCCGTAAACACCTTTTATCTGCAATGCGCAAATTTTTTGATAAATGCTTTCGGGAACGTTGTCTCTGATTTTTTTCCAACGACATGCTGCATTGAAATTCCAAATGGACTCCAGGTGAGAAAGGGAAACTTTTAATAACTTTGCCAGCTGTGCGAGTTGAAATAAATCTTTTTCCTGCACTTGGGTTAGGTCGACACCTATTTCGTAAACACGCCGATTGCTGGCCAAACATTGCCCGGTGCTATCGAAGATTTTTCCTCGTTGTGCGTTCAAAATGTACGTACGATGGCGAGCTTGTAAGGTATCTTGATACGTATGCCTGTGCTGGTATAAATGTAAAGTACGTGCACCCAAAACGATGAATCCAAATGCGAATGTACTTGGCAGTAGGAGGTAGCGTTTTGAGCACAGAGGTAACATTATTTAGCTGCAATGTGTGAGAAATTTACAGGAACTTGCGACCGAGCCCAAATCGTTTGCCGATAGGTAGGTTGTTGCAAGTGTTCGCAATGCCGCTTTAAATAATTTGTTGATTGAATTTGGGATATGCGTAAATCCGTTTGCTGTATTTTTTGACCGAGCAGCGATAATTCTTTTTCCAAATGCTTGCCATAAGAAGCTTGCAAGTAGGCTTGCTGCCGCATCCACAGGAGTCCGAAGGCTCCCGTAATGGTTAGACTGAGTGCGAAAATTAAACAACAGGCACATTTTGAGGGGATGATTTTCATAAGATTTTTCGAATAGCACGGAGTTTGGCCGAACGTGACCGTGGGTTGGAGCTAATTTCATTGTCGTCGGCAACAATAGGTTTTCTAAATGCTGAGGATGCTTGCGATTGCTTGAATTGTCGCGGTTCCGTATCAAAGCGATGGCGACTTTTGCCACATTTTTCGTTAAAAAATTGTTTCACAATACGATCTTCGAGGGAATGAAACGTAATAACTGCCAAAATTCCATTCGGATTTAGGCATTCAAAGGCTTGCCTTAACCCCTCTTTTAAATGGTCCAGCTCTCGGTTAACGTAGATGCGTATTCCTTGAAAGACACGGGTTGCAGGATGAATACCCGGTTTTTTGGAACGCCGCAGCGATGTGTACTTCTGTAAAAAATGTACAAGGTCGAAGGTTGTTTTGAAAGATGTTGAATGGCGTAAAGAGAGGATTTGTTTTACGACAGAGCGCCATTGTGGCTCTTCTCCAAAATCGCGAATGGCTTTAATCAGTTCCCCTTCACTGCCTGTTTCCAAAAAAGTTTTTGCCGACATACCTTCATTGGAATTCATTCGCATGTCCAATGGACCGTTGTGTTGAAAAGAAAAACCGCGTTGCGCTTGGTCAAGTTGGAATGAAGAGACTCCTAAGTCCATTAAAATACCGTCAAATTCTCTGCAAAGCAGTTTGAGGTGTGAAAAATTACAATGGAAGAAGTGAAGCCTGTGTAGGAATTTATCTTGGACATCCTCGGCACGCGATATTGCATCCGGATCCGTGTCTAAACCAATAATATGGATATGCTTATTTTGTTCCAATAGCGCTGTCGTATGTCCACCGCCTCCAAATGTGGCGTCTAAGATGGTCCCCTGGATGTCTTTGAAACAATGTAGAACTGCATCTTTGAGAACTGGAATGTGTTTTAACTCATCCATTCTATTATAGCCCCAATGTTTTTAAAAGTTGGCTCATCTCGTTATCGTCTTCGAGAGGAGAAGCTAGGTATTGCGTGTAAGCTTTAGGTGCCCAGATGTTAAAAGTGGCGTAACTTCCTACCAACAATGCATTTTTAGATATATCCGCGTGCCGAATAAGTTTTTCCGAAAGAATAATGCGTCCTTGTTTGTCGCATCCGAATGTATCTGCTTGAGAAAATAATTTTGCCAACACTTTTTGCCCACGCGTGTCACCCAGGCTGACGGCCGATACTTTTTCTTCCAGCCTTTCAATCATTTTTGGCGGATAGATGGTGATGCAGCCTAATGGATTTGGAAGGGCCAGATAAACGTCTTCCTGATCACCGGAAAATCGCCACTTTGAAGGTATGCACAGGCGATTTTTTGCATCCAATTGATGCAGGAATTCACCTACGAATACACTTTTGCCGACGACCATACTTTTACCCCACTTTACTCCATTAAGCCCCACCAGGTCCCACAAGTCAACAAAAATCTGTAATTTATCATTATTTTTATGCGGTAAAAATTTATGCCGTAGTTGTTTTCAAAAAGTGGTTACGTTGTACTTTTTTAAGTGGCGGTCGTAGCTTATTTCAACGGATGTTTGCTAAAATTTTCTCAACACCGTCAGTCATATTTTGAATACGTGGTAGGTACAATGAATGCGGCGTGTGGGTTGAGTTCTTTGTCACAAGAACTAAAAAACGGCTGCAAGATATTGACCATCACCAACGATGTTTTGCGGCAAAATTTTATTGCAGGCACTTGTGCTAGCCCTTAAACTTCTTCTATGGGTTCGCAATGTTGTAAGACGAAGCAAAAAGAATGTGGAAACGGGTTTTTGGCTTCCATTATATTCATATTTATCTTAGCAGGAGCTTTGAGAATCTGTTGCAATACGACGATGTATGAAGCCAGATTAAGTGCCATTTTTGTACAACAAACGCAGGGTTATTATCTTATGGAAAATGCAATGCACCTGGTACGTGATTACGCGTATCAGTTGACGCAAACCCCCAAGATGCCCAATATTTTTCTAGGTGTTGATGCCTACAGGCGTAAGGCTAATAGCGGCGTGATTAATTTTAATACCTCTTTTGCCAAAACACAGATTGCACCTGCAGATTTTCCATTGCAACCGGGGACATGGGAAGTTTTTGGAGGTCCTATTTTTTGGCAAGATAAAAAGAAAGATGCTAACGACGAACGTTACTTATCCGAGGTATTCCTATTGCTTGATTTAAGTGTTGTTTCCAATTTTGTACCCAATTGGACGATGCGCATGGTTCAGCTCATGGAAATTGAACGTAATCCGCTGTGCGATTTCCAAATATACTCCGAAGAGGATACGGCTTATTGTGCTGGTCATATTAGTGATACTTCAGCATTGTATTTTCAAGGCCCTATCCAGATTAATGGTAACTTTCGCATAGCTAGATACAGGCATATATCTCCTGCACTTTCGACCTATTTTTTGAATAGATTCAACATAGCGGGGCATTTATTACGCATTCAGCAGAGTGGAGAATCGTATTCGTCAATAGCCATCCCTTCTAAATATGGTCTTTACGACAACAGTGCATTTTACAATAGCTATACGAATCCTTACAGCGTAGCTGCAAATAACGTTTACTTGCAAAATTATAGGATTGGATCCAGTCAAAGTAATAATCATGGCGTTGCAGTAAATACTAATTATTATAGTAACGCAACCGATACTTTTGATAAAGATTGTATGCTGTCATGGTGGTATGGGAATGTGACTACCCGTGGAAGAATTTACAGGCCTACGGGCTTTGATCCCATTGCCTATTCGGGATGGTGGTACCCCAATTATACAACCGTTGCGGGTGCAACGAATGAGCATGTGGTGGACTTATGTGCCGGTTTATACAATTTATGCAATGCTATAAACTACAGCAATTCGAGCATTTACAATGGTACGAATATCGCTAAAGTACGAACAGCGTTTTCAACGTTGCGCGGATTAACGAATCAACAAATTACCGAAAAGGCGCGTTTAATAGAGTCACAAAAACCTGGCAACTTCCCCAGTTTACTAATAAATGTTTTGGTTAAACAATCAGCTCAAACGCTTAGCTTTACACCCACCATCAATTTCCCCTACGTCACCTATTCCACAACACATTTCCCAGCCGCAAAAGATAATATTTACGTAAAAACCTACCTAAACTTTGTGGATCCCTATACCGGTAGTTCTCTCAACAACTTGATTAACTCTATTGAATGGATAAAAGTTACTCGATCAGGTACCTCATGCTATTATCTTGCGGATGCGGATACGCCCAATAGTGATTCATTTAATGCTGAAACTCAGATGTGGTTTACTCAAATGTCTAACAATAAATTAGCGGTTCATCAACTTTCTGTTCCAAACGGTATAAGTAGCTCTTTTACTTTTATAAAACTAACAACAGAAACGGCCGGGACCATTACGGACACCTCTGCGCCGCCCGCAAAATTGGTTGATTACGGTACGTATTGGCGACCAGAAATTTTCGATAATAAGGTTGCCAGGGTGTATATCCCGTCGCATTACAATTTTATCTACGATCGCAACAGGGCTAAGTGGATTCAATTATTGGATTTTGACGTAGCTGCTTTTATAACCTCTCTCACCAATGGTTCTCCCATAGGTCTTACAAGTTTTCAGAATGATGTTAATAGTACCGTATTTTTTAATCGTTACTGGTTGGGTAAGCGCAATGGCGATAACTATAAGGCTCCCGCAAATACTTCGCAGGATATTCGTACGAACTATATAGCATCCAGAACTACCTTTTTGAATTCGTATAATAATGGTTCTTACGTATATCCATCAACCTTGTCACCGGTCCTCGATTTTGGGATTCGTATCATTAACGCAAGCACTTTACCGGCAGGCGGATTAAGCATCGTGTGTCCATTTCCGCTCTACATAAAAGGAAACTTTAATACCACGAATACGCAGCCCAAAGCTTTTATCGCGGCGGATTCTATTACCTTATTAACTGATAATTGGCAAGATTGGTCAAGCGGCACGGATGCTTTCAATTCTTACCTGCGTAATCCCCTAGGAAATGCAAAGGATTATTCACCTAGTACTCGCCACAGTATTTATGCGCATGTTATGACAGGAACAACGCATCCCGATTTTTGGTTGAAAGATAATAAAAATGTATTAAATCCCGATTTGGGCATACAGGGGGTATTTAGATCTTTAGAATATATTGCCGGAGGTGCAACTCCTATATTGCAAGGTTCGTTGATGTTACCTTATTACTGCAAAATGCAATGGGAGCCTCCCATCAATTTTGCTTCCAAGGTCTCCCCACAGGGATACTGTCCACTTGGCTTTATGCCGTCTAATAACTTTAGCTCCATGCGTCCTACGAAATGCATGCCATTTTATCACCGCATCAATCGCGGCCGGAAGACGCAAACGATCGGTGATGCTACCTACAACGTTTTAAAAAATATTTACAATGCGGAAACCACCGATACATCCTACACCATGACCACTTACACCAACGCACTCCCCAATTATTTAAAATAAAGATTAAAGCGTCATTGTTACGTTTTGATGGGAAATAATTTATGAAGAAAAGTGTTGCATTAGAATATAAAACTGAGAAAACCTTTCTATTGCGTGAAAACTCAGTTATGAGTGATACTCTCAAGAGAGCCATCAAAGATGCCAATGAGGCGGTGGCATCGGTTGCCTATAAACTGAGCGAAATCATTGCAATTTATCCCATTACCCCGTCTTCGCCCATGGCAGAATGGTGTGACCAGTGGTCCACGGAGCATAAACAAAATCTTTGGGGAATCGTTCCTGAAGTGGTTCAATTACAGTCGGAAGGAGGTGTTGCGGGTACCGTCCATGGAACTTTACAGGGAGGTGTATTAACCACCACATTTACGGCTTCGCAAGGATTGTTGTTGATGATTCCAAATTTGTATAAAATTGCCGGAGAATTAATGCCCTTTTGCATGCACGTAACGGCTCGGACTCTCGCTACGCATGCCTTGTCCATTTTTGGAGATCATTCGGACGTGATGGCCGTGAGACAAACGGGATTTGCACTTCTATCGTCCCATTCTGTCCAATCGGCTCAAGATTTAGCCGCCATCGCACACGTATCCACCCTCGAAGCCCGCATCCCATTTCTACACTTTTTTGATGGATTCCGTACGTCACACGAGATCAATACTTACAATCCTTTGGGCGATGATACCTTGAGAGCTTTAATGAACGAAAAAGACATTTTAGCCTTTCGTCGCCGTGGACTTTCACCCGATGCACCCGTCATTCGTGGAACGGCTCAAAATCCCGATGTTTATTTTCAATGTCGTGAGGCCAGCAATCGTTTTTATCAAGCGGTCCCTCAAATTGTAGAAAAAAAGATGCAGCTGTTTGAACAATTGACGGGCAGGCGCTATCGGTTGTTCGATTACATGGGGCATCCAGAGGCCGAACACATCTTTGTTCTCATGGGTTCGGGTAGCGAAACGGTGCATCAAACGGTGCAATACCTTGTGGAACAAGGTGAAAAAGTGGGTGTACTTCGCGTACATTTGTTTCGTCCATTTTCCATAAAACATTTTTTACAAGCAATACCGCGGTCCGCAAAGGAAGTCATTGTATTGGATCGCACTAAAGAACCTGGAGCCGTGGCCGAACCGCTGTGTCAAGATGTGCAATCCGCCTTTCAAGAGGGGGTTCGTTCAGATCAGTGTTCCTTGCCGCATATCTTGGGAGGACGATATGGGTTGGGATCCAAAGAATTTAACCCCAGTATGGTGAAAAGTGTTTTTGATGCGGCCGTTCAAGGAACCCTGCAACCCTCTTTTACCTTAGGGATTGAGGATGACGTAACGTGTTTGTCGGTGTCGGTCAAGGAACCTATTGAATTGGAAAGTGCCGACACGTTTGGGGCTATTTTTTACGGATTAGGGTCCGATGGGACGGTGGGAGCCAATAAAAATACCGTTAAAATTATCGGCTCGGAAACAGAACGGTACGTGCAGGCTTATTTTGTATACGATTCAAAAAAATCCGGCGCGATGACGATTTCACATCTACGATTTGGTTCAAAGCCCATACAAGCTCCCTATTTAATTCAAACCGCACAATTCGTTGCCTGTCACCAATTTCAATTTATTGAGCACTACGATATTTTGGCAAATTTGCAGCAGAAGGGCACATTGCTCATCAATGCTCCATTTGCGGTGGATCAAGTGTGGTTAAAGCTCCCCCAAGAAGTCCAGCAAACCCTCGTGGACAAAAATATTCAGGTGTACGCCATCGATGCCTTTAAGGTGGCAAGAGAAACAGGCATGGGAGGTCGGATCAACACGATTATGCAAACGTGTTTTTTTGCAATTTCAGGTATTTTACCGAAAGAAGAGGCTATTCAATGCATCAAAAACGCCATTCGAAAAACCTATGGGAAAAAAGGCGAAAGGGCTGTGCAGAGTAATTACGCCGCAGTGGATGCAACTTTGTCGAATCTACATTTCATTGCCCATCAAGGCGTTCAAGAAAAAGCACGCAGGCGTATTCCTTTAAATTTGAGCGGTGCTTCCGAATTTGTTCAAAAGGTAACGCAGCAATTACTGGAGCAAAAAGGGGATAGTTTGCCGGTGAGTCTTTTCCCCACCGACGGAACTTGGCCGACAGGGACCACCCAATGGGAAAAACGAAATATTGCGCAAGAACTTCCCGCATGGGATCCCAATGTTTGTATTCAATGCAATCGTTGTTCGTTGATATGTCCCCATGCGGCTATTCGCTCGAAGCATTACGGTAAAGCATTTTTAGAAAAAGCACCTTCTGCTTTTAAATCGGTCGATTTTCGTTCGAAAGAGTATCCCAATGAGGCGCTTACCGTACAAATTTATCCGGAAGACTGTACCGCTTGCGGTTTATGCGTCGAGGTATGTCCGGCAAAAAGTAAGGTGGATCCCAATCGCAAAGCTTTAAACATAACCGCCAAAAATAAGATTTTTGAGCAAGAGAAAGAAAATAGTCAATTTTTTAATACTTTGCCTTGGCCTGACACAACGCGGTGTAAACTAGATCCAAAAACCACGCAATTTAAACAACCACTTTTTGAATTCTCTGGAGCCTGTGCCGGCTGCGGAGAAACTCCGTACATTAAGCTTATTTCACAGTTGTTTGGAGATCGTTTGCTGATTGCCAACGCTACGGGATGCTCTTCCATCTACGGAGGTAATTTACCCACTACGCCGTACGCAAAAGATGCAAATGGGCGGGGACCCGCTTGGGCTAATTCTCTATTTGAAGATAACGCGGAATTTGGATTAGGTCTCCGTTTATCCGCAGATAAGAAAACACAAATTGCTCGGGATTTGCTCTGTTCTTTGCACTCAGAAGTAGGAGGGAATCTGGTGGAACAAATTCTCAAAGTGAACCCTAATGACGCAATGCAAGTGCTTGAACAGCGCAAGTGCATAGAAATGTTAAACGAGCGTCTACAAACGTTGAATACGCCAAACGCCGAACTTTTATTGTCGCTAATTGATTTTTTAGTGGAGAAGTCTGTTTGGATTGTAGGCGGTGACGGCTGGGCATACGATATTGGTTTTGGTGGACTGGACCATGTATTGGCCAGTGGGTGCAACGTAAACATTTTGGTACTGGACACGGAAGTTTATTCCAATACGGGCGGACAACAATCAAAAGCAACGCCGTTGGGTGCAGTTGCCAAATTCGCTGCTGCAGGCAAAGAAAGGGCAAAAAAAGATCTGGGATTGTTGATGATGTCTTACGGGCACGTTTACGTGGCTCAGATTGCCATAGGCGCCAATCCAGGACAAGCCATAAACGCCACTATAGAGGCCAATAGTTACTCAGGGCCTTCTTTAGTCATCGCTTATAGCCATTGCATTGAACACGGTTACGATTTAAAATATGGTGCGGAGCAGCAGCGATTGGCAGTGGAATCCGGCTATTGGCCACTGTATCGTTTTGATCCTCGTCGTACTTTACAAAACGAAAATCCAATGCAATTGGATGCCGTTGAGGCTAAAATTCCATTGACGGACTACTTACGGAGGGAAAATCGATTTAAGGTTTTGGAAAAATTAAATCCAGAACGTGCAAACAGCTTAAAGGAAAATGCTCAAACCATCGTTCACAATCGGTTGGCGTATTACCATTATCTTGCACAAAAATAAACCGTGATTTATGAGGTGCTTTTCCAAATGAAAGATTGATTACGGAGTAAAAGGAATGTGTAGTGATTGGTGGGAAACATAAATTAGACGAGCAGCAATTACAAAAGCTGCTCATTGATAGGCATGTCCACTATCCTTTATTTGTTTACGAAGTTATCGATAGTACAAATTTAGAAGCATTTCGACTGTTGAATGCGGTGCAGGATCGATGCGTTATTGTTTTAAGTAAATTTCAAACCCAAGGTCGAGGTACTCATGGTCGAATTTGGGAAGACAATCGCGGACAACTCAATTTAAGCATTGGCTTTAAAGAGTGCATATTGCCAGAAAAATTAAATGAAATTCGCGTTTTACTCAATCGGTACTTTTGTGAGAAATTGATACAGTTATTTCACAACCCTTTTTATTTAAAAGATCCCAACGATATTCTGTGGAAAGATAAAAAGCTCAGCGGTATGTTATTGGAATCAAAAGTTGAAAACGATTTGACGGCGGTTTGGGTCATGGGTTTTGGAATGAACGTATATCGTACTCGTCATAAACTGTGGTCTCAGGCGGTTCAAGAGAGCGCTATATCTTTGCAGGACATTTTGGTAGACCAAAAAATTGATATCAATTTTTTGGCTGCGGAATTTATTCAAATAACATTACTTCAACATCCCCTGTCCTAACGATGATAGACTTCTTTTTTAAAACAAAATTAAGCTTTTTACTCTGAGTCTGAAAAAAGTTACGCGTGATAAACCGGTCTGATGCCTATAAATTAAAACATGGATTGCCAACACTTAAATAGCAACATCGTCGGCAGACAATGGAGTGCCCCTTTCTAAGTCATGTTTTGCTTGTTTGCCCAAAACTTGTTCCCAATGTCTAGGGGCTAAACCAAAAGCAGGGCGGATGATTTTTAAATTTTCCGTTGAAAAAATTTCTCCCTTTTCTATGCGTTTGCATACGTAGATGGAGCGTCTATATTTGAGGTGATAGGGATCGTTTTCTGGACTGATGGGTCCAATGACTGCTTCTCCGAGTTCTTTGTACAATTCTTTTGCGGCACATACCATGGAACGAAATTCTTCTGGCTCCAGAGAAATTTTACTGTCCATTGTATCATCTTGACGCGTAAGTATAAGATGCTTTTCGATGAGACAGGCGCCTAGAGCAACGCTTCCAAGAACCATGTTGTGCGACAGAAAATGATCCGAAATACCTATGGGACAAGCGTACCTTTTTTGTAGTTGCAAGATGGCACGTAGATTTAAACCTAGTTGACCTGTTGTATACGGGAAAATACATTTTAATAACATCCATTGCGTGCATCCGTGATTGCGTAACGTTTCAATAGCTTCTTCTATTTCTTCAGGTTTTGCTAATCCCGTGCTTAAAATAACCGGTTTTTCGGTGGATGCTACTTTTTTAAGTAATGGTAAATGGGTTATTTCAGAGGATGAAATTTTATATACGGGTGGATGAATTGTTCTCTCCAAAAAATCAACGGATGTTTCATCAAAAGGAGTACTAAAGAGTGCAACATTTAACTTTTTTGCATAATCCGCTAAATCTTCGTGCCATTCCCATGGAATACAGTTGAGCTGATACAGATCGTATAAATATTGGACTTTCCCGAAGCTTTCAATTTTAAATTGATCATTTCTAATGGGTAGAGTAAGCGTATCTGCCGTGTACGTTTGTAGTTTTACAGCGTCAGCCCCACCATCTTTTGCATGTTTTATGAGCCCTCTGGCATGTTCAATGCATTGTTGATGATTGCTTGCTAGCTCTGCAACAAAATAAGGTTCATGCTGAGGTCCAATAGGGCGGCCAGAAATATTAAAGCAAGTTCTTTTTCTGATCATTGGAAGTGTCTACTATTTTTAAGATGTTGAGTTGGCTTAAAAAAGCATCGCCTTCCGGGAAGCGTGCTAATTCTTTGCAGTAGTCGTCAAAGGCTCTGGAATCATTTTTTTGGTACGCTATGTAACCGAGCGCATAGAAAGCTTGTGCTCGTATGTAGTCAGAAGAACAACGGACTAGGTTGAGAAAAGTTTTTTCAGCTTCTTCTGCATTAAGTGCGTAAATGTTTGAAAATGCGTAACCTAATTGTGCTTGCTCCAAAAGTGGATAAACAATTAAATGTTGCATTGCTTTTTGATAGTAATGAACGGCAGACAAATAATTTTTATGACTAAAATCATCATTTGCTTTTTCAAGGAAGGTAAACCCTTGCAACGATTTCAATCCTTGAGGTAACATTTTTTCTGCCCACTGCAACCGTTCAAATAGTGTTTTTTGCCGTTCGTATTGGGCAAGGTGATATTGGACTTGCTTCCTCTGACACCATTTCACCAACAAAAATGAAGTCCACGTGCACACGGCTACAACAGCTACGGAAGCTAAAATTTTCCAATAACGTTCTAACCATGCCCAAATTTTAAATTCTGTAGGTATATTTTCTTTTCCCTTAACCTCTTCAGAAATTTTCTGACTTTTCTTCACGTTACAAACATAAAAATGTTTGTTTGGATAGTCAATCTTCTTGCGGTATTATTTTTGGTAAACATCAGGCATGATACAAACTAAATACACAGATGATACATCTCTCTGTTTTACGCCTTAAAATTGGGGATTAATGTGCGTATGAATCGAATACCTTCTTCATCGCTATTTAGTTTCTCTATCTCCTGCAAATGCCTATCTACTGTACGTACATATGGTAAATATTCCATAGGATCTTTCGTAAGCCATATGTGTTGATTGATGGTTTTATCAAAGTGATCGGAATTGTAGACTAAATCTTCGTGCAGTTTTTCTCCTGGCCGAATACCTGTAAATATAATTTCGATGTCGATGCCTACGCGAAGGTTGTTAAGTTCGATCATTTTTTTGGCTACATCTAAGATTTTTACTGGATTTCCCATGTCTAAAATAAAAGTCTTCCCCGCAACCGATTCAAAGGATGAAGCTTCCAAAATGAGTCCAACGGCTTCTGGAATGGTCATAAAGAAACGTGTCATTTGCGGGTGTGTTACCGTAATGGGACCTCCGCGTGCAATTTGTTCCTTAAAAATTGGTAATACGCTGCCTGCCGATCCTAAAACATTGCCAAATCTGACCGCCATAAATTGGGTTCGATTTTCAGTTTGATGCTGCAAAGCCATGCAAAGCATTTCGGCAATTCGTTTGGATGCTCCCATGTTGTTAATGGGATTAATGGCTTTATCGGTGGAAATCAGTATAAATCTTTCTACTTCCATTTTACTGGCTAATCTTGCCAGTATACCCGTGCCCAAAGTGTTATTTTTTAAAGCTACAAGCGATTGATTTTCTAATAATGGGACATGTTTGTAAGCAGCTGCGTGATAGATTAAATGAGGATGGTATTTTTGTAGGCAGCTTTCCACATCTCGGGGGTTACTTATATCTATTAAAATGGGTGTACAAGATAAGCCTTCACGCAGTAGATCTTGTTCGATTTTAAATAAATTGTATTCCGAATGGTCCATTAGAATAAGTTGACTTGGATGCTTAATGGCAATCTGTTTAGAAAGTTCTCGACCAATAGAACCTCCGGCACCCGTAATGGCAACAACTCGGTTGGCAATGAATGTCGTACTCCGTTCTAAATTTAAGTGTATGGGTTTCCTTTCTAAGAAGTCTTCTACGTCTAACGTACGTAAGCGTGTTGCAAAAGCGTGTCCTTCAATGAATTCTCCAAAAGATGGGATTGTTAGAAGTTTCAAATTGAGTTCTTGAGCTAATTGAGAGAGTTCGTTGAGTCGACTGATGGAAAGATTATGTGATGCGAGTACTATCCCTTCAATTTTGTAATACTCTTTACAATCTCGCAGGCGTTCGGGCGTTCCTAATACGGGAATTTCATGTAACGTTCTTCCATAGTATTTTGGATCATCATCCACCACCACCACGGGTGTCAAACCGTAGAATTGTTTACTCTTTAGTTCAGTGATAATATTAGACCCCACTTCATTGGTCCCAACGACAGCCACATTAATGGTTCCTGGACGGCCTATATTATGAGTTTTGTTAAAAATTCCACGGTTATTAATAATACGTAGACTGGTTCTAAAGAATAATATAAACAAAATCGAAAACAATAAATCTGCCAAAATAATTTCTCGAGAAGGGAGAAGTAGGCTTGGAACGCAAAATTTTGATAGGAGAAAAACAAAAGATATTATGGAAAAACAGCTCGCAATTTTGACCAAATCCGGCAAGCGAAAATAAGAAAAAATGCCCTTAAATTCGCCTACTAATATGAGCGTGATTATCTTTGTAGGAACTAACGTACAAATGTTATACCACATAACTTTTTGTACGGGTAGTGGAATTGAAAATTCGTACTTGAGGATATAAGCGAGTGCTATACTCGAAGCCAAACAAAAACTATAAGTACCTAGTTTTAAGCTATAAGTAAACAATTTTAACATACATGCCACGAGCTTATACAAAAGCCCTCAAACAGGAACATCTTTGTGTATATCACTTTATTCGGAGCGCTTGGCCTGCGTCGCTTGATCCAGCAAATCACCCAAATTTGTTAAATCTTGATTGGCTTCGATCGTATCGTATAACTTAATTTCCTCTGCCAAACGTGATTCGTCGTAAGTGGCGGCCTTAATGGATAAACCTAATCGACGCTCATCCTTATCAATTTTAATAACGCGCGCTTCCACAATGTCACCCACCTTGATAATATTCTTGAGTTTTTCGACATGTTCTTCACTCATTTGACTAATGTGTACAAGCCCATCAATGTCATTTTGGAGTTCAATAAATGCACCATATGAAGTAACTTTAGCCACTTTACCCGTGATGATATCACCAATCTTATACAATGTTTCGATACTGGCCCATGGATCTTCGCTTAATTGTTTAATACCCAATGAAATGCGTTGCTGAGAAGGATCTACTTCTAACACAATAGCGTCAACTTCATCTCCTTTTTTTAACATTTCACCCGGGTGATTGATTTTACGTGTCCAAGTCATGTCTGAAATGTGGACCATGCCATCAATACCTTCTTCTAATTCAACAAATGCGCCATAGGTCGTTAAATTACGTACTTTACCGCGTACGTGTGCTCCAACTGGGTAGTTGTGTAGGACCATATCCCACGGGTTTTCTGACAACTGACGAATGCCTAAAGAAATCTTTTGCTCATTTTTTTGAACATCGAGTATGACCGCTTCAACTTCGTCGCCTACGCGCAGTATTTCGCTGGGTTTATTAATGCGCTTTGTCCAAGAAAATTCTGTAATGTGAATGAGTCCTTCGACACCTTCCTCCAATTCAACAAAAGCGCCGTACGGAACCAAGTTAACCACTTTGCCGCAAACTTTGGAACCTACCGGATAACGTCTTTCAATTTGGTCCCATGGATTGGAATGCATCTGTTTGATGCCCAACGAAACGCGCTCTTTGTCGCGATCGATATCGGTAATCATCACTTCAACTTCTTCACCTACTTTAAGCATTTCATTGGGGTGAGAAATGCGTCCCCAGGTCATATCGGTGATGTGTAACAAGCCGTCCAGTCCATCCAGATCAATGAAAGTTCCATAATCGGTGATGTTTTTGACAATACCTTTACGTATGGAACCCACTTCAATTTCTTTTAGTATTTGTTGACGTTTCTTTTGGCGTTGAGATTCAATTAATTCGCGGCGAGAAACAACAATGTTACGGCGTTCTTTATTAATTTTTACGATTTTTAAATCGAAAGTTTGACCTACGTATTGATCCAAATTTTTAGGAGCTTGAACATCGATTTGAGAGGCCGGCAAAAACGCATCTACACCGATGCTAACGATTAAGCCACCTTTGATTTTTCCTTTTACACGTCCGGAAACCTCTTCGCCTTCTTCACATTTTTCCAAAATGTTCTCCCAATTTTTTTGTTGTTGGGCTTTGTCGTACGATAAAACGGGACGGCCTTCTATATTTTCAACACGCTCAACAAAGACTTCTACTTGTTCACCCACCGATAGCTCATCAAAATTTGGAAATTCATTGGCAGGGATAATCCCTTCCGTTTTAGCTCCAATGTTGACGGCAACTTCATTAGGTCGAATTTCAGAAATCGTACCTGTGACAATTGAATTTTGTTTTAGACATTTAAGTGAGTTTGCATCCAGCAAACTATCCATGATTGTTGTCATAATTTATACTTATCTTCTACAAGGATTTTCCTCGTAAAAGGGTTAAGGGTTATACATTGATCTGTGCATGCTACCATGTGGTATATTATTGGATGAATCAATGCAAAAGTGTAAATAATTTAGTCTCATTGTTAGTTCAAAGATTTAATGGTAAAATACTTGTTTTTGGTTACGAATTCTCTATAATTATCAATGCGTTGGCATTGACATACGAAGTCCTCTTATGCCATACGTACCTTATGGATAACAAAGAGGAGTCCGTTTATTGGATCAATGAAAATGAAGATTCCGTATTGGTCAGAATCAAAGGGAGAGCTACCTATCTAAATTGTCCATCTCTGAATGAGTTTTTGCAAAAAAAACTTAAGGAAAATTGTGTTAAGTATTGTTTCTCATTTGAAGAGTGTAATGGTATCGATAGTACATGTCTTGGAATTTTAGCTGGATTAGCTCTAAAATTAAGAAATTTGGGAGGACTGTGCGTATTTAGCGGCTTAACCCCTAAGCTTTTAGAAACGGTTAAACTACTTGGGTTAGATTTGTGGGTTCACTTGGTCGAAGATATTACGCGTATAGAACAAGTAGAATTCTGCTTAAAAAACGAGCAAAAATGGGGGGTACAATCCGAATTTTTGCTGAATGCTCACAAATTTTTGATGGAAATTAATGCACAAAATAGAGTTCGATTTCAAGATGTTGTACAATATTTGTCTTCACAAAAATGATTTCGGAAGTTGTGTATATTGTATTGGGAATTTTTTTGGGATGCATCGGGTTGATGACGCTTTATTTAAAAGCTAGGTCGGCGTACTCAAAGCAAGAAGATATACGAGCTGAAAAAGAAAAAACAATTGTTTTAGAATTATTGCATGCATTCATGCATGCAATAAGCCAAGGCGTTTCACAAAGACAGTTTTATCATTTAATATTGCACGGTAGTTTAGTAAGTACCGAAGGTATGAGTGCTTGTTTTTATGAATACTTTCCGGATTCAAAGCAACTCAAAAAAGTTGCAAATGAAGGCTTATTCCCTCCTCTAAAGACAAAGATCCCCGATCATTTATCGCGTGCAGAAATTTTATCGTTGATACATCAAGGAGAAGTTTTTCATTACGGCGAAGGAATCGTAGGTGAAATTGCTCAAACGCTCTGTCCAGTTATTTTAGCAGCAGACAATATCGATCGTTACGTCGTTCACCACTCGGATGCTACCTTAAGGATAAAAAATTTGTTAATTTTCCCCGTTTACTTTAGAAATGAGTTACTAGGTGTTTTGGCAGTTGCAAATTCGACGCGCGATGTCCCTTTTTCGAAAAGTACTTGTCATTTATTGGAATTAATTACTCAGCAGGCAGGTATTATGCTGCACAATGTTAAATATCTCAATTTTCAAATTGAAAAAAGTAAGTTAGATTTTGATTTAAAACTAGCAAGCCACGTGCAATCTTTTTTGCTGCCGTGTTCTAACCTTATAAAACTGTCTCATTGCGATTTCTTTGCTTACTGTAAATCGGCACAACAAATTGGGGGTGATTTTTATACCCTTTTCAAATTAGATGATGATCGTACTGCATTTGTTGTAGCCGACGTCGCGGGTAAAGGAATTGCCGCTTCTTTGTTAATGACAACCTGTGTTGCACATTTAAAGCATTGCACTTTTTTGTACAATTCACCCGCTGCCGTATTGAAAACAATGAATAAATATTTGTATGCTGAGACAAGTCAAGAAATGTTTGTTACGATGGTTTATTGTGTTTTAGATACCAGTCATCAAACTTTGAAAGTTTCGAGAGCGGGACATGAATGTCCTTTGTTAATTAAACCTGACTTGCCCATTCAAAGATTAATGCCTCAAGGGATTGGACTTGGAATGGTACCGAGTGAAATCTTTGATAATTTGATTGAGGAAGCGACTTACGATTTTAAACGTGGAGATACGTGCATTTTGTATACGGATGGTGTAACGGAAGCTTTAAATGCTCAAAACCAAGAGTTTTCACAGCAAAATTTGTTTAAGGTTGTAGATGAAAACAGAAGTAAACAGCCTAAAGAATTGGTTCAAAAAATTGTAGAGAGTGTAAAAGATTTTTCTGGATCAGATCGGTTATCAGACGATTTAACACTCGTTATTTTTCGTTAATTTTTGACAAATGGTGCACAAGTGTGTGTGCGTACATTGATGGCGATTGCAGTATTCACGACCGTAATAAATCATCTGTAGGTGCAGTTTAAACCACGTGCATTGCGGGAAGAGTTTTTTCAAATCTTGTTCAATTTGCTTTACGGAATGTTTATTGGATAAGCCCCAACGAAGGGCAAGACGATGAATGTGCGTATCGACTGGAAATGTAGGTTGATGAAACGCGTGTCCTAGAACGACAGAGGCCGTTTTATGTCCAATGCCTGGTAGACTTTCCAAATCTTCAAAGTTATTGGGAACCTGCCCATGGAACTGCTCACATAATATATGGGACAACTGCCAAATGTTGTTAGCTTTCGTACGAGAAAGACCACAAGGTTTTATTATGTTTTGAATCCTTGCAATTGGAAGTTGAATCATAGCTTGAGGTGTGGAAGCTTTTTGAAATAGAATGGGCGTCACTTTGTTAACTTGAGTATCTTTGCAGCGAGCCGAGAGTAGGGTAGCGATCAATAATTTAAAAGGCTGATCCACAAAAAGTAAACTTGCCTGTGGATTGGGATACAATTGATTGAGTACATCAAAGATGTATTGTTTTTTAAAAAAATGCATAAAATTTGATGCACTGACGTCTGTTTTTATGGATTACGCGTGATCAATTCAGTGAAGCATAAATAAGAATGTCCAAAAAAATTAGAATAGACCGCACTTCTCCTGTCAATTTAACGAGACCTCCACAAGTTTGAATTGGACAATTACGTAGTCAAGAAAATTTTTGCCTGCAACTCACAAATGCACTGGGTATTCAGCCGAAAGTTGTCCGCAGGCAGCTTGTATAGATTTGCCAAACGACTGACGTATGGTCGCCATGATACGACGTTGTTTTAACTGTTTTTGGAATCGCAATACAACGGATTTATGAGTTTCTTGAACTTTTGAATGAGCGATAGGATGAAAGGGGATTAAATTTACATGATACAGATGTCTTAGTGGACCACGCGCTTCAAAAATAGACTCCAATGCTTCCAGATCTTGCAGTCTGTTATTAATGCCGTCCATCACCATGTAAGCCAAATAAATTTTACGGTTTGTTAATTTTACCCTTTCATCGAGAGCTTCAAAAATATCTTCTAAAGGATAATGTTGTGCAGTTGGCATCCATCGTTCTCGCAAAGTTTGATTTGGGAAATGAAGGGAAAACGTAAGCGTTACTTGGGGATAAAGTTGCGTCAATTTTCTAATGCCTGGAACAATGCCGACGGTTGAAATACTTAATTTATAAGGACTTAGTCGAAATTCGTCGGTGGCCGTAAAATGGTGGATAATTTCAAAAATATGCGGATTGAGTAACGCTTCTCCCATGCCCATAAGGGTAATACGATCTATAGGTGTGGTGGTTTTTGATACGTATAACGCTTGGCCTAAAATTTCTTCGATCGTCAAGTTCCGTTGAATACCTATCTTTCCCGTTGCACAAAAAGCACATTGGCATACACATCCGACTTGCGTTGAGATGCACAAAGACTTAAGTCCTTCTTGAAACTGCATGTATACACTTTCAATTCTTTCTCCGTCTTGCAATTCGAATAGGTATTTACTGGCTTGCGTATCTTTTTGAACGCTCAGTAATCGTAAAGGTAAAAGGTTGTCCCCAAAGGCTGAAATGAGTTTTTTGCGCAATATGAGTGGAAGTGTCGTTAATTCATGAAAGGTTAAATAGGGTTCTCTAAACAAAGCTTGTTGCAACTGTTTACACCGAAAACTGGGTTCCTTTTGCTGTTTTAAAAAATCCTTTAACGCATCAAAACTAAACCTCTGCAATTGCATGAATCTTTTATACAATATTGTACCCTTTATTAGAGCAATATTTTTGCACAAATATAAGAGGGTGCTATAAAATGGATGCAGCTTTTCGGAAAATAAATACGTGCACATCCAGTCATCCCTTGGTCCCATTTCTATTTTGAAACTGTGGATAACAAAATGAACTTTACCGCTTTTAATTCGGAAATATTGCTGCTGTGGTTAAAATATAACGACAACAAAAGCGTCATCGCCTACTTAAGCCTCCTTCAAAGTAGAAAAACACCTCTCGTTGACTAATTTTTTTGTAAAAAGGCCTTTAAAGTGAAGCATTACGCCCGTATTTCACTTAGCCGAATAGATTATAACCCAAGGTTAATATGAACAAACCTAACTCAAATATCTTTTGTTTCATTAAAAGTACAGGATATCTGTAAAGTTAGCAGACTGTCAAGCTAAGAATTACTTTTTGTTTGATCTGGAACATAAGGTGGAACAATGGCACCTCCAGAAATAATAATTTTCATTGCATCGCCAATTGACATATCCAAAGCAATGATGTGTTCTTTGGGTACCATAATGAGAAAACCGCTGGTTGGATTCGGCGTTGTTGGAACGAATACGCAATTTACTTCTTCCGCAGTTTTCTCCTGAATTTCTCCTTTCGAATCACTTGTCAAAAACCCAACGGAGTACAAGCCTTTTCTTGGAAACTCTACCAGGACTGCTTTCTGAAAGAGTGTCTTTTTATCTTGGGCAAGCGTATCCACAAGTTGTTTGACCGTTTTATAAACGGAGTTAATAAGGGGTACATTGGAGATAAGCTTTTCGGTAAATCTTAAAAAACACTTGCCTAAAAAGTACTGCGAAAACCATCCAAAACAAGCAATGACTACAATGACTACACCTATAGATATAAAATCTAAAATACATTCAACCCATTGTTTATCTAGATTTTTTGTCCAATTCCCAAAAAATAATGTACTTGCGGGTTGTCCTACTTTATTGAGTAAGATTTGTATGACAAAAAAAGTAACTCCTAAAGGAAGTAAAACAAATAAGCCTGTTATGAAAGATCGTTTAAATTTTGCTATCATTGCTATCATTAAAATAATGGATGAGCAATTTTGCAAACACTTATTTGGATAATTTGTGCTGAAAAATGTGAAATACGTGTAAAGTGCGGCAAACGTAAGACTTTGTTGGACTGATTTTGGACTTTTAAGTTTTACTTAGGTTACTTGAAATATTCCAAAAGATGCGTGGGAGATAGTTTGTAAGAATAGATCCATTGTGGGTGCAATTTTAACCCAACCCTCCAGCAAAAGCACGCACATTGACTTCGACAAATTCCCTATATTTTTCCAAGAGACTCATATCAACGCGTATTCGCTCGCTCAAACGAGCAACGTCATCAAATGCACATTATATGGCCTGAAAAATATTACTTACCATTGGGCTGAAAACTCTTTTTGCCTCTTCTATTCTGATATTAGGAGCTCTTCTTGCCAAAATATACTGTTTTATGGGTGTATGGGGACGATGACTATCTACATCGGTTCCCTTTGTAAATTCTTCAAACAAATTTTTTGGAATCATTGTATCGAGTACAATAAAATCAGTAATCTTTAGATCGGAAATGCTACCAGAAACATCTACGATAAAGAAGAAATTTCCGCAATTCGTAAGTATATCTGTAAGGTCAAAAATTCGAGATATAATATCGATAAGGACAAATTTTTCCATAACTTTTTGGTTTATGAGATTATCTCTCGACGGGTCAAAATCCGAATAATTTATGCCTAAGAGCCCTGGTGTTAATTTGACAGTGTCGTAGCTGCGTATTTTTATCTCATCAGTTTCTGTATAGCCTACATCTTTTGTTGCAATGTAAAAATCTGTCTCGTCATCCCAAAAGAAATGGACTTCTGGGCCTAGGCCTGAATATTGGAGAAATTTATAAACAAAAAGCTCTATAGGGCTTACAGGGCTTGATGCACTACCTTTACTTCCACTTCCCCGTGATGTTGATCCATGTTGATGTGTTTTTATATAGTATACAATAGGCTTTTGATAACCCTCGGGGAAAATCTGGGCTATCTTTCCAAATTGAGCTCCAGCTTCTCGAGGTTTGTCTAAAAATGTAATTTCAAACTTTGGAAATATAGCAGAAAAATACTCACATGCTCTCCTCTGAAGAGTTTCTGAAGGTAGATTTTCTAAAAGCTTAATGGCATCACGAAGATCCTCTATTAACGTTTCAACATGATTGTCTTTCGCGCTTTAAGGAAGTTCATTTAATGTTGTTTGAATGGCACTGATGGCATGTTTTTGTTTGGCTTGATCAGGGAGTGTTAGGTTATCGACATTTGCCTTTAGTATTTTTACTGCTTGTGCTTTGGGTGAATCCTTTTCAAGCTGCTCTATAACCGCTCTTGTTCTAGCGTGTAAATCTTCAAAATTAGGGGGAAACGCATGAACAAACGGTATTAAAAAAAATAATGCAATTAAGACGTAAATTTTCCGCAAAACCATATTTAAAGCATTCATTTTGATTGTCAGATGTCAATAGAAAAAACACCCAGGCTAAAAGTTTGTAGATTCTTAACCAAGGCATCCATATTATCTTGGATCTCCTGATGATATTCTTTCAAGGGTTCTACATCAAGGGTTGGTATTTCTTTTTGTAAGGCTAGTATATTCTGAAATGATCGTTCAATTGCTCGCGTAAAAGTTTCCACTAAGGGGAGGAAAACCTCTTGTGCGGTTTTTATTCTAGTATTTACATCTCTATCGACTATAAAATAGCGTGATATTTGGTCTGAAAACCCTATACAACGATACGGGCCGGTTCCGATTAAGAGTCCCCTAAACAATGTTTCTGCGAATGTAGTTCTACGGTTCGATACCTCAAAATCAACAACTTTAAAACTAGAAATACTACCGGATATGTCTGTGACAAAGAAGAAATTTCCGTAATTCATAATTATATCTTCTAATTCGAAAATACGCGAAATTGCATCGATAAGAACAAGACTTCGCACAACCACTGGATTTACAAAGATTTCTTGTGATGGTTCAAATTCTGTATATCTTGCGCCCAGGCTTATGCCCAATAAGTCTCGCCTAGATTTAATGGTTCTGTAGTCATATTTTTGCACCTCGCCACTTTCTGTGCAGCCAACATCTTTCGTTATACCAAGCGAAGTGGACCTCGGGACCTAAATCTGAATATTGAAGAAATTTGTAAACAAAAAGCTCTCTAAGATCTACAGGTTCCGCTTCGTAATACGATGATTCTGGCTCTACACTGGAATACAATCCACAACCATGGGTTTTGGCATGGTAAGTAACTTCTGGTCGGCCAGATAGCGAAACATGGGCACAATCTCCAAGCCGCTTCCCCTCTTCTTTATAAGAAAACTCGATTTCAGCATCCGGATATTGTTCTAATAAATATTCACGGACTTTCTGTCGTAAAAGTTCATATGGTATTTCTTGAAAATATGTTTCGGCTCTAATGCAACCTCTTCTTAAAGTTAAAGCGCCTTCTTTCTTTTTGTAATTATCTAATTTCTGTAGGATATTTTCAATAGTACGTATTTGTTCTCTTGGATTGCTAGACGGCATCTCCAGTCTATCAGCATCTGCTTTTAACGTAGTTGCAACTTTTGAATCTTCAATTTGGATAGAAAATACTCTTATTTCTTCGGCTAATGCGTGAAGATCAATATCCGCACGAGTAAACGACGCCAAAGATAAAATAACTAAGAAAGTATAAAACTTACCTAACATCTAACATATCGAAGAGGATGATTTTTATTATATAATGTCAAGTTTAAAGTTTGTCAAAATATCATCCTAAGCGAGATTATTGCCGTAATCACAACTTTACCAGCCTGAGGGTTTTCTTAACAAACCCAATGAACATAAGATAATTGTTGAATGCATGGGAGCTCTTACTGCCAATGAAATAAAAAGACCCTCTGATTCTGGCTTCGGGATAAGTAAAAATGTGGACAACGTGGTAAAACATGTACAAAACATGCTGAAGGAGCAAGATCCAAAAAAGATTGCGGCAACTGAGGTAAGTAACGACTTGGCTAAAGCTTTGGTGCCGAAAATATTAGCAGTATATGACGAGCGTGTAAAAAATCTAGAAGATATTAAAGACAGCTTATTAGTGTCTAGAGATTTTCATAAAAAGGGTAACACCAAGGCCTTGGAAAACGAAGTTTGGAATCCAGATGAGCAAATCTGGACGTAGGTGGGGTTTTGTTTCCAACCAAGAGATGGCCATCACTATAAAATAGTAACCGAGTGCTAGACCAACCGCTAAAACCAGGTTTGCCGATGTTTCTGCGCGTTTTACTTTAATGCCTAGTGGAATTGCTATGAATATAAGAGATAAAACTGCAAACGACATGACGGCATTTTTTTGGATCTCCAGGGAAGCAGGTATTTTTTGCATAGGGTAAGACAAATTTTTCGTAGTGTTACCGTACTTATTTTTTGTGTGCAGTAGTTCCCATAAATTCATATGCCCCAGTCGTTTGGTAAAAGTTTTGTTCCCAAGTAAAGGATCGAGAGGTAGAGAAATCGAAGTGTTTGCAAAGGCAATAGGTTGCGTTTCGATAGAAGTAGAATGTGAAGCATATTTTTCTCCCATACCATTGAGCAAAGTGAGGATAATGCTATCTATACTTTGATTGTAACGTATGTAGCCTTTTTCGGCGTGTAAAAGGAGATTTATTCCGGTTACATTTTTACTATCAAGCTCCCACAACCAACAGTTTTCAACCCAGTCTTTGTGCTTTTTTTCAACGTAAAAAATGTACCCAGGAAAATCTTTGATGCAAATACCTGCCTGAATAAATTGCAGGGGACGCTGTCGAATTACGTTACTGATGGATGATCGGTAATAGGTAATAGAATTTGGACCAAAGTAGAAATTGACGATTAAGGTAAATAAAGTACCCAGAGCCGCTATTAAAAGTATAGGTGTTACAATGGCATGTAGACTTAATCCGGATGCCTTCATCGCCATCAATTCATTTTGTGCCGAGAGTCGTCCCAAGACCAAAAGCGTTGCGGTTAATAATCCCAATGGCAACGCGTAAGCAATCATCGATGGGATCAGGTGAAGAAGTAAGTCAAAAAAGAATACCCACGTGATCTTACCACTTGCCAATAAGGGAAGCACTTCCTTGAGAGCATTTCCTACAATGAGGACAAAAACAAACAGCAAGATAGTATACGCGGATGCCCAAAAAATTTGTTTGAATAAGTAACGTTGCAACGTATTAGGCATCATTTTACTAGAACATATTTTTACTTTTTGTCTAGTTTGTTTTAAGAAGGGTAGATCCATCAAATTTTCAGTTTTCAGGCGTGTTTAGGAAAATTTTCTTAAAATCTCTAGTTGCCATGAGTCTTCCATGGGATGTTGAGTGTGATTTGTCGATGCGGTGTAAAACTTATTTTTTGTGTTAATTCATGATTGATTGATCCATAAAACTGCGTTAAATTTTATGTATGGTACTGTTCGATGATGAAGCGACAAATTCTCCGGGAAGTGAAGATATATCAGCTCGCAAAAAAGGATTTTTTTCTGGGAATAAACGTTCAGACAACGCAGCGGATTCCAGACTTGAAAAGCGTGCGCAACGGGATGCTGTTAAATTAGACCGTTTAACAATTTTTGCACAGCAATTGTCTTCCATGTTACAGGCTGGATTACCGTTATCTCACGCCCTTGAAACGATTACCGCCGAGATGGATGATAAAGTGTTTAAGTTGATACTTACGCGTGTTAAAGAAAATATATTTTCAGGTTCATCATTTTCAGATGCGTTGAGAAAATATCCTAATGCGTTTCCGCCGTTATTTTATAATATGGTTGAGGCGGGTGAAGTGTCGGGAGCTTTGCCAGACGCAATGGTAACCGTTTCAAACTATTTTGAAGCATCCTTGAAGTTGACCAAAAAATTTAAAAGTGCTTTAACCTATCCCATCGCCATTGTTACCATGTCTTTTTTGCTCGTTAGTGGGCTGATGATTTGGGTTGTGCCTGTATTCGGAGAAATGTTCAGCGGTTTTGGAGCTCGATTGCCTTGGTTGACGCAAGCGCTGATTGATATAAGTCAGTTCATGAAAAACCATGTCGTTATTATTGTAGGGGGAACAGTCTCCGTTGTTGTAGGTTTAAAGAAGCTCTTTAAGTCGCCCTCTGGAGCCAAGTTTTTGGATGCAACGCTGTGTCATGTTCCATTATTTGGAACTTTAATTAAAAAAACGAATATTGCACGTTTTTGTCGTACTTATTCCGTTTTATTGTCCAGCGGAGTTCCTATTTTAAAAGCCATTGATATTTGTACCAATGTGGCCGACAGTTTTTATTTGTCCATGGCTTGTGCTTCCATAAAAAAAGGGATACAGGAAGGACAACAACTGTCTACGCTAATGGAAGGTATTGGATATTTCCCTCGCATTGTGTGCAATATGACGAAAGCTGGAGAGCAAGCAGGTAATGTTGAAGGTATGGTTCGCAACGTTGCAGTGCTTTACGAAAATGACGTAAACAATATTGTTTCCGCCATGACATCGTTGTTGGAACCATTCATTATTTGTTTCCTAGGGGTTGTCATTGGTGTAATTGTTATAGCTATGTTTTTACCTATATTCCAGTTATCGTCATTGGTAGGGTAAATGTTGAATGAACCATTATTACTTGTTCAATACACGGCAATTAGATTTGCGATTTTTGGATTTAGAAAAATCGCCATTGGGGTATACGTTAAATACAAATAAAAGCATTTTTGAATCACAACCTTCTACAAAACAGTGGTTAAAAGTTTTGGAGGCTGTGTTAGGAAAGTTGTTACGATCTCATAAAATTTTAGGTCCTGTAGGTTTCATTTTACCGGAACATTTAGTTATTAACATGGTTGTCCGTTTACCTTACTCAAAGAGTCGTTTGTCGGTTATCCAGCAATTAACATGTGCATTAAGTAAAGATTTTGGATTACGTGGTGATAAAATTGCTTTTAGATTTCAACAGATGTCGCATGATGAGAATTTTAAGGTTTATTGGGTAGCTCTCATTCCAAAAAAATTTTGGATCACCCTGAAACATATTTTGTCTCTGCATGAAAAGTATTTCCCCTATGGTATTAATTGTTTTCCATCCATTGTAGGTCAGGCCGCTTATTTTGAAGAAATGTGGCAGGAAAAGCTTTTTCAATCACCTGCAGTCGGTATTTTCCTAGAAGAGAATTTGACTCGTTTTTTCGCAAGTATCCCTAAAAGTTCGGTTGAAAATCAGCCCGCATTTAACTTTTTAGATTTGCGAAAAGTATCGTCTTCAAATCCGGTAGAACAAGACGTGGTGCAGGAATTAAATATTACTTCTCGTTATTTTTCGCACAGTTTAAATTTACAGGTTGGGGTAAAAAGTATATTTATTTTTGGAGAAGGAAACGTATCTGAATTGGAATCACCGTTGTTAGCGTTTGGTGAGAATGTGCATGTTATAAAAGAAATTAATCAATGGTGCACAAGCGATTGTAAAATTGGATTGAGCGAACAGGCTTTGTTAGTTGGCATTTTGCATATTTTAGACGGTAATAGACATTTTGATGATTTTGACTTTATGGAGATGGATTCTCAGTCTTCTTTGATGGTAATAAGCGGGTTTTACATTCGCAAAATAGTACATCACGTTGCGTTGCGTTGGCTTATTCTATTACTATTGATAGGGTATTTCTTTTTCTTATTAAGGATTTGTAAGAAGGAAGCAAGCGTGTGTGACAATCTGAGATATCAGCAGATGGCTTACACGCTTAAGGAAAATGACATCCAAGATTTAAAACAACAATTGGCGTATTGGGAGTTACTGAAAGGAAAACAAATTGTGCACACGCAGTTGTTGCAAAAAATAAAGCAACAATTTATGTCTTTGAAATTGGACTTATGCATTGATGCAATACAGATTTTATCTTCAGAAAAATTGGAATTGGAGGTTAAAGGGCGTTATAAAAATTTAGTTAGCGCCGTGGAGTTTTCACGAACTTTAAAAGAGTGTTGCCATCTTACTTTTTCTACCGTGGAGAAAAGCGTTCAGATCTCAACGATACCTTTAACTTATACGGAAAATAGTTTTGTATGCAAGTGGCCGTTGTAAAAACGCCGTATACGTTTGTATGAGTAAAAAATTTATTCTCTTTTGTTTCTTTATATTAATTTTAAACGGATTGTGCTTGGGGTGGGCAAGAAAACTGAAAAGTGATCACAAAATCTTGTTTACAAAGTTGAATGATCGTCAACGGATTGCCAGCGAATGTACGCAACTCCGCCAAAAAATTCAAGCAATCAAGGTCTCTCCTATTGAAGTGGGAGCTTGTGAAATTCAGTCATCTCTTGCGGCATATTTTGAAGCTTATTTAAAAGGGCAAGAGTATTTTAAATATTCTTGTCAAGTAAGTCCATTGCCAGATTTTTTGTGGTCACAAGTTAATCATGAAGGTGTTTATCGATGCCATCTAAAATTTTACAGTTTTTTTCCCGAATTGGAAAATTTTATAAAAGTATTTCAAAAAGAAACTTTACCGGTGTGGATAAAAAATCTAAGCATTAAACGAAAAATCTTCTACACGCGGCTTTTTAAAGTGAGTATAGAATGTGATTGTTTGGTTAAAAATGGTTAAGACAGCAAAAGTGCTGTCTTAATTTGGATGAGTAGATATTTATTCGATGGTAGATTATAGAATCCTACAATCGTACCATTGCTGAAATGTAAAGTGCCGATTTTTCTAAAATTAATTCAAATGCTCTTCGAATTATTTATAATATTTCATCCACATCTTCACTATTCCACGTAAGTATTGGAGAAGGAAGTAATTCTGGGGTGGTACAATTTTGAGACATTGTAAACCAAGATGATGGAATAATTGTCCATTTTACGACAATAGCTCTCAGTCGTTGTCCTTCTGCATTACCGTTTGATTGGGTAGGATCGTATACGGACACAAACCAACCGCCCGCTAGTGCACTAACATCATTGATGTGAAACCTCGCTGCATTGCCACTTAAATAGATTTTATCGTGAAAAGACATTGTTTGGGGAATAAGAACATTAATACCTATTTCCCTATTGACGGCTTGCAGGTTAAATGCTTCAAAAATGCCACTTTCCACCACAACCAACCGATTGTCGATCATGACATCCATTGCCCACGTATGGGTAAAATAATTACACTCTGCCTCTTTGAGTTTTGCATACGCTTCGAATACCTGCACATCTTCTACCGAAATCCCTTTACTCTGCAAAAGTGTTTGAATATTAATTGGAAGACCGTCGAAAGTTAATGCAACATTTTTAATCCTGAAATCAGATCGTTCAGAGGTATCTCCGCCTTGCCTGTAGTGAAAAATAAGTGGAAATGGATAGGTATACGTTTGTGCACGCATATCCTTAGGAGCGTAACGTCCAACCTTAAATCCTAAAAAGTTGCAAAAGGCATTGTGCAAGCCTGTTATTAATATGGACATCAATAGTAATTTTGTTTTCATAATTTTTATAGGGATTAGCATTTTGTATTCCAATGTCAATGAAATTTATTTTTTTATAAAAATACATTAAATACAACAACCAAAAAATCCTTTAAAATATTAGTAAATTTTGTGCAATTTTTAAGCGGTAGGATCTATAATGGTCAGTTTAAAACCGTACCTATTGGCGAGTGGTTGAAACAACTGCTTTACGATTTCGCACGAATTACAGTCTTTACTTAAATGAGCTAGGCAAATATTTTTCCAAGGACCGCGATTATTCTTGATGAAATCGAAAGCGGCTTTGTTCGACAGGTGGCCCAATGGCCCAAGTATTCGTTCTTTAACGTAAGAAGGACGCGTTGGATGATTGTGAACGAGTGTTTCGTCATGGTTGGATTCAAAAACAATATCTTGCGCTTCCATCAGCGCCTGACGAATGTCTTGCGTGATGTGTCCTAGATCCGTTACCCAAGCGCAACTGTAGTCGCAAGTTTTGAATAGGAAACCGATAGGATCCATGGTATCGTGAGGAATGGGAAAGGTTTTTACAGATAAAGAGGGATCTATATCGAAAATTTGTCCCGTTTTAAAAATTTTCCAAGGACCTTTTATATTGTATTTGCTTTCAATGGCACTGGATGTTGCAAAATTTGCGTAGAATTTTAAATGGGGTTGTTTAGTTAATATTTTTAAGCCAACGATATGATCTTGATGTTCATGCGTAATAAAAACCCCAGATAGGTTGCTCAAAGTAATACGATAAGCTTTTAGCAGTTGTGAGATACGCCTGCCCGAAAATCCGGCGTCAATAAGATAATATTTACCTTGATTTATGAGTAATCCACAGTTACCGGAGCTACTACTTCCCAGAACTTTTAGCGTAAGTGTCATATAAGATGCTGGTTGAAAACTAACGCAGGTTCATGATTTGGCAAAATTTTTATTCAAAAAGGTAACCAGAAGGATGCGTATGGCCAATACCTTTTTCAATAAGTGGTAACATTTTGCCTTTTCTAAAGAGTGTTACTTGCCCATTGCTTGCAGAAACAGTCAATGCGATACAGTCGACCGTATTGGAAATAGCTAAGGCTGCAGAGTGCCGTGTACCAAAGCCACTGGGTAAAGAGATTTGGTCTTTCGTATGGATGAGACTGCCTGCACTTTCCAAAATACCGTTGCCACCAATTACAAAGGCGCCATCCAGCAGAGAATACTCTTTAATGGTTTCTTCAATAAATGGATTGAGTAAATTACGATCTTCTTCTTTGTAACCGTGAAATGGATTCAAAATGAGTGGATATACGTACGGTGCCAATTCTTGAACGTCTCCAAGTATAAAAAGGCAACCAATAGGTTTTCCTTCTCTTCCTTCAACGGCCAATTCGGTTGCAATGGAAAGTAGTTTTTCAAAGACTTCAGGTTGCACATTTTTGGGGAGAATATCGGCCTGATTGGAAAAAAGGGACTGGATTTCTCTGTTGACATCAATGATAAGCACGGTATCCAACCGATTACTATTGGGGATACCACCTATGCAGCAAATCTTTTCATTGTGTCGTATACACTTGTGCATGATACCCAGTAAGATGGCGCTTCGTAATTGCGTTAACCGGCCATTAGAAAAAAGTTGAACGGGTAAGATGTAAGTAGAATCTTTTTGTACGACTTCCGATGCTTTGTGGGTAACGGTTATTACTTTCAAATCAGGGTTTAATTCTTTAACAAAACGAGTGGTATTGAAGAAAGTATCTACAAATAGAAATAAAGCGGAGCAGTTGCCGGCTTTGGCAATTTTTAGAGATTCCCGCAGCATCAATCTGTTAAAGCGATCATTTGTTTTGGCAGATCTAAGTTGCACCGTTTTGAATGCGTCTAAAATTCTGAAACGAAGTTCTTCTAAAGAAATGTCATTTAGACGATGCGTTAATTCGGTTGACTGTAATATTTTGGCTAACGAGGCCAATGTTGTCAGGTAATTTTCTGTTTTAGAAGAGGCTAAAAATAAAACGATAAGACGGATATTTTCGCTACCATTAATCGTTGCATCTTGCAAGGGTGTACGTATACGTCCAAATGCGAATAAATAGGCTTTTTGCATGGGCACTTTTAAGTGAGGCAAGGCGATCCCTTGTCCTAAATAGCTGGATACCGTATTTTCCTGGGTCAGTAATTCTTCGACAAAAGTGGCAAGGTTTCGTTTTTTTTTGAGCGGATAATACTGCATTAGTTCCTCAAGAGCACCTTTAAAAGTGGTACTTTTTATATCAATCATGGAACTATTTTCAATGTAGTGACTTAGTTTCATACAACATACGCTCGATTGCTATTGTAACAATATATTTTCTTCTCTTTCAAGTTAAAAAGTAGCAAAACGTCTGTTAAAAAAAGACGAAATTTAGTCGCTATTATATTACATATTTGGCACGATTTTAGCTTTCTTCGATGGTATGTCAGTAAACGATGTTTCTAGTACAGACCAGACCGGTCAAACAGGTGAAGTTCCCGAATATTTAAGAAATGCAAGCACTCAGCATGATGAGCTTTCTACCTTGTTGGATGATTTTACACAAAATAATTCAAATGCGCGTTATGTGAGCAACGAATTGACTCAAAATTTGAAGAACGCATTGGAAACGTTAAAAAATTTAATAGATTCTGCTGCCGAAGAGGCTTTGATTGAAGAATTAATGGAGAAGCTAATTGCTTTGATAAAAGGTAATGCTCAAACGGGAGTTATGAGTATCGCTGAAAGGGCAGCTTTTTTGAGCCAATTAAAGGGAGATTTTGATAATTATGGTGGCAGTAATTTGGAAGTTAAAAATAATTACGATAGTATTGTAGCTATTTTAAATTCGGATCAACCGATTACGAGTACACAAGCGAATAATCTAAGGCAAGCATTGTCGCTGTCCATAGAGCTTGAAAATTTTTCGAGTACTTCTCACAACATCAGTTCTTCCTTAATCAACGCGTTAAGACAAGGATTGCGGGAGGTTATTGGTGCCGCTGGCCAAGATGATCAAGACAAATTAAGTCAGTTATTAGGTATTATCCGTGGAAATTCTGAAGGAGCTATAAGTCTTGCACAAAGATCGGCTTACATAGGTGAATTAACAGAAGATTACAATTCTTCAGAGCATGGGTCGAAATTGGGATCGTTGTATGAAAATCTAATGCAATCTTTAAATACCTTTAATACTTTAACAGAAAGTAATGCTAGATCTTTTGTGGACATGTTAAATGGCTTAGGTTCCAGTTATCAACAGCAGGATTATGCCGTTAAAAAAAGGGAACAACAGACGCTTTCTTTATCTACAAAGGTATTGATGGAATCCAATCGGTACAAAGAGCTAGAAATAGAAGTAAAGGCCAGTGAAGCTCTTTTAAAACAAGAGGCAAACCCACAATTAAAACGTTTGCGTGAAGGTGGCGTTTTGGGGAATGCAGTGCAAACGAGAAAAGAAATTATAGAACAAGAAAGAATTCAACTCGAAGAGGTTGCGTCGGAACGGTTAGCACAGTCTGTTAAAGAGGAACACTCTAATTCTTCAGAAAGAGAGGCAAGATAATTTTTAAAATTGCAATGAATGTGTAAGATTTTATGTCAACAACCGCAAGTGCAATGACCTTCTTTGAACTTATTTCCATTGGGAAATTTTTAGTGGGGTTCAAAGGTTTCCATATTGGAAAACTTTTTCAGCAAATCCTTTAAAATCCCGGGAAACCTTCGGTTATTGGGTTGAGTTAAGCGTGAATAAAATTGGCGGGGTTAGAAAAAGGCATCTCATTGTCCATGGTTAAATCGTTAACTTTCTCTAAATCTTCAAGCTTTTGCATCCATTTTTCCACCAAGTCAACAAAGTTGTTGAGAACTGTTTTGAACAGTTCGTAGACGAAGGATTGAGTAATAAAAATATAACTGAAGACAACAGAATTGTTTTCTTCATCAATTCCTAAGCTAGCTCCCGCAGTTTCGATTCCAAAAGCATTTGCCTTGAGTAGTTCTTTAAAAAATGTTTCTTTATTTTCTAAAGGAATCTCACCTATTTTTGAGGCAAAAATGCATTGATCTTGTTCTTTTCTAAAAACAATATCTACATTGATTTTAGAATCAAAATTTAGAGAACAAAGATTATCTTCGTTTAGTCGTAAATCGGGGAGACCAACTTCTTTTCCATAAGCGGCAATAAAATCAACAAATTCAACCATGGTAATATTTTAAAAAGTTGACCTTTGTATGTCAATGGTAATAACATAATTATACAAAGTTGTATTTGTCTCAATTTATTGATTTTTAGTAAAATTTTCTCTTGAAAAGTACTTGTGTTTAATCAAGTTAATAGGCAAATGTTTTTATGTTTATTCAGTGTCGTTCACTTAAATGCTTGCTTGCACTTTTGTACTTGAGTGTGATGTATTGCACTGCGACTGCGGAAGTTTACGTTTCGATAACTGAAGATCCAGTAGGCTGGGCTAAAAGTTTTAGTGAAGCAACCCAAGAACAAAGAAAAGCTATATATAAACAAAGCGTGGAAGATGTTGCCAGGTCGAAAACCGGTGGTATGTGGGACACTTTGGTAAACTTGGTAACCAGGGATAAGCATTTAACGGCAAATGAATTGCTTACACGGCTAAACGACAACTTGCACAGGGTTCCCAACGAATATAGGGAAGCGGTGAGTTTTGTGACCGTAATGAAAGCTTTGGATAGTCTTACGGACAAAGAAAGAGTGAAAAATAATTCTCAAAAAGTTGAAACGATGGCAAAAGTTTTTGGTGTACCTCTCGCGATGGCTAAAAAACTTTATCTAAAGCAATTAATAAAAAGTAACAGTGCATTAGCGAAATATCCAAATGTTGTACAAGCGGCTGATTCTTTTATCGCCGTGGAAAAGGCAAATATATTGGATGTGCCTAAAACATACGAACCTACCCAGGGTACGAAATTGGTCAATACTGAATTGGTTCATGCAGGTCAAAAGCTACCGGAGGTAGCTCCAATTCCGGTGCCGGAGGTAGCTATTAAACCAGAAAATTTGCCGGACGTTCAAAGTAAGCAAGGTTCAGAGTCAAAGCAACATGAGCCTGTAGAAGAGAAGCAGGAACCAAAACGGGAACAGCCTAAGGAGCAGGTTCCAACCGCTAAACCTACGGATAGCAGACAAATAGATCGTCTATCGTTGGAACTAAATTCCAAAAGTGCATTAGTGAGGGAGTTGCAGGAGAAGATAATCGAATTAGAGAAGCAGCCTAAAGAATTTCGTCCTCATCTTGTTGAGGAAGGTCGTAAAAATTCAAAAGAAAATGAATTAGAAGCTCAAGTGAAGGCGTTGAGGGATGAAATTTCGGGCAAAGATTCTTCTATGGCACAGCTAGCTCGGGAACGATCTGCCGAAAAAAGTGATTTAGACGCTCGATTGCAAGCAACGACAGCCGAGCTAACCCAATCGCAGCGGGATCTGGGAGTTAAAGATGCTGAGAACAATACGCTTGTAGATCAACTAAATCAAAGAGGTGTTGAGATTCGTGGATTAACTGCCGAAAAAAGTGATTTGGACGCTCGACTGAGAACAATGACAGCCGAGCTAACCCAATCGCAGCGGGATTTGGGAGTTAAAGATGCTGAGAACAATACGCTTGTAGATCAATTGAATCGAAAGGATGCTGACATTACTCGATTAACTGCCGAAAAAAGTGATTTGGACGCTCGACTGAGAATAACGAAAGCCAAGCTAACCCAATCGCAGCAGGATTTAATAAACCAACAAACTCAAAATAAGACTTTGCAGCAGGAAATAACTGGGGTTAAAAGTCAAAACAAAGATCTGCAATTGCAAGCGTCACAACTTTCCGTACCTAATGAACGTACAGAATTTCTAGCAACTGTGAATAAAATTCTTGGAAATAAAGAGTATTTAGATGTGATGAGTTACGAGATCCCACCTGAGTTGCCAGCGCCGCCCATGCAGCCATTACTAGACTTAAGCCACGTACTAACCCTTATCTACAAGAAATGTGTCATGATATATAGGGAAGGAATACAAATTCGAACGTCAACGGGAGAGCACACGATACGTTGTTATGAGGATTTGATAGATTTCAATAGAAGAACCTGTGGTTCTATATCTGGTCATACACAGATCATGAAAGAATTAAAAAGATCTTTCATCTGTGCGCAAGGTATGTTGGATGTGCCACAGGGGAAGACCGTAGAGACTGTTTTGCAAGAAGTACGGCATAATTTAGGCGCACAGCTTACATCACAACAAAAGCTATTAAAATCCTCACTGGAATTTTTTATGGAAAAATTTAATAATTATAACCAATTGGTAACGGATATACGAGAATTGACAGAAGGCGTCAATAACTGTTTTGGTATTTGGCCATTTGGCAAGAGTTCCGAAAAATCAGGGCTGGCAGTGCTGAAAATTTTTCAATTGATGAAGTCCTGTAATGTTTCTTTTGAGAAGTTTATAGTGTTGTTCATTGTTCTCCTAGAAGGTCAAGAGTGGAATGAGAAAAATGTTTTGAATGCATTACGTCAAGTAAAAATGAAGTTTTACGTATTGAATGCACTAGAGCTGGCAAAGGGTGTAGCGAGTCCAGCTGTGGGTTTTTGGAAGTCGCAACCGCGCATATCTCAGAAGCAGTTAATAAGCATGGGGAACATACTAAAAGGTTTAACCTCAGAGGATGTAGAATTAACAGACATCGAATGGTTTACGGGATGCCAGTATTTTATAGATCCATGTCCTGCGAAAGAAAAAATAGAGGTTTCATTGGAAAAGGCAGAATTGTTATTTCAAAAAGTATATAAAGGACCTCTTATGGACGAGAAATGCTTTTTACAAATGCTTTTGAGTTGTAAGTTAAAAGATCTTTTACAATAATTGAAAGGTATTTTTGGTAGATAAATGCACATTACGAGTTCAAATTTAATAGCATGTATTTGGGATTTTGACAAAACGCTCATACCTGGATACATGCAAAAGCCTCTTTTTGAAACTTATGCGGTGGATGAGCAAAACTTTTGGAAAGAAGTTGGGGCATTATCGCACGTGTACCGACAACAAAACATTGCGGTGACGGAAGATTTACTTTATTTAAATCATCTACTCACATACGTAAAAACGGGACCTTTTCGCGGTTTGAGCAACCAAAAATTACAGCAATTGGGAACCGCGCTAATATTTTTCGAAGGATTACCAACGTTTTTTCAAACCTTGAAGGATGTGGTAGAAAAAAATGAACGTTTTAACGCGCATGAGTTGAAACTGGAACATTACATTATCAGCGGTGGGTTAGCCGAAATGATTCGCGGCAGTAAAATAGCTCCCTACGTCGATGATATCTTTGGATGCGAATTCATCGAGGAACCCATGTTGCCCGGTTTCTTGCATCAGGAGATTTTGCCCATTGATTCGGAATACAGAGAAATCAGTCAGATCGCTCGAGTGATTGACAATACGACAAAAACTCGTTTTTTATTCGAAATCAACAAAGGCGTTAACAAGCATGCCAATTTGGATGTAAATGCCTCCATGTTGCCTGAAGATCGAAGAATTCCCATTGAAAATATGATCTATATTGCAGACGGGGCTACGGACGTTCCCATGTTTTCCGTTATGAAAGAGAGAGGTGGAAAAACTTTTGCCGTACATCATCCGGATAATATGCAAGAGTTTATGCAAAACGATGCGTTGTTGGAAAGCGGTAGAGTGGACTGTTATGGACCCGCAGATTATTGTCCAGGGAGCTTAACTTACCGTTGGTTGACAATGCATGTTGAAAAAATTGCCGAAAGAATTGTACAGGCTCGTGAAAATCTGCTGCAGTCCAGGATAAACAAACCACCGGCATTTGATTCCGAGAGTCAGGTAGGTCATTCTGAGCAGATAAGCTTGTTTACGTCATAAGTTTTTCAAAGTGGCCTTAATATTGCTTCATACGCAATGTTATGAAAAACCTATTTTATAAATTTTTAACGCATACATTATTTTTCGGTATTATGTTTGGTCTATTTCCTAAAGTCCATGCAGGTTGGTTTACGTTCCCCGAAGAATTATCCTTAACTAAGGAACAACAGCGCACTCTCAAAGGTGTTTTTTTCTCATCTTTGGCAGGAAAATTGCACGCCTTTTCTGAAGAGTTAAACGGTCATACGTTGCAACAATTACAAGCACAATCTCCAGATTTGACTCTAGATGAAATCTTGTATCGGCATCTATGGTGTTGGGATCGTAAACAGATAGATTTGGACAGCATATTTTCTGCGGAAGTTTACAATTCAGATGCCGAAGTGGATGGCTTGCAAGCATTTGTACAACCGGGTGATGGGTTAATTAACGGAGTAATTCGTGAAACTTTAAAACGGTTTGTAAAGGCCTGGTCACAGGAACAAATGGAAGAAGTTTTCGAAGTTTTTTACACCCATGTTACAGAATTTAATGATTGGATGTCTATTTCTGAAGATGAAGTGATTACAGATGTAGCTTTATGGGGGCATCATGCGGACCTTCATACCCATTTCCATCGATTTAAGCAAGCGGAAGGGGATCATTTGTGTTTAAAATTGGCTCATTATTTAACGAACGGATTAAAATTGCACGATAAAGTCGGTAAACCCTATCGGTCGGTTAATCTTAAGTTTTACATTACTGGTATCCATGCGCTTATAAAAGTGTTAGCACTGGCTGCCAATACCCAATAAGGCACAAAGTTTCACTTACAAGACAAAGACTCATAAAGTATTTATGAGTCTTTTAGAGCAGTCTGGAAGTGTCCTTAAATACAATTAGAGTCATTTCTGAAAACCATATTTTGGAACATTGAGGATATCGTTTTACCCGTTTGCAAGCTTTTTAAGTTAAGGGGATCAATGGTCAAAAGTTGCACAACTTCAGAAAATATTAAAATTATAGCTCGTAAAATATTAAAAATTATATAAGGCATTTTTATGTTATATGTGGCATTTATATTGCTAAACATTGTGTTATGAGAAATTTTTTATACAAAACTTTAACTAACGTATTATTTTGCGTCACAATGTTGGGTGCACTTTCTAGAGTTCATGCAGGTTGGTTCACTTTTCCCGAACCATCCAGTTTAAGTATGGAACAACAAAGAGTCTTAATGCGTACTTATATACGACATTTCATAAGTAAGTTTAGCGATTTTTCCCAAGCATTAACGGGTAATTTACTAGGTCAGTTACAAGCTCAGTGTGGACAAAGTATAACTTTGGGTGATGTATTCTATAGGTATTTATTGCATAAAGAGCGTAAGCAAGAAAACTGGGAAAACGTTTTGAGTGCAGCCAATACAGATATCGTGATGTTACTTTTTCGCGAACCCAACGTTCGGACAAATGACTTGCAAGCGGTGACTCAGTTGAACGATGGACTGGTCAATGTGGCGATTTGTAAAACAGTGAAATCGTTTGCGGCAATTTGGTCGCAAGAGCAATTGGAAGAGGCTTTTGAGGTTTTGTGGAATAGTCTTGCAGAACCGAACGAATGGATTTTTATTCCAGATGATGTGATTGCAGGAGTGTTGAACGAATATCCTGATATTGAACATCACTGTCGGAATTTAGCTTTGGCAAAAGGTGATAACTTGTGCGAAAAAGTTGCCAATTATTTAGCCATTCTTTTGACCTCTTACATCAATGAACAAATTGAAAATAACTGTTGCTGTTTGTGCATGAAAACTTGTTGGAGTATCAGTAGAGATTTTATTATACCTGTTGCAATGGGAATTTTGAAAGTAATTGAATTAACGGCTACAGCTCGATAAATAAAGTATGTAAATTGGAAAGAGGACTCATAAACTTATGAATCCTCTTTCTCTTTTTTAGGCTGTGCAAAATTTTTTTAGTTTATTTTTACAAAAACATTGCCAAAACATTTAAACTTCTTCAATGTCATCACAGATGAAAATACGCATTGCGAAAGTCACTTTTGTAAATGGGTTGCAACAAGTGTTGAATGTTGTGGGTATTCGTAGTTCTTTGCCTATTTTGGGAAATGTCCTCTTAAATGCAAAAAATAACACTCTTGAACTTACAACGACTAACTTGGACATGGGAATTCGTTGTTCCGTAAAAGCAGACGTTCAGATTGAGGGTCGGATTGCATTACCCGCAAGAAAACTTGCCTCTATTATTAAAGCTTTGCCGGAAGCGGATGTTGAGTTAGATTGCTCTCAAAATCAGGCTAAAATAATTTCGGGCCGTTCAAAATTTAGGCTTATGGGTATGAATGACACGGAATTCCCAGCACTGCCTACGTTTTCACAAGATAAAGGTTTTTCGTTGGAACAACAGACTTTAGGCAACATGTTGCGCCACGTTTCGTTTGCTCAATCGGAAGACGAAAATCGTTATTTGCTGCATGGGGTTTTCTTTGCTTTTCGTAAAGAAAATGATAAGATGCAATTGCATTTGGTTGCTACGGATGGCCGACGTCTAAGTTTGATGCAAAAGGATATAGAAGCGCCTGTTGCATTGGAAGGCGCTGAGTTTATTTTACCTGCAAAAACAGTCATCGAATTGGAAAGGTTATTGCAGCAGACGGCTCCCATTAAGATTTATTTTAACGATAAGCAGGTTGCATTTGAGTTAACTTTAGAAAATGCTGCACTTGAAAGTGGCCTCCAGAATTCCGTCTATTTGGTGTCCAAGAAAGTAGAAGGTCGTTTTCCAAATTACCAACAAGTTATTCCGCAAACGACGGTGCATCGTGTAAAATTGGAACGTAGCTTGTTGTTGGAATGCATCCAACGTGTATCCTTAGTTTCCAGTCAAGAAAATAACACGGTCAAATTGAAATTTGGAGATAATCTTTTAGAACTGTCAGCTTCAAGTGCAGAGTTGGGTGAAGCTCAAGAAGCCATGGCGATCGATTATAACGAGGACCCGGTAACCATTGCCTTTAATCCTCGCTTCTTAAGTGATCCATTGCGATCTTTGCAAGAAGATGAGATATTTTTTGAATTCAAAGACGAATTGAGTCCCGGTGTTATTAAGACGTTTGAAAAATTTTTGTGCGTTGTTATGCCATTGCGTCTGTCTTGAAAAAGTGCGTCGGGATTCAAGGGAATCCCTTTTTTTATAATTAACATTCATGTGGACTTTAAAGCTAGCGTTGCATTATTTGTTTCCTAAAGGCCGCATTGGAACGTTTTTTACCTGGATATCCATTGTTGGTATTGCTCTTGGGGTCATGGTCTTGACAGTCGTTCTTAGCATCATGAATGGTTTTGATAAAACGATTCATGACAAACTAATTCAAATCAATGGTCAGATAAAAATTTTATCCTCTTCCATTATCGAAGATTGTACCCAATGGATGCATACGTTAAAGAATTTTGAAGGTGTGGCGCATGTAACACCTTTTGTACAAGGCATTGCTTTGGTTCAACACGGAGATTACGTACAGTTCCCAAGATGCCTAGGGGTGGATGAAAAAACGGTTCAAACCGTTTTACCTCTGAGTGCATTCGTACGTGCCGGTGATATGGCCGATTTGAATCAAGGGGTCCTTGTGACGAAAGGGTTGGCCCAAACTTTAAATGTAAATGTAGGAGACACTTTAGATATGTATTCTCCTTTATCTTTGGAAGCCATCAAGAGAGATGAAGTTTTATTGCCTAAAGAATTACCGGTTGTCGGTATTTTTGAGACGGAATGGGCAGAAATTGATAAAAATACTTTACTGTGTTCACTGGAAACTTTGCAGGATCTGTATGGCTTAAACAGTGGAGTCCACGGATTTAGCTTGAGCGTAAAAAAAGAGACTTCCATCGGGCAATTGTGTTTGAAATTAAATGCCCATTTGCCAAAACCTTTGAAGGCGTATTCGTGGATGGAGTTAAACGAAGACTTTTTGTATATCCTTAAATTGGAAAAAGCAATGAGTTTTTTTGTGCTATTATTTGTTATTTTGGTGGCATGCTTTTCCATAAGTAGTGGTTTAATGTCTTCCGTGGTAAGAAAAACGCGTGAAATTGCCTTGTTACGCATTTGGGGGGCACAACGTTGGCAAATTGCTGCGTTATTTTGTTGGCAGGCTACTTTTTTAAGCAGCATAGGCATTCTGCTAGGTTTTATGGGAGGAATAGGCGTATTGCATTACCGAAATTGTGTGATTCGTTGTTTAACAGGCCTAATTTTTCCCAAAGATTTTTTGTGGAATTTTTATTCTTTTTCGAAGTTACCAGTGGCCTACGCATGGCAAGATTTTGCTCTGGTAGGGGGTCTAACTGTTATAATCGCTTTACTGGCTGCCATTATTCCGGCACTTAAAGCAAGTTTTTCATTAGTTGCCAGGAGTTTGCGAAGTGAATAAAGTACTTCTTACTGCGGATAAATTGACTAAATCTTTTGCCCGTTCGAAAAGTGAACGTTTTTGCTTATGGCATGACGTTAATTTTGAAATTTTTGAAGGTGAATCCATGGCCATTTGTGGAGAATCAGGTTCAGGGAAATCTACGTTGTTGTTTGCTTTAGGCGGCTTGGAGAGTGTCGATTCCGGAACCGTTTGCTTTTGTAATCAAATGATTTATCATCGTCTAAATCCGCATGTACCGGGCATAAGTTACATTTTTCAGCACTATTATTTGATAGAAGAGTTAAGTGTCCTAGAAAATTTATTAATCCCTGTACGCGTTATGGGGAAAAAGGTGAATGCATGTGTGATGGATCGGGCGCATCGTCTACTTTTAGAATTGGGATTGGAAAAGTTTTCATATCAATTACCCAAAACTTTATCGGGGGGCGAAAGGCAACGTGTGGCCATCGGTCGTGCTTTTATGATGAATCCGCGTTTAATTTTGGCCGATGAGCCTACAGGTAGTTTAGATGAACAAACGAGCCTACGTGTCGCACAAATGTTTTTTTCTATCTGTCAAAAATTTAAAACAAGTTTCATTTTAGTGAGTCACAATGAAAATTTTGCTATGCAAACAAACAAGTATTGTCGTTTAGAACAAGGGGAATTGAGACGATGCAAATAAATTGTGGCGTTGTTGGAGTTGGCTATTTGGGATCGCATCATGCGCGCGTCTATTCTGAATTGGATAAGGCACATTTGGTGGGTGTTTTTGATTTGAATTTTGAACGTGCTCAGGAGATTGCCCATAGATTTCATTGTGAAGCTTTTGAAAATGTTGAAGCATTGGCAAAGCGGTGTCATGCCATCAGCGTCGTTACACCTACGACGACACACACGGAAGTAGCTTTACAATTATTGAGCTTGGGTTGTCATCTATTGATCGAAAAGCCTTTGTGCGTTACCTTATCCGAAGCGGAAAAAGTGGCTAAAATGGCGGATACCTGTGGACGTTACATACAGGTTGGGCACATAGAACATTACAATCCGGTGACTAGTTTTTTAGAAACTCACGTCAACGAGCCACGTTATATTACGGCAGACCGATTGGCTCCATTTAGTGCACGTGGAACAGACGTAGGGGTTGTTTTAGATTTAATGATACACGATCTTGGCATTGTTTTACAATTAGTAAATTCTCCTATAGAATCCATAGAAGCGGTGGGTGTAAGCGTATTATCAATTGGGGAAGACATTGCCAATGCGCGTGTTCGTTTCAAAAACGGCTGCATTGCCAATTTCAATGCAAGCCGAGTGAGTTTAAAAAAAGTACGCGAAATTCGGGTTTTTCAACCCAATAAATATTTATCCTTGGACTTTATGGACCAAAAGGGGCATTTGCTTTACAAGGAGGGCCTTGAACTTAAGAAAGAAGAAGTTCCTTTGCACAAAGAAGAACCTTTGAAGGTTGAATTGAGTGATTTTATAGACTGTATTTTGAAGACCCACCAACCTAAAATTAATGGATGGGTTGCTCGTTCTACCTTAGCTGTCGCCTTGCAAATTACGGATCTAATTAGGCAGGGTACACGGGAATAGGATTAAGGGTTGTGCGTGGGATGAATTTTTTGCAAGCGTTTAATTCATTTTTGTGGGGATTCCCTCTGATGGTCATGTTGTTAGGTACCGGGATTTATTATACGTTTCGACTGCGGTTTATACAGATTTTTAAGTTAAAGTTGGCCCTGAGTTATTTATTTTACAAAAAAGAAGATGAAGGAAAATCTACGGGCGATGTTTCTTGTTTTGCTTCACTGTGTACCGCGCTTGCCGGTACCATAGGAACGGGTAACATTGTTGGCGTTACTACGGCTATTCTAACCGGTGGTCCTGGAGCCATGTTTTGGATGTGGGTCGTTGCATTTTTGGGAATGGCAACAAAGTATGCAGAAAGCGTGTTGGCAATAAAATATAGGAGAATCCATAAAAATGGTACGGTTGATGGAGGGCCCATGTACTATCTTCAAGACGGATTGCACAATAAGTGGCTGGCAAAGGCTTTTGCTTTGTTTGGGGTAGGAGTTGCTTTTTTAGGGATTGGAACCTTTTGTCAAGTGAATTCAATTGCTGTGGCGGCAAGTTTTTTTGGTATAACAGGATTTTCAACTTCCCTATGGGTGACCGCATTGGTGGCCATAATTACCGTGGGTGGAATAAAGTGTATAGCTAAAGTATCCGAAAAAATAGTTCCTTTTATGACTTCAGCGTATATATTGTGTGCGATTTGGGTGATCGTACGTAATGTAAATTTGCTGCCCAATACATTAAGATTTATATGTGTAGGCGCTTTTAGTCCTGAAGCCGTTTTAGGTGGTAGTGTAGGAGTGACGATAACGCACGTGATGCAAATAGGCATGTGTCGTGGTATTTTCTGCGATGAATCGGGGCTAGGGAGTACCCCTATCGCGGCTGCAACTGCCAAGACAAATATTCCAGAAAAGCAAGGACTCATATCGATGACCGGAACATTTTTTTCAATGTTGACGTGCAGTATGACTGGCTTGGTATTAATTTTGGCACACGGTGCAACCGATCGTTTTGTACCTCATCCTACGTTGGTAGGTGCTCCCTTGACGGCTTTTGCATTTGGCAAAGGTCTGGAATGCTTATCGTTGGGATCTTACATTGTCAATATGGGGATCATATTTTTTGCTTTTACGACGATTATTGGGTGGAATTATTATGGAGAGAAGTGTTTTCAATACCTTTCGGGTGACCGTTGGGTTATGGCGTACAAAATAATTTTTCTTGCACTTGTTGCGATTGGGCCGTTTATGAAGTTAGACACTATTTTTACCATTGCAGATACCGTTAATGGACTGATGGCAATACCCAATTTAATAGGCTTAATTTTTCTACGAAACGTAGTGTGTGGCCCCAAGGTGTTATGCGTGTGAAAAAGTTAGGCAAAGAGAATATTTTGGCTGAAAAAGGTAACTGTGTCATTGACGAACGAATAGATCTGTTAGTCGTTGCCGGAGAGCACTCTGGAGATGCGCATGCCGCTGCCGGTGTCAGAGATTTAAAAGCTTTGCATCCCGATTTAAATATCTGCGCAATCGGTGGACAATCGCTGCAGCAAGCAGGCGCCCACCTATTGTTGGATATAACAAAGTGGTCCGTCGTAGGACTCGTAGAAGTTTTGAAGTACTATCGTCAATTCAAAGAACTCATGGATTGGATTGTGCGATGGGTAGAGGTTTATCGCCCACGTATCGTTTGTTTGGTTGATTTCCCCGGATTTAATTTGCGTTTGGCCAAAAAGTTGTTTGAAAAAAAGTTGAGCTGTAAAGGCGGTGGAAACGTAAAAATTTACGCCTACATAGCACCGCAAATTTGGGCATGGAGGCAAAATCGTCGGTTTTTAATGGCCAAATTTTTGGATCGATTAGCGGTCATTTTCCCCTTTGAAAAAGCGTATTTTAGCGATACTAATTTGGATGTTTGTTACGTTGGGCATCCTTTGGTTGGAAAAAAATTGCCTTTTACGTACGATTTAAATGGAGAATTGTTGTTGTTACCCGGAAGTCGTTTGGCGGCAGTGAAACGTATTTTCCCTATTTTATTAAACGCTTTTCAATGTTTAAAAATAAAATATGAAAAATTAGGGGGTGTGGTCGTGTATCCGGATGCATCCATCAAAGCAATTTTAGAAGAGGAAATAGCAAAGAGTCATTTGCAAAATGCCATTCGTTTGTGCGATCACGGTAATCTACTACATCCCTTAGAAATTTGTGGGTCGCTGATGAGTTCGGGTACCGCTTCGTTAAAAATAGCTTTGGCTGGGATTCCCGGGGTCGTTGTTTATCGCGCGCATCCCCTAACTTATGCGCTGGGAAAATGTATTGTGAAAGTGCCTTTTTTAAGTATGGCAAATATTTTGCTGAAAGAACAAGCGTATCCAGAATTTTTACAAAGCTCCGCATTACAAGCTTTTAAGGTGGCGCAATGTATGCAGCAATTTTTAGATAATCCTGAAGTTACAAGGCAGCAATTTTTGTCTTACTCGGAAAAACTCTATCAGATATTATTGCAAGCGGAAGATATTTCTCCAACTCGGTGGCTATTGCAAGATTTGTGAACACTCGAAATTTATAATGAATGCCCAAGATGCTCTCGTATTTTCAACTGTAAAATTGTAATTCTTGATGTACTCCATACTATGGGGAGTACTGAATTCAGTTTTGCACACCGTGAAGAAGGAGTAGCTATAATAAGAGATAGGGAGTTGTCCGCATTTTAATGTTGTGTTGAATCGAACGATCATAAAAATGAGCATGATATGCATTTTACGTAAAAAATAAATGCTTTTTAAACTTTCGCTTGATTTTTTGCAATCGTATATGTTATCGTTTTCGTATCTTATTGGAGACTTTTATGACAATGTATGTAATTTTAATTCTTTGTCCATTGTTCTTAGGACTATGGGCGCAAATTCAGGTTCAATCTAAGTATAGCCATTGGTCCAAAATAAAATCTTCAGGCGGGATAACGGGGGCAGAAGCGGCGGAAGCGGTTATGCAGCAAGCGGGTATTACGGATGTTTCGATTGTGAGCGTTCGTGGAAAATTAACGGATCATTACGATCCGTTGAGCAAGCGTTTGGCCTTAAGCGAAGAAAATTACTATGGGACGTCTTTAGCAGCTTTAGGGATTGCAGCTCACGAAGCGGGACACGCCATTCAACATAAGCAAGCTTACGCTCCTTTGCAGTGGCGTTCTACCTTGGTTCCTGTCACCAGCATAGCATGCCAAATATTACCATTTGTGATCTTGGGAGGATTTGTACTGAATTTTTTTGGTTTAATAAAGGTAGCCGTTTGGATTTACATGTTACTCACTTTGTTTCAATTAATTACTTTACCCGTTGAATTCGATGCAAGTGCTCGGGCAAAAAAAATTTTAGTCAACTTGGCCATTGTTAATAAGCAAGAATCTCGCGGTGTTTGTGAAACCTTAAATGCGGCGGCTTTAACGTACGTTGCAGCCTTTGTGGCTTCTTTAGGTAATTTAATTTATTATTTGTTACTGGTATCTCGAGGTCGAGATGAATAGTAATTTGTTGTCTTTTCAAGAAAACAATCCACCTCTGTGGCAGTTAGGAGTAGAAGAAACACTTTACAACATCCAAGAAGGAGCACGGTTACTTAAAAAGGCAGGTAGGCACCCGGATGGGCGATCACAAAATTTTTGGTTGATCGATTGTAAGGATTGGGTGCAAAGCATCGCATTAACGGACAATCACGAAATTGTAATGGTGAATCAATTTAGGGTAGGAAGTAATAGCCTAACTTTGGAATTGCCTGGAGGTGGTATAGAACCCCATGAAGACCCTCAGGTAGGTGCTTTGCGTGAATTAAAAGAAGAAACGGGATACGCGAGTGAACAGGTATCTTTATTGGGGCGTTATTATCCTAATCCAGCCATGCAAACAAATCATGTTTACTTTTTTCTGTTTAAACATTGCAAGAAACTTTACGATACGCACTTTGATCCATCGGAAGATTTGGTAACTCGTTTGATACCTTTATCTCATTTGGATACGATGATCAAAGAAAATGTTTTTCAGCACATCGTAACCCTAAGTGGGTTGCTACTGTTCAAATCATATTACTTGTGAGCCTCGATATAAATGTTTTTTATATTGGTTCCTGTTGCCGTAACGAAAATCGATTTACACATTGTGCAGTGCGATGGTGAATCCCAATTCGGTCAACATCTTGATATCTTGTTCAATCGCCGTACCACGTGTTGTTAGTATATCTCCAGAAACGGCCGCGTTGGTGCCCGATAAAAAGCATTGCTTGCCATTATCGGGTAATAATCTACGACCCCTGCCATACGAATAGAAGCTTTGGGGAGCAGAAACCGCGCTATGGCAATAATGCGACACATCTCATCATTCGTTAAAATTTTGTTATGCGCATAGGGGGTTCCCGGGATGGGATTGAGCAAATTGACGGGGACCGATTGCACATTAAGTTCTCCAATCGACAAAAACATGTCGATGCGATTTTCCATGCTTTCACCTAAACCTACAATGCCGCCACAACAAACGCTGAAACCCGCACGCTGCGCTGTCCTAAGCGTTGATATTTTGTTCTGATAGGTGTAAGTTATGCATGCATTTGGGAAATTTCTTTCGGAAGTTTCCAAGTTATTGTGAACACAGCTTACCCCCGCTTCTTTGAGTTTTTTAAAATTTGATACTGTCGCAGTCCACCTGATACGCAAATTTTCAAATGCGTTTCACATTTGATCATTCGAACTGTTTGACATATTTTATCGATTTCTTATTCATTTGACTTGCGTCCGGAAGTTACCAATGAAAAGCGAACGATGCCTTGAGTGCTATCGTGGATGGTTTTTTCTAAAATCTGCTCTGTGTCCAAAAGCGGATAGGGGAAATTTTGAGCGTGATAACAAGCGGACTGCGAACAGTATTTGCAATTGTCAGAACACCGCCCACTATTTAGCATTGATGATGGCACAAAGGTCCAATGTACAGCCACATAGACGTTCGCGAATTTCGTTCACTGCAGCACATAAATCTTTCAAGTTTGCACCTGCAAGCCTTAAAACATCACCTTATGAATGTGTTCTCCGTGAAGAATTTTATTCTTGTAATTCGTTACCTCGTTTATAAAAACAGTTCTTACCCATCATTTATTTTTTGGGCAAGCTTTTAAAAAATAGGATATAATCTTCCGAAGGATGAATGACAAACGTGTGTAACATTTAGATCATTTGAAACATAAACTCCAAAACGACCTAAACGTGGGCATAAAACGTTTATGCAAAATAAAGGAACCCCATTAGCCCAGGGTGTACGTAAGTGCCACGCAAAGCTCGGAAAACATGCCTTTAGGATGGCAACGAGTGTGATAATCTTGAGAATAATACATTTGATAAAGGGCACTTGTCTTAAAATTTAGTTTTCGCAGCAGATGCAAAGAAGCTCGATTTTTAAGCGCTATGCGGTCCGAAAACAAAATTTTGATGGGCGTCTCTTGGAGTTTTTGTATGACCTTGTGCCACGCTTGCGACATGATTCCCTGCATTTGGAACTGCGGGAGAAGTCCATAGGATACGTTGGCTACAAATTGATCAGAGGATAAATGTTTTTTTAATGCATACAAACAACGGAAGCTTTCAATAATAAAATGTTGCCAACGTACTGGTATTTTTCCTAAAGATTTGCAACATACTCCCTTTATGTGTGAAAAATATTCTTGTACAAAGTCCTCTTTTGTATGTTCATTTAACCATACTGCAAGAGCGTGTATATTATCTGTACATAAATGTTCTTCCTGAAGTGGATGCGTTAGAAAGTTATTCCACTGTGGAAACAGAACATTGTTAAAAATCTTGTCAATGGTTTGTAAATTGTAAGGATCTACCTGTAAAAAACCAATGGGCCTTTCCATTGGAAAGTCTTGTACCGTGATGACAAAGGTAATAAAATAGCCATGTTCCAGGCAACGCGTCATGTTATTGATAATGGTTGCAAGTTTATCCTCGGGAAAAAATTCTAGGTTCTTGTAATTAGAGTTACTGTGTCCGTAGGCGTACAAAACTTTTTTAATTAAAACAGCATCTTGCGGGCTCGCAACGCGTAAGGTATAGGGGTGATCATTGGCGCTTCTTATTTGTTCTGAAAAATTTAAAGAACGAACAATCGGCGAAGGAAGTTGTGAACAAATTCCCTGCGTAAAAGGGAAAACGCCCATTCCCTGAATGAAGCTTTTGTTCATCAACGATGACAGAAATCTCGATGACATGGTACGATTTTAATGATAAGATACGAGGAAAACGAACGCAAGGTTTTCTCCTTGTGGTAATACAAGCATTTTTCGTGCGAGATTTTGGGTTGCGTTGAAAAATTAAGGGTTGCCGTAGGGCTAGAATATAAATAGCCTTGCTTTAAGAATGTTTGCTTGACAGCATGTCTTGATGTTTTTGAGAAAACGATGGAGGGGTGATGGTGTGGCTTGTCGTGTTGATGCATGTTTTTGCAAAAGTTGATTTTGAGTCTCAAAACAGAAAAGCAATTGTTCGGCAAGGAAGGGAAATTTGTATTTTACAGGAGAAAATTATGACGGAAACTACGACAGAATTAACGAAAGATAATTTCGACGATTTTACGCGTCAAGAAGGACTTGTCCTAATAGATTTTTGGGCCCCCTGGTGTGGTCCTTGTCACGCTTTGGCACCTGTTTTGGATTCGGTGGCTAAGAAAATGGTGACAAAAGCTAAGGTGGGGAAAATGAATGTCGACGGTGACAATGCGCAATTTTTCTCCGCACGTTACAATGTTCGCAGCATTCCAACGCTTATTTTTATAAAAGATGGGCAAGTGGTTGACACGCACGTTGGATTGTTATCGGAAGAAGAACTTGTGACTAAAATTAAGGCACATGCAAAGTAAACATTTAGATGTTTTGTTGCAGCGTTACCCTCAATTAGTACCTTGTAAATTACATATCCAATCGGCTTTTGCTCTATTATGCTTTTGCTTTAAGCAAAAGGGGAAAGTATTACTGGCCGGTAACGGAGGGAGCGCTTCCGATAGCGATCATATTGCAGGTGAACTTCTAAAAAGCTTTGCGGGTCCTAAACGCTTGTCTAAGCGATTTGAATCCTCTTTGTCGGTGGATGCAATGCAAAACCTGCAGCACGCTTTACCGGCAATTCCGTTACCCAATTTAACGGGCATTATTTCCGCTTTCTGCAACGATTGCAATCCCGAGTGGTATTTTGCTCAATTGGTATGGGGCTTAGGGCAAGAGCAGGATACGCTGTGGTGTCTGAGTACTTCGGGTAATTCAAAAAATATTTTGCGGGCTATTGAAATTGCGCGCGCAAAAAAAATGACCATTTTGGGATTGACGGGTGAAAGCGGCGGACAAATGAAAAATCTTTGCGATGTTTGCATCTGTGTACCGGAAACAGAAACTTTTAAAATCCAAGAATTGCATTTGCCGGTCTATCATTGCCTATGTTTAATGCTTGAATCTTACTTTTTCTCCACCGAAAATGTCCCTGCCCAATTTTGAAATTCCCAAGTACTGCGGGCACTTAATAAAGTGTGTTCAGGAAGCAGGCGGCAAAGCAATTTTGGTAGGGGGGTGCGTTCGTGATATTTTGTTAAAAAGGGACATTCAAGATTTTGATATCGAAGTTTTTGGAGTGTCTCTAGAAAAACTACGGAGTGTTTTGGAGCAATGCTTTAGTGATGTCGATTTGTCGGGTTATAAATTTGGTATTTTTAAGCTTAAATCGTATCCCATCGATGTCAGTATTCCACGGATCGAACGGGTAACAGGACCCAAACATACAGCCTTCGAAGTACACCCTGCACCTTTCATTACCTACCAAGAAGCGGCCCAACGAAGAGATTTTACCATCAATTCCATGGGGATTGATTTAACATCGGGTACGCTCTTGGATCCGTTCGGAGGCGCAGAAGATTTGAAAGCAGGTATCCTAAAGCATGTTTCCTCTCATTTTTTTGAGGATCCTTTGAGAGTGCTGCGGGGGATGCAATTGGCTGGCCGGTTTCATTTAAAATTACATCCCCATACACGCAGTACGTGCCAAAATATGTCACCGGAAAACTTAAGTCGTCGAAAAGTGTTTGATGAATTTAAAAAGCTTTTTGTGGGAAGTCAGCATCCCTCACGGGGATTTTTATTCCTTCAGCAAATAGATTGGCTTCAATATTTTGAACCTTGGTATCAATGTCAGCAAAAGTTTCCGGATCATTGGAATGAAATTTTAAATACCTTGGATCATTGCGATATCGTTGCAAATACTAACCGCATAGCATGGATGTGTGCTACTCTATGGCAACAGCTGGAAAGTATACATATAGAGTGTCGAAACTTTTTTAGACAATGGGTCTACGATGAGGAACTTTTTAAGCAAATCTTATTGAATGTTACCACATCCTCGAAAGGAGAAACGGATTAATACACTCCTTATATCGTAAAACGGTATTGGATGGATACTTACCTAAATACAACGCAACTTTTAAAAAGCAAATCCACCTTCTCTACGGTAGTTCCATATTCTCATACCATTCTACGATAAGTTTATTGTAATGGGTGTTGAGGGTATACGGCCCTGTATAATTGCCTCTAAATGTTTTGGAAGCGTTGTTGGGTATATGATTTCCGAACTATTTTTGATTTGATCCAGTGAAAACCATTGCAATTTTTTGACCCTTTGCTTTTCTTCTTGCGTTAAATTCTGCAGTGAAGTAACCGTTTGAGAAGTCCGAGCCATGATAAACTGCTGATGAATGCGCGTTACCGTACCGTATAGCCTAAGATCGCATTGCCCTTCCCAAATGATGTTGCCAAAGATGACTTCGTTGCGCGTCAATCCCGTCTCCTCAAATAATTCTCTTGCGGCAGCCTGTTCCAACGTTTCGCCGTCTTCTATTTTACCTCCAACAAGTTGCCAAAATCCACCTCCGTAAACGTTGTCAAGGGATGTAATGTTAGGATCTTCTATAAAAAGCAGTAGCAGTTCATGGATGTCGTTCAAGAGAACAATTTTTATACTTTTTCGAATTGGAATAGACATGGGTTGTTGTCTACACTCAAAATTTTTTATTTGATTTGTCGAGTTCGAAGTGTTATATTGGGTAAGAATCAGGCAATTGATTGTTTTATTGTCGAACGGTAGCAAAGGTCAGGATTGAAAAAATGCATGCCAAAGTTGCCAAGTCGAATGCGAACAATTGTTTTTGGATGCTTCGCTGGGTATTAAGACATTATATTATCACAATACACATGACCATGGGTCCGAACAGGAGGCTGTATTGGATGTTTGCCTAAACGGCGCATGCAAAATTTAACTATCCTATTACTAAATATAATCCTTTTTTCATACCTTGGAAAAAAACTCCACTGTACGCAATGCAAGTTTACTTGTTAATAGATTGTAGAAATTGTTGTACATGGGAATTGTTGACATCCAGCAGCTTGCCACCTTTCACTTTTTCAAATTCGATGCAGCGTAAGGTATCGCGTTGTGTTTCGTCGTGTCCCACCAAACCACTCATTCCTTTGCATGCACATTCAACTGCAAAATCCACACACGATTGAATGAGATGCAAATCAAATGCATTAGGTGCGGCTGAACGGGCGAAGTAGCCACTTTTTTGTACCAGCATTTTTTGCGCGCCTAAGGCTTTTGAAAATTGTTCCCCAACCCATTTGCCCGCATTAATGTGATCTAACTTTATATGGCCGAACGCGTCCCGCGCAACTTTTTCACCATTTTTTTCTAATTCTTTAACGATAGCGGTAACGCAGGCTCCTTCGCTAACGAACAGATTCAAACATCCCAGCTGATCGAACAATGGTTTTAATCGTTTGACCTCTCGTTCTAGGTCAAATTCAATTTCTGGAATGTAAATGCCATGAATTTCAAATTTCTCTTTTGGAAATCCCAAAGCTGGAGCAAATGTTTTTTGGACTAATCTCGATGTGTAACACGCTGCAGTTGCGTAAGTTAACCATCCGCAGTTGCGTCCCATGATTTCATGTATAATTAACATGTTTGAATTGGCACTGTGTTCGTGAACAACGTTTTCGAAAAAAACAGCACCTTGTTCCGCCGCAGTCATTGCGCCGAGGCTTTGGCGAATCGGAAAAATGTCGTTATCAATTGTTTTGGGAAGGCCAACAACACGCAAAGGATAATTGTTTTGTGCCAAAAAATGGGCCAATTCGGCAGCCGTTGTACTGGTGTCGTCTCCACCAATTGTGTGAAGTATGTTCACCTGGTCCTTCATCAATTGATGTGCGGCGACCTCGAATGGGTTTTGGCCTGCACGAATGAGTCCTTTTTTTTCGCAATCCTTTACATTAGACAATTTCACACGGCTGTTGCCAATAGGACTGCCACCAAATTTCAACAAATGATAAGCTTCCAAACGCGCTCGTTCGGTAATCGTACGCGATTGTCCTAGCAAGAGTCCTTGATATCCATTCAAGTACGTCACAATTTCAACGTTTTTATCGAGCTCGGTATAGCGTTGAACGAATCCACCTATGGCCGCCGAAAGACAGGGCGCCAAACCTCCCGATGTTAAAATAGCAATTTTCATAGAAACTTTATTAGATATACGTTAAGGATATTTTTTTAACAAATTTATACCAAAGCTATCGCTATAACCACAAATTAGCTTTGCTAGATAATTTTACAGTGTAAAAAATGGTACGACAAGTATAATTTTTAAAAAAAACATTTTCTAAATTTTGGATCTTGTCATTTTATAATAGCATGCGCAATGAAGTTGTGGAAGTTATCATTAAGAATGTTGTTACAACTCCCAAGGGTGTTGCTTTATTTTTAGGGAATAACGATAAGACGTTTGTTATCTACGTAGATCTTTTGATGGGAGAACAAATTACGTCTTATCAACAAGCCCGCAATGTAACGAGGCCTTTAACGTACGATCTTATTCGCAACCTGTGTTTGGGGTTCGATATTGAGGTGCAGTGCATCGTCATCACGGACATGAAAGAGGGTATATTTTTTGCTCGGGTCTTGCTAAAACAGAAATGTGAGGGGGTTATTAAAATTGTTGAATTGGATTCAAGGCCAAGTGACGCCATTTTACTGGCATTAACGCATAAAAAACCCTTGTTTGTAGATCATAGTTTATTTCAAGATTTGCCGGATGCTAAGGATTGGGCGAAAAATTGTATAAAAGATTAAATGACGCATAGTTTCCCTCAGCATGGTATTGCATTAGCTCCCATGCGTCGCTTAACGCAGGGTCCATTTTGGCAAATATTAAATCAGTACGGCGCACCCAATGCGTACGTAAGCGAATTCGTACGTGTACATAAAAATTTTATCCTCAATCCTCGTCAGATTGAAGACGATTTGGCATATGCGGACAAATGTCCACTGTGGATACAATTAATGGGTAATGATCCGGATGCTTTGTTAAGAAATGCAGAAATTTTGCAAAAATATCCCATTGCGGGCATTGATTTTAACCTGGGGTGTCCGGTTCCGAAAATTTACAAAAAGCAAGCGGGTGGGGGACTTTTAAAAAATTTGCCTCTTTTGAAAACGCTCATTGACTTACTGCGGGCAGGTTGTTCAAAACCTCTGAGTGTGAAAATGCGAATTGGTTTTGAAGATACTGAGAATTTCGAAAAAATTTTAGATATTTTGAACGAAGCGCAGGTAAATTGTATTACCGTTCATGCGCGTACCGTAAAAGACCGCTACGGAGGACAAATCCGATACGACTTTGTCCGACGTGCTGTAGAAAAATTACCTATTCCCATCATTGCCAATGGAGACATCAATACACTCGACGACGTACAACATGTTTTGAGTTTTACCCGATGTTGGGGGACTATGTTGGGAAGAGCAGCCATACGTAATCCATGGATTTTTTCCCAATGGTATAACTACAGTAAAGGGTATCCCATTGATTACCCGCGTTATAAACACGTATTTGAATACCTGCAAAAAGTTGACAAAGCCTTTAAGTCAAATGGAAATACCAATAAACTAGGACTTTTAAAGAATTTTTGCAAGTACATAGGGCCTGCCATAGATGCAGAGGGAGATTTTTTAGGTCAAATTTTAAGGAGTTCGACGGAGCTTGAGTTTTGGACAAGGTGTGAACAGGGGCTACTCAAGGGTTTGCAAGGGGAAAAAGTATTTCGAGGAGAAGTTGTACAGACTGGCGAAATATTGTGAAACATCGCAAGAAGGCTTGTGATTGCGTAGGAGTGGCAGTAACGCTGATAGTACAATTAAAGAGGTATTTTTAAGTACTTTCTGCTCGCTTTTAAGCTAAAATGCCATTTATTACAAAAACAATAAATATGAAATTCCCAGACAATGTAATGCATTCGGTTTTGTTGAAAAGGCAATTATTGTCCGGTGTTGAAGACGAGAGAAGCGTTTACCTTGTGGCACTTTCTATTCCGAATGAAAATTGTACATTTGAACCGGGAGATGTTGTATTTATTTACCCTAAAAATAATCCAATATTTGTTGAAAAACTGCTCGCCCTAATGCAATTGTCTGGCGAAGAGATTATTGTGGATGCAGATACAAAGCAGACGTTGACCTTATATGAAACTTTGAGTTCTCACTTTGAATTACTGTTAAGGCCAAGTATATTTGCTACTTTACCCAGTCGTGATGGGGTCGATTTTTGGACGGCCCTGACGGCTTTGAAAAACCGACACAAAGCGGATTCCTCGGCATCCATTTTGTGCAGTTGGCTAAAGCCCATGCGACCCCGTGCCTATTCGATTGCTTCTGCGTACATGAAAAATCCACATGTGATGGAGCTTATCGTAGGATTGGTTACTTTTAAAAACGTTGAAGGTGGCATTGGGGAAGGTTTATCGAGCGGATTTTTGTGTAAAAGACTGCGTGTGAATGAATCTTTGAAGATTTATGTCAAGTCTTCACATTTTAAATTGCCTACGGATGCTACAAAACCTGTCATTATGGTAGGGCCAGGAACGGGTATTGCACCTTTTAAAGCATTTCTAGAGGCCAGACTTTTATCGAAAGCAACCGGATACAATTGGTTATTTTTTGGAGGTCGACACCGTGATATTGACTTTATTTTTGAAGATTTTATCACCCACTGTCAGCGAGAAAACGTACTCACACGGTTGGATTTGGCATTTTCGCGAGACCAAGAGCATAAAGTGTACGTCCAGCATAAAATGATGGAAAACGCAACTGTTTTGTGGGAGTGGTTACAGAAAGGTGCTTATTTTTACATCTGCGGAGAAGCCAAATCGATGGCCAAAGATGTTGAATCAACGCTCCTTGAAATTATTGAAAACTGCGGAAGTCTGAACAGTATACAAGCTGAAGATTTCTTAAAAATGTTAAAAAATACAAGGCGGTATCAAAAAGATGTGTATTGAGGTCTTTCCAATACATTATCTCTCTTAGGTACGGAACAAAAGGACCAATGGCCATTGTGTGTGAGTGAATTTGGAATATCATGTGATTGGGGTGTAAATACCAACAAAAGGTCCTGAATTCAGGCGTCTGTTCGTATGTCCAGAAAATAATACCGAAGCTGTTAAGAAGTATGTCCAGCGTTGTTGTGAAGGAGATTTGAAGGAGTGTAAGCAAGCATACGTAAAAGTGAAGACCGAAAAGGATAATAGATAACCCCATGAACAACCCTTGACAGAGGTAGTAAGGAAAGGCTATAATAACTTAGTAGTGAAGACCCAAGACCCAAGACCCAAGACCCAAGACCCAAGACCCAAGACCCAAGACCCAAGACCCAAGACCCAAGACCCAAGACCCAAGACCCAAG
>JAITJL010000012.1 GCA_031278975.1 Puniceicoccales bacterium
TCCGGATAAACGTATTCACGCGTCTGGCCTCCAACGATGATGTAATCGAAAGCATTGAGCATGTCCGGACACATTTCCAATAACCGCGGCATTTTGCAAAAGCAGGTTTTTATTTGATTATGATGACTTGAAGGACGCTTTTCCCAGGCGCTCAAAAACAATGACCGCGTGTAACCCGGGGTATCGGCATAAATGTTTCCACCTTCCGTATTAAACGTTTGATCAAAACCTACGAACAGGACCGTTTTATCGCCGCTGGGTTGACGGAGTACCCTATCAACAATGGAGCGATCTAAGGCCTTAATGTCACAGCTTTCTCCTTTTTGTGCGCGCTCTTGACAGTATTCGGGTTCACGCATAATCATACCCATGGAAGCTGTCCGCATGCATTCTCCAAAAATCTGCACAAAGGGTTTGTCATTAAGAAAATCTTGTTCCATTTCGTCTTCTACAGGTACTACTATATCGGGCATAGGCACTAAAGTAGTGAGCGATAGTTTGCTGGAAAGAAAATCTAGAAAAACGCCCACATGATCCCTTCGATAACAAGATGAAACATATTTTCTCAAAAACGCATTAGCTGCCAAAGACCGCTGGTCGGGACGAATAGGTCTTATACCGAGAGGTAATCCTGGCATACATTCGCATGCTAAATCTTGTATAGATCGATAAATGGGTTCTCCAAATGGAGTTAAGACATGACACTTACGCTCAATATTCCAATCAAACATTCTGTCAACGGTTCTCATTTGATAGAGTAATTTTATGTGATCACTCGATGGACAATTTTCGGTTGTTCGATAATCGTTTTCGTTTCCCAAGCAAACGCTTTTCAAGCAGCAACATACGATGTTAACGATGATAATACAATTCAATGATTTCATGCTTGCATTTATAGCAATATTTACGCCAAATATGCTTGCCTCGCAAATGCTTCTGTGTATATAAAACTATTTAAAGATCACATGCCATGAAAATCGCGTGGGGTCTATGAACGTAACGGTTGCGCGATGAGGTAAAACTATAATGCTTGCCGCGTTACCGTTTTGAAACGTTAATAACGATTATGGATGAGGAACAAAGTCATCTTCGCGAAAAGGTTAGTTTGCTAAAGTTTTCATGCATAAGTACCTTGTTGCTGTTTCCTACTATTCTTGGACGCACGCCGTTTGTTGCCTGCTTTAAACCTTACTTACAGGAGAAAACTCATTTAAATGATACGCAGGTATCGTTGGCTTATACGATAGGAACGTTGTTGGCGAGTTTATTGGTACCTTATATAATATGTAATTGGTGGAATCGATCTTCTTTGCGTAAGGTTTTTCAACGTATTTATTACCTCTTTGCAGGTTGTTTTTTGTGCCTTATTGCAATCACCACTTACCCTTGTTCGGTTGCGTTAACATTTTTGATACTCTGCGGTATTTTTACGGGTATTCGCTTGTGCGGTCAAGGTGGACTGCCGCTCTGTATCAGGACGCTTACGGCTACTTTGTACGATTCAAAGTTGTGCGCCTGGATGGCTTCTTTGCACACGACCTTTCCTATCTTATTGATAGGCGTTGTGACTTATCTGTTGGCTCACACCGACGCATTGCATCAATGGCACCAAATATGGTGGGGTGCAATTATTTGCTTACTATTGATAACATTGTGTATTCCTCGAAAACTGTCTTCGGGGTTGTCGTACGGCGTAAAATCTGTAGGTAGGTATGCCTGGGGATTAAAAGATTTTCCAAATCAATTTAAATGGGGACTTGCGATAATTGCGCTGCACAATTTTCAAGCTACCGCTATTTCATTTCACTTGTCCGACTTTGCCATTGAACAAAGCATTCCTTTATCGGACGTTTATAAATTGTTTCTACCCATAGTTATCCTTGAACTTATATTTAATCCAATATGCTCGTGGGTAGTCCACAAAATCAAGTTTAATGCCGTGCAGGTATTGTCGGTAACACTCATTGCATCCAGCATAAGCATTTTATATTGCTCATTCCCATGGGGTCGTTGCGCCGTCGTAGTGTTTTGTGCGCTTGGTTGGAGTTTGAGTCACGTGCTTTCCTACAGTTTACCTCCATTGTTATTGCCAAAAGAGCAAATACCGCTGGGTTTCGCAAGTTTCGTCGGATGGACCAGTTTGTGCAGCGCCATCAGTCCCTACCTATACAGTGCTTTAACTTCATTAAGCGAGAGTTACATGGACACAGGCAAGTGCATGGTCATTTTTAATATACTTTTCTGGGTACCAGTGATTGCTTCTCGCAAGGACGAATGATTAAGATCCTATACGACCTATAATGCCGCTGTAGGTATCGTGTGCACGATTTCGGAACGTAGAGCTTGCGGAATCAAAAGTATCAATTTTTGTTCGCATCGTGGACACATCGTTGTTGATGGATTCAATGGCCGTATTGATGTATTCCGACTTATTCGTAAATGCCGTCGTCCAAGAACTCACCATGTTTGCATCAACATTGTCTTTGTTTTTCCAGTTGCCATTGTCTCTGCCCAGAACACTGGAAGCTAAAACCTTATCTACCGACAGTGCTTTAGGCAACCATTGTTTCACATCATTACTGTTATAAGCACCGAATACAGCCAATAAAATCTCGTTATTGGACTTATTTCTGCAATCGACCTCATTACTACGAGAAAATCCCTTATATATCGCAGCCGAACCTGCCTCAGGAATACCAGAGACGGTAGTACCATAGGTTAAGGTCCTGTCTGTAAATGTAAAACTATCTATATAATAACTCTGTCCATCAGAATTAGCCTCATTACCACTACCTGTAACTTTGGTCCCTAATAAGGCATTTAATCCTTCTTCATTGGCCTTTACAAGCAAGTATTTTCCAGTCTTGGTTAATTCGTACCCATCTTCTGTCACTTCAGCATTGCACTGTAGTACTAAATAGCGTTCCTTTTTACCATTGATGGTCAATTCCTTTAATCCACGCAATGCACCTCCACACAAAAGTGTTAAAGCAATATAGGGAGCATCCGGAATACGATTCGTTTTTTCACCATCCGACTGGCTGGCATTCAATAAATCGAGTCCTCTGTTGATGAACGTTAAACACTGATTTAGCGCTTCGATTTTGTCCATCATGAGCGATATGTTTTGTCGTAAAGCTTGCGTTTTGATTTCCAAAAATGAAGATAAAGCATTAATGGGGCCATCTCTATCAATCAAATACCCAATATAAAACAACTCTAACGCTCCCAATTCCTTCGTATCTTCGGTGCCACTCGTACTGACTTCATTGGGTAAACATGGATAACCCGTCTTTAAATCATCCGGAAAAACAGTTTGCGGTTGGTTATTGTTAAGTATGAGATTATAATACAATTTAATAAACTTTAGTTTATCCAGTTTGCTTAGTTCATTAAACGTATTGATTTCCTTGCTGGTTGGGCCTGAAGAATCGGTACAGCTTACGGGGGTTTTTCTCAAAATGTCCAAGGAAGCATAGGTACCAGACAACTGGGATTTTACAGCATAAGGGGAACTGGAACCTATAGCGTCTTCTGCTTCTTCCCAAGTATTGTTATCCATATTGTATTTGAAATGTTTACTAAATTCTTTAACCATTTCTCCACACAATTGATCGCAGCATTGCAATTTATCCAACAATACATGCGCTTGATCGTTAACGTTACCACTTAGTCCGTTGAGCTCGCTTAAAACCTCACCCGCATCCTTAATGTATTTACAAAAAGCCTTTAAATCGTTCACAACCTCCTGCAAATAATACCTATATGCCTTGTTGCCTTCTTGACAAATCGTATCACCTAAGGTTGCGCTGGGCCATGTTGAAGGCACTATTACACCGCATGTATCCGTCATCGAGACTGACAACGAACTGCTTATAATACTGTTTAATACCCCCAAGAGATTATTCGCTATAGTCGTATATTGGCTCCTAAATAAGTTTTTATAGTTACCACAAATTGTCTGCAAATTTGCAGTCGCGGCAATGGGAGTTCCTGTGGTAGTCGTTAAAGGAATCGGATACGTATAAGTAACGGCACTTAAGTTGCTAAATGACATAACTAAATTAACCTATTTTGAGGCAACTTACACTTTAATTGTTTCGTAAAAGGCGTGCAAACGGGTTCTCGATAGCGTGTCGTTGAGACTTTTTTAGAATCCAAATGACTCAATTCTTCATCCGATTTTTCCGCTAAAGGAATCAATGGTTCCAACGTTCGAACCATGTTTTTTTCACTAGGATTAATGGTTCTCAATAAACCTATCGTACTTTTCAAATTTTCGGATGTAAACAAGCTATCTTGGACATTCCCCGTCTTAGAGATTGCAAACCTTTTTTGCAAAAGTTTTAGCCGTTCATCGAGCTTCTTTAGCTCATCCATTGCGGATTCCCCAGGTTCTTTATATGCGTCGTACAAATTCATATTCACAGCCTAACGTAAGCAAATTCCAAGCCAATCCACGATTTAAGGTAAAATACGTCGATTTTCTTTTACAATTTTCCCGACTTCACTTCAGATAATTACGTGAACTTATTTTTACAACAGTTATTAAAATTACAGTCTTTGGATCAAATGGCATTAGATTCCAAAAAACAAATTGAAAACATCCACGCGGAAATTGAGCGTATACAAGGCAAAACTTCTCAATTGGAAGCGTACTTAACACAAAAACAACAATCCATGCAACAGCAAGAATTGCAATATCACAGCAATGCATCACAACTCCAATCTTTGGAAGCAACGCTCACAAAACAAAAAACAAGACAGCTTTCCACCAAAAAAATGGAGGAATATCAGGCATTAGAAAATGCCAATGCTGACTTAAAACGTAAAATTGAAGACCTGGAAAACCAAATACTCACGGACTTAGATTATCTCGAAACCGAAAAAAAGGCTTACATGCAATGGGTTGCCACCACACAACGCGATCTTAAACAATTGCAACTTCGTGAAAAACAGTTATTGTCCGCAAAGCAAAGCTTGCAAACAACTTACGTACAGCAATGCGCCCACGTAAGCGATTTCGAAATTCACTTACAGGACCCTTTTTACGAAGCTTACACCATTTTACGTCGTTGCGGAAAAGCATTTCCCATTATTGTCCCCATTATTAAAGGTAATCAGTGTTCCGGCTGCCACTTAAGCGTCTCCGGTGATACCGTTGCGAAGGCCACACGCAATACACAACCCCAATGCTGTGAAAACTGTGGACGCTTGCTTTTTGTGGAACAAAAAAATTAAAGTACACTAATGGGTCCCTTCTTGAAGTCCCGCAGTGTCATCTTTTCGATTATGGATTAAAGTGCGTTTGGCCGCCGGTAAAGGCGTCATTAAAACAAAAATATTTCGGCCGCTGTGAACTATGGCAGCATCGGCAGTGCCTATTTGCTTTAAATCTTCTACCATGCGCTCTACCACTTCAACACCCATTTGTGGATTTCCCATCTGACGTCCTTTGAGGTTGATATACAACTTAACTTTATTGCCTTTAAATAAAAAATTTTCCGCTTGCCTTAATTTTGTTTGGTAATCGTTTAATTCTATACTTACACCTAACTTAATTTCTTTTAGTTTGGTCGCCGTTGTTTTTTGGGATTTATTTCTTTTGCTTTCCTCGTACATGTACTTACCAAAGTCTAGTATTTTACACACGGGGGGTTGCGCTTTGGGAGAAATTTCAACTAAATCTAAACCACAACTTTGTGCCAACCCAAGCGCCTCTTGTACGGATAAAATCCCCACTTGCTTACCATCAAACCCAATCACTCTCACTTCACGCGCCCGAATTTGCTTATTTTTGCGAGGTAAATTGGAAAAATTCTTTTTATAAGGAAACTTTGTATTAGGTTTTTTATACGATGGAACTGGATTCATGTATCTTAGATTCGTAACGGGATACTAAAATTAATGTACACTTCCATTAGAGGTAATAAGCGCCATACTGTCAAAATTTTTTGCACATTTTCTTTGCGCTTCATAACAAGGTATTGTTTGCCATTGTCATCGATGCAAAAACGCTTATTTTTCGAATCATGTTGGCTAAATCACACTACGGGTGGGCTCTATTAATTATCGTTACCTTCATGGAAGCTTTAAGCTGTTTGGGAAGAACTTCAGCTTTTAGTCCCTTCTTAGAACAACTTGGAGAAGATTTACAAGTCTCTCAAAATACCATCAGTGCTGCTTACACGTTAGCCAATTTAACAGCCAGTTTACTGTTACCTTGCATAGGCAAATTGTTCGACGGGTTACCGGGATGCTTGTTTAGTAGTCTTTTAGTGGTTGCCTTCGGAGCATTGTTTATAATTCTCAGCCATTGTAAGGGAATCGCAATCTTTTTAGGCGTTTCTTGTCCTTGGATATTGTGGGTGGCATTTTCTGGTATACGTACCTGCATACGTGGGTTTGAAGTTTTAGATCGCTCTATGGTCGCCATTTGGTTTGACAAACAACGCAAGTGGGCCACCTCACTGGCTTGCTTGATTCTGGCGGTTATTGCCTCCGCAATTCCTTGGACTGTTTACAAGCTTAACCAATACTACGCTTGGCAGGTATTGTGGATGTTGCAAGGTGTCTGCTTTATTCTTTTTCTATTACCTTTTTGCCTCTTTATAAAGAAAAAACACCTGCCCGTTCGCAAGCGGCACCCACACCGTTCAAACGGCATGAATTTTAACTTTTTAAAGACGTATGCATTCTGGATTTTCATAGCCATTTTATTTTTGCAAGCTCTGCAAAACACAGGTTTGGCTTTCCATTTGGTCCCGGTTTGCAAAGAATTAAAAGTAAATCCCGAAAGTATTTTGAAAAGTATTATGGGAATTTCCATCTTGAGCATTGTTATAAGTTTTGTAGCGAGCGACTTTTTCGACAAATGGGGGCCCAAACGATTATTCGTATGCTTCTGTCTTAGTAATCTATTGTGCGGTGTTTCCGTATTATTTTTGTCTTGCAAATTATCTCAGTACGCGTTCATCGTAAGTTGTGGTTTTTCTTGGGGGATGAATCACTCGCTCATATACATGACGTGGCCCTACATCTTTGGAACCCAAAATATTGGTACCATCAACGGTTTCGTAAGTGCCCTTATTTGCATCGGAAGTTCTTTAGGACCTTTATTTTTCAGCTACTTAAGATCCATTTCTTCCTACCAATGCGTGTTTTATCTCCTGTGCATCGTAACGAGTTTAATGTTGATGGGACTAAAGCGTGTAACCATTGAACGATATGTGTAAAATGGATGGCATTCGTGCAATGCCGAGAAAACCTTTGTGGCAGTGAAAGAAGATGGTACGGACAACGGAGGTACTACTTTTAAATATTTTTTTGCTCACCAGAATCCTTGATGGTAGACTTTCCGGCATGCTTTCTATATTTAATACGTGCGAAGATGCGCGAAATGGTTAGAGCTACGCCCGCGGGGAGAGAAGTAAATGCTTTTTGATGCTGTACCGGCAATCCAACACGCTGACGTGTGCGATAAAATACAAAGCATCCCAACACAATAAGAATCAACATAAATAGAATGTAGAACCCTTGAGGTCCCCATAAATGCATAAAGCCGGCTCCTAAAAAAGGGCCGATGCTAGCTCCCACGCTGTACGCAACCATGAGTCCTCCTGTGGTCGACAAAAGATCGTTGGGTTGTACCAAATCGCACGTTAAATTGAGACTGACCGGGTAAATTGTAAACGTGAGCCCTCCCCATAAAAGCGTTAACAAGAGGAAAACATTGCGACAGTCCAACTGATGCGCAATAAGCGCAAGCAGGGTACACGCTAAACAAGCGACAACAAGCATCATTAAAACCCGTCTACGTTCGTAGTAATCCGCCAGTTTACCGATGGGATACTGCAACAACATACCGCCGACGATAACCATCGTCATAAAAGTTGAAATTTCGTTTAAGGAATGTTCCCAGGATTTCAAAGCGTCGGGATATATACCGTAAATACACCCCAACAACACACCTGAACAAAGGCCTCCAAAGGTCCCTGAAGGTGAAATTTCAAAGACTTTTTTAAGGCCAAAAATAGCGTAGTGTGCACAGGCAGGTGCGGTTGTTTTGGTCGTACTGACAGGGATAACGCAAAGTGAAGTACAGAAGGCAACAATGCAGAATGACATCAGCGTGTGTATTTCCACAAAACGCAAAAGATATTGTCCCAACGATTGAGATGCATACATCGTGATCATGTAAATGGCAAGCATTCGACCTCGCAAATGTCCCGTGCTATCGGAATGTAGAAACCAATTTTGCGTTACCAAACATAGGCCTGCTAGGCCTACACCATACGTAAAACGCCATAGAAGCCACAAAAACGGATTGAACCAAAATACGTGCAATAGAGTAGATAGAGTAGCCAAAGCTGCAAATGTTGTGTGCGCTCTAATAAACCCAACCCGAACAATGAAATTTTCTACATGAATGGCACTTATGACGTAGCCAGCATAGTAAGCACACGTTAATCCAGCAGTCCAATAAACAGAGATATTACGATCGTGAAATACAAGTGCTAGCACGGTTAAAAGTAAGCTACTGCCCGTCATAAAAATAAAATAGCTTAAAATGGGGGAAAAGAATAATCGGATAAACTGTAACATAAATTTCAGCTGTGAAAATCGCGATTTAAGCGGGAAAGTACGCAACAAATTCGTGGACGAATAAAAATTTTAAATTTTCCATTTTTCAAACGCAATCATCCGTTAGAGTGTAAAAAGTAGGAGATTTTTTTATTTCGTAAGGCCATTTTGATGATAAAAACCGACTTATAAATTAATACTACAATAGAATTTTTTCAAAACAAGTCGTTTTAAGAATTTTCAACCATTTTTGCGGGCGCGTGCATAAAATTTTTAAAAAAGATGGATTTTTCCCAAAATACTTGTAGATTGTGCATTTCAAATTAGAACGTATGTTAAATCAACTTTTTAAGCGTTTTGCAGGAAGACATTATCGCAAGTTTTGGAAAGAATGTGATCCCATCGTAAAAAAGATTAATACGCTCGAAGAACAATATCAACAATTGCCGGAAGAAGTCCTAAAGTCTGCCACAGAACGGTTTAAAATACGTTACGAAAATGGGGAGAGCCTAGATCAATTATTGCCGGAAACGTTTGCAACCGTCAAAAATGCAGCGCGTCGACTGATGGGAAAACAGGCTACGGTGTGCGGTCATAACTTAACATGGAACATGGTACATTACGATGTTCAACTCATCGGCGGTATCGCCCTGCATCGAGGTTATATTGCAGAAATGGCTACCGGTGAAGGTAAAACTTTGGTGGCTACGCTACCGCTTTACTTAAATGCTTTAACGGGGAACAATTGCCAGCTGGTTACCGTCAATGATTACTTAGCTAAGCGCGATTCCGAATGGATGGGCATTTTATTCGAATACTTGGGAATCAGCGTAGGGTGTATTCAACACGACATGGCACCTGCGGAACGTGCGGAAGCGTACCGAAAGGACATCACTTACGGCACAGCATCCGAATTTGGTTTCGATTACCTTCGCGACAATGGCATGGCATTTCGGGCCGAAGATCAAGTGCAACGGAAACACTATTTCTGCATTGTTGACGAAGTGGATTCTATTCTGATCGATGAAGCGCGTACCCCTCTCATCATCTCTGGAATTTCCGATGAAGATTCCAGTGAAGAAGCCTTTTTAAAGTTAAAACCGGGAGTTCAGCGTTTGTTTCGTCTGCAAAATGATCTGTGTTCGGATTTAATAGAAGAGGCTAAACCAAAAGTGGAAACTTTAGACAAAGACCCTGATTTTGAATTGGCTTTGGAAAAGCTTTACCAAGTCAAAGCGGGAAGTCCCAAGAACCGACAATTGTTGCATTTGTTGGAAAGTGGGAAAATTCGAAGGGCATTTGACAAATTTGAAACGCAAATGGCTGCCGATTTCAATCGCGATCGTGCCTATAAGTTAAAGGAAAACCTGTACTACACAATTGACGAAAGGAATCAGCAGGCGGATTTGACCGAAAAAGGGCGTAATACGTTGCAACCCAATGATCCCAATGCCTTCACTTTACCCGATTTACCTGCTATTTTCAGTGAAATTGATACCCGCAAAGATACAACGGATGTACAAAAACAAGGGTTACGGCAAGAAGCGGAAAACGTTTTTTCGAAGCGCAGTGAAGTCATCCACTGTTTAAGTCAATTGTTACGCGCTTATACGTTGTATGAAAAAGATGATCAGTACGTCGTTATGGATGACAAGGTAGTCATTATTGATGAAAATACGGGACGCGCCATGCCAGGACGTCGTTGGAGTGAAGGGTTGCATCAAGCCATTGAGGCGAAGGAGGATGTTCACTTAGAAAAAGAATCCAAAACCTACGCGACGATCACCCTGCAAAATTATTTTCGGATGTACGAAAAACTGGCGGGTATGACCGGCACTGCCGAAACGGAAGCGCAGGAATTTTTCGATATTTACAAATTAAAAGTCATGTCGATACCGACGCATCGCCCGTGCATTCGTCACGACGACAATGACGTTATCTACAAGACGCGTCGCGCTAAATATCGCGCTGCCCTTAAGGATATTGAGGAAGCCTACGGTAAGGGACAGCCCATATTGGTGGGGACTGCCTCCGTGGAAGCTTCTGAAGTTTTGAGTAAAATGCTCAAACATTTGCACATTCCTCACAATGTCCTGAATGCCAAGTATCATCAGCAGGAAGCAGAAATTATTGAATACGCCGGACAACGCAATGCGGTCACCATTGCCACCAATATGGCTGGACGTGGTACGGATATTAAATTAGGAGAAGGTGTTGGCGATTTAGGTGGATTGTTCGTTTTGGGAACAGAACGGCATGAATCTAGGCGTATCGATCGACAGTTAAGGGGGCGTTGCTCGCGTCAAGGTGATCCGGGTCGTTCTAAATTCTTTGTTTCTCTAGAAGATGATTTAATGCGGTTATTCGCCAATGCAGGCCCTATTGGAGCATTTTTAGAAAAATCGATGAGCGAGGATGAAGAGCTAACCCATCCGTTCTTAAATCGTTCCATTCAATCCGCTCAAAAGAAGGTTGAACAACACAATTACTCCATTCGCAAACGTTTGCTGCAGTACGATGACGTACTTAATCGTCAACGAGAAATTATCTATGGACTGCGCAACGAGGCACTTTCTGCCGAGCAACCTTTGGCACTCATTTGGGAATTGATTGAAGATGAAATCGATCAGCGCTTGAGTGTTTTTGAAGAAGAGCTGATCAAGCGTACGGAAATTTTACGCAATTTTCTCAGCTGGCTCAATTTGCAATTTCCGATTTTCTTAACCGAAGAAATGTGTATTGACAAGACGAAAGCGGAGTTACGGCAAAACATTATCGATACGCTGAAAAATAATTACGCTGCAAAACAGGAAATCGAAGGTGAAGCATCATCCAAGCAATTGGAGCGTTGGGTTTTGGTAAGCGCTGTCGATAAAAATTGGCAAGATCAGTTGACGGAAATGGAAGATTTGCGTCAAAGCGTCAATTTACGGGGATACGGTCAAAAAGATCCGCTCATTGAATATAAAAACGAAGCGTATCACTATTTTGAATTGATGATTGCCAATATTCGACAGGCGATTTGTTTTCAATTGTTTCGGGCGTCCACACGCGCTGAAAATTTGCAAAAAACTTTGCAAACTATCCATCGCAACATTCGCTTAAGCGGCGCTCAAGATCCAGCAATACGTGAAGACAACATGGATCTGCCAAAACCTATGAAGCGAACGTTACCCAAAGTTGGACGCAATGATCTTTGTCCGTGCGGTAGTGGGAAAAAGTTTAAAAAGTGTTGCGGCGTGAATGTGGATGAAGGTTAATAACACGGGTAAGATAAGGTGGACTTAGAGATTTCAACCGTAGCATGAGTACTTTCATAGGTATTGACTATGGATCCAAACGCATAGGATTGAGTTGGGGTACGCTGGATTTGGGGGTAGCGGTGCCTATTCAGGCCATTACGGACTATACATCTCTAAGTCAAGTGCTCGCGCAATTAAGGCGTGTAATGGATGAAAAAGGATGCGATGCTTTTGTTATAGGATTACCTTTACACATGAATGGTCAAGCGGGTACACGTGTCAAGGAAGTCGAGCAATTTTCGGTGCTATTACGCCAGCACTTTAGCTTGCCGATTCATTTTGTCGACGAACGTCTTTCGACATACACGGCCAAATGCCTCGTTGGTTTAAAAAAAGTATCGATCAAAAAAGAAAAACAACAAAAACGTTCAGGGATTGTTGACTCACGCGCAGCCAGTATCATCTTACAGGATTTTTTGGATTCAAAAAGTAGGACGTAGTTGGGTGCTCAAATGACCAGAATAATTTAAAAAAGAAATCATATTTGTAGGTAAACAACGGGCGTCCGCGTCGAAGAAGCCCGTTATTTTCCCCAGCGTATTGAAGTTAGGCAGTTCGAGGTATTTCGTCTGCTATTGCCAATTGGGAATCGCTCGCTCGCACTATTTCTTGAGCGGCCGCCTCTTCTGCATTTAAAAATAAGTCTAAAAATTCTTCTACAGAATTCATCAACATATCAATTAATTTTTGCAAGAACTCAATTTCGCTATCCAACTTCTCTAATTCTATTTTTTTAGCAGCCAAATTTTTTTGTACTTCCGCCAACTCCATCATATCGCAACCTTGCAGAACTTGCACTACACCTTGCCCTACGGTACACAAAGCACCTGCAACTTGTCCAAATGTTTTGACTAACTGCGCTATCCCATCTAAGGCTTTACCTGCACCTGCAGCACCTGCACCACATGAAAGTAAGCATCCGACAATTCCGAGGACCGCTGAGGCAATACCTAAATTCTTAATGTGGTCTTTATATTTCTCTGCTAATTCTGGGTTATCCATGGCTGCAAGGGTCATCGATGCCGAAGCTATGGAGGTGGCGCTAGCCGCAATTGTACACATTACAGCTCCCACCAGTAATGCTCCGGCAACTGGACCTGCTGCTCCGAAAGTAGCTACCGTTATAGCAAAAGCAACAATTGCCGTAAATATAGCGCCGAGGATTCCAAAAATAGATTTAGCCTTAGCCGCTTTCTTTTGCTCTTCTGCTGCTTTTTGCATCTCGATTTGCTCTTCCATGACCTTCTTTTGATCCGCCAAGAATTCACTTTGAGTTGCAACCCTCTCGTTTACTTTAGCCTCTAAAGCTTTTTTTAACCCCTTTATTAACTCAGCTTTAGATTGCTGTGTAAATAACATGCAGAGCAAAGCTAATCCATCTCCATCCAATTTAGAAAGATCGGCATAACCATCCCAAATGCCAGAATCTTTTAGCCGCTGAATGTGCGCTAAAGTTTCTTGGGAAACCTGCGAATAAGATTCCAAGACACCTAGATCTGGTGGATTTGGTAGAACAGGTTTCTCACCTATTTGGCTAAAAGCATTTTGCAATTGTTCTAACCAGTTGTTTGTTTCCCCAGATCCGACTACTCCTCCTCCACTTAATGGGTTAGGACTTGATGCTGAACCTGTTCCAGATGTTTCTCCAGAACTTGTTGGTGGTAAGTCAGTAGGATTTGGACATGTTGGTGATGATACTTCAGGCATAAAAATATTACGTTAAAAGGTTATTTTGATTTCTTTTCCAATAAATCCAATAGAGCTTTTGCTCTTCGAACGTGCGATTCACAATTGCTACCGCGGTTCTTAAGGTTATCGGCTTCTCCCATTAAAATTATGCCTTCCAAGCAGTTTTTAGCATTTTCAACTTGTTTCAGTTGCAGGAAACACTCTGCTAAATCCAGGTAGTACGACATTTGCGTGCTTCTCAATTGTATCAATGTACCATACGCTGCAGCGGCAAGATCGTATTGTTTCAACATTTTATATGCTGCTCCTGAACCTTGCCAATAGTCTACGTTCAATGGATCGTAAATGCATAACACATTGAATATACTAAGTGCCTTTTCATATTTATCGTTACTGTAAAGATCATAAGCAATGGCGTACATAGCATTCAATTTATCTTTAGGAATGCTGAACGCATCTGCCAAACGTATTTCACCTTTAGCCAATTTTTCTCCTAGGTCTAGGCTCAATTGGATCATTTCTGGATCCAGGTTTTCAGCTTGCGATCCCATAACGCTTATAAGCTCTTCTTTAATTTTTTCCGCAACGGATTTATCTGTCATATATTTCTCCTTTTGTATGTAAAATTATCCCATATTGTTTACAATTGTACTATAGGTACTGTAAGCACGATTCCTAAACGTTGAACTGGTAGAATTGAACGTATCTATCTTGCTACGCATCGTAGACATATCGTTGTTAATACCCTCAATCGTACTTTTGATATTTTCAATCGACGTATTGATGACTGAAGTCCAGCTATCTACAACAGTCATCCAAACCTCACTACTGCGGTGTCTCCAAAATGTTCGGAAATCTTTTTCATCAGTTGTCGTCCCACCCCATTCGTAACCTAGGGCCGAACTTGGAGTGATGGGCGTCGACTCTATTTCTTTCGGCAACCACTGCTTAGCTTGTGCCTGGCTATTAAATTGTAAAAGATAAATATTACCATCCGCATTGTGCGTATCTACAGGGTTCGGATCTCCCTTACGCGTGTACGTAAATTCATCGTAGACGGTATACGGTGCGTTGGCTAGAGATGCCGATTGACTTGCATAAATTGTATCGTTAGCAATCCCTGTAAATGTTCTATCAAATCCCCAATCCTTCCCGTTAGAATTACCGTTCACGATTGCATCTCCCCAAAAAGCATTGATACCCTCTTCGGTTGCCTTAACCAATAAATATCTGTTCGTACTCGTTAAATGATGTCCATCCTCCGTTGTGACATCCTTGCATTGAATAACGATAAAAGGATCTCTAATTTCGTTTCCTTGACTGTCTCTCAAATAATTTCCTTGCGCATCTTTTAACTCCATCAGGTTACGCATAACGCTGCCGCTTATGTACGTGAGTGCCAAGTAAGCCGCATCGGGTATTCTGTTTGATCCACTGGCCTGACTGGTATTCAATAACTCTAAAGCACGTCGAATGAAGGATAAATATTGTCGTAAGGCAGAAATTTTTCTCATGACGACGGCAATATTTTCTCTCAAAGCCTGAGTTTTTATTTCTAAAAATGAGGACAAAGCATTAATGGGGCCGTCACGATCGATGAGATAGCCAACGTAAAATAATTCGAGTTGCCCCAATTCTTTTGTCTCATCGGTAGCACTTGTACTGGCCACATTGGGGACACAAGGGTAACCAAATCTTGCATCATTGGGGAAGACAATCCTACTTACTCCGCTCGAACTTAAATCGAGTTTATAATATACATATATGTATTTTAATTTGTCGAGCAGCGTTAATTCGTTAAATGAAGTTAACTCTTTATCAGACATCGACCAAACATTATTTGTATCATCGTAAATGTAAGATTGAACTTTTAATTGCCGTAAGGCCTCTAGGTCACAATAAGAAGAAAGGGGGCCTATCTTTGATGGAGAAACGTACGAATCTTTAGAAAAGTCTACAAACTGTTCTTCCCAATATTCCGCGTAGTCTTCTCTGCTTGGATCCGTTTTGAACGCGTAATAACTGCTAAAATCATTCACAAGTTCAAAAGCTAGCGCATCGTACATTTTTAATTGATCAAATAAAACCTGCGCTTGATTGTTTATCTCTTGCATTGCCAACATACTGCCACTGGTTACGAGTTGTTCAATTTCGGCCAAAGAGTTTTTTGCGCGATAAATGTATTGATTGAGTGCATTGAGTTTGAGGATGACACACTCAACGTAATATTGGTACGAATATTCTCCTTCTTTACAATTGATGTTTTCGAGGTCATTTTCTTTCAAAATCTGATCTGCAGAAAGATATTGATCATCTCCGCTAAGCGCATAAGTGTGAACCGATGACCCAGTTTTACCCAAATTAAGGACAGAATTAAATTCCGTTAATAAATTACTCAGTATTGTTTTGTAAATTTGATTAAATAACGGATGAAAAACAGCATAAAACGATTGAATGGTATTAATTTGACTGATAGCCGATATATCAATCCCAGAAGCCAGTTGCCGTACAGGATTTACTCCTTGCGAGAAATCAATCACATCCACATCAGAATCAAAGCTCATAAAATTTCTCTTTTACCAAGCAGCTTATATGCCAATTAGCTTACGAACTCCTAGAAATGATCCTTACAAAAATTTGAAACACCTTATGGAAACTCCTGTAATACATGGGGTGTTTTCAGATTTTTATCAAAAACAACGTTGTTTTTTCACCCACAATACGCATAAATTACTGCATGCCTTTTTTAGCTACCATTGCGGATGAACTACAGTCCTCTGTACCCTATTACATTTGCACACACATCCGTCCCGATGGAGACGCCGTAGGTTCACAAATTGCATTCACGCGTTATCTTAACAGCCTAAAGATCAAAGCTTTTTGCGTTTTAACGCACGATGTACCGCGTAATTTGCAAACTTTAATCAAAGATACGCCTTGCATTTACTTAGAAGATATGGGCGAAGACAATGTGGGTGCTTTGATAACCCTTGATTGTGCCGATTTGACACGACTGCCGGCATCGTTTAAAAATCTTACCTACTTTCTCAACATTGATCACCATCCCAACAATCCAAATTTTGCCAAGCACAATTACGTACAGAACAGTTTTTCTTCTACGTGTGAAATTTTAATCACTTTGTTTAAAGAAGTGTGCTGGAATTTTGACTTGACTGCTGCTCAAGCCTTGTATGCAGGGTTAATCACCGATACCGGGAATTTTTCTCACAGTAATGTAAGTGCAAACACGTTTGCGTGTGCCGCACATTTACTGCAATGTACCCATTTACAGCCTTATACAATTATCCAGTCTCTCTTCGAGCAAAAAACGTTGGCACAAATACGCTTGCTTAGCTTATTTTTATCGAGAATTCAATTATATTGCAATGAACAAATCGCTTGCATCGAATTGACGCGGGATGACTACATCAAAACCAACACGCAGCACAGCGACACGGAAGGGTTCATTGCTCACGCTCTGACGATTCAAAACGTAAAAATTGCCGCCTTCATCGAATACAATGAGAACTTCGTTAAAGGGAGTTTACGCTCAAAATCACCTCACCTTGCCGTCAATCAGGTCGCCCGACAATTCGGAGGATTTGGACATATCTGCGCCGCAGGATTTCAATGCGCTTCTCAGACATTTAGTCGACATCAATTGATCCAGTCCTTGGCGAATCTCATTGAACAACCATGACCCTTAAATCCAATTGTTTAAATCCATTGGACGGCATTTTGCTCATCGATAAACCGTGTCACTGGACCTCATGCGACGTCACACGATACCTACGCAAGCAATTTCATATCGCAAAAATCGGTCATGCGGGAACTTTGGATCCGTTGGCCACCGGACTTTTAATCATTTTACTGGGGCAAACAACCCGCCTCTTTCAATCCTTAATGTGCTTGCATAAAACTTATGAAGGTACCATTCAATTGGGTATCGAAACGAATACCTATGACCTCGAAGGTGAAATTACAAGACGTTCTTCCACGGAAGGCATTCAATTATCGCACGTTGTAAAAGCTATGGACAGTTTCCTGGGCGATCAGTATCAAATACCACCTATGTTTTCGGCCAAAAAATTGAACGGCACGCCGCTTTATAAATTAGCTCGCAAAGGCAAAGAAGTTGCACGTAACCCCCACTCAATTACGGTATTCCAATTTCATTGCGTCTCGTATACGGAGACGACCATTTGTTTCCAATTACAATGTTCAAAAGGTACCTACGTACGCTCTTTAGCATTCGATTTGGGGAGAAAAATAGGATGCGGTGCCCATTTAACGGGGTTAAGGCGCGTACAAAACGGCCCTTTTTTAATCGATCAAGCCATCGCACTCAAAACGTTAGAGAATAAATCTTTCGAAGATTTGCAAACGTATGTTTTACCTTACGAAAACTTTTGCTCTGCCTCCCAAAGCATATGAAGGCATTACATTTGGCTATTGGCATTTTTGATGGTGTGCATTTGGGGCATCGAACGCTTATTGGCAAAGCTGTTGAAAATGCTCGCAATACCCATGCGTGGTCGGGTGTATTAAGTTTTCATCCTCATCCCCAAAAAGTACTTGGCTTTCCTCAGGCTCCAAAAATGATTTACCCTATCCAGCAACGTTACCGATTGCTAAAAGAATTACAAGTAGACCATATCTTTGTAAAACACTTCACGCCCGCGTGGTCACAGTTCCAACCAAATCGCTTTTTTTCCTTTTTAAAACGTATATTCCCCAATCTGCACACGGTGTACGTTGGAGAAGATTTTCACTTCGGATACCAACGCCAAGGCAACATTGCAACATTGGAAATACTCTGCCAAAGAGAGAACAATGTACACCTTAACGTAACGCAGCCCTGTACATACGAAGGTGAACGCATTTGTAGCACACGCATTCGTAATGCCCTGCAAACGGGACAGATTTATTTGGTAAATACCCTCCTTGGGAAATCTTACCATCGGTTGGGACAACTAAAATACTTCAAAAAACATCACCCTTACATCCTACAGTTTCCATATCTTTACGAAATTCAATTACCACCAGGTACCTACGCTGTTCAATTGTGCGCCAAGAATTACTTTTCTCTCGCAAAACTTACCGTAGAAGCAACTTCTTTTATGTTTGTACAACCGGAAATTGCTCCCAGCATACATCAAAACATAACAATTAACTTTTGAAGTGGCACCCTTGCACATTAACAATATACATTGTTTATGGAGAAGGACATTTGCCCAAAGAATCGTATAAATCATTTTCTCACAATCCGTTTTAACAGCGTTCCAAAAGCCATTTTATGAAATCTCGTAAGAAAAAATAAGCGTCGATAGAGGCGGTAAGTATACGTTTAAAGAATAAGGACGTCCATGCCGCTCTACATATTGAGTCACCAAGGAACCCAAATTGCCTCTATTTTTACCATTATAACAGTTTGCATCCGTATTTAACACCTCTTTCCAGGTACCTGCAAAAGGTACTCCCAAGTAGTAATGTGAACGTTCTACGGGTGTAAAATTTGAAATAAAAAGTAACGTCTGATGCGAATTTAAGTCACGACGTACAAAAGAAAATACACTGTTTTGGTAATCATCGGGATCAATCCATTCAAAACCGCCCCTTTGTTGGTCCCATTGAGACCAAAACGCATATCGCTTATATATAACGTTTAAATCTTTTACAAGCTGCTGGATACCCCGATGATTGGGATACTGCAACAAACACCAATCGAGTTCTTTGCCATAATCCCATTCGATCACTTGCCCTATCTCATCACCCATAAACAAGGTTTTCTTACCTGGCCATCCCCACATGTAGGCATAGAGAGCCTTTAAAGTACTTATTTTGTCGTCAAAGAAAAAAGATCCCATCTTATTAACCATCGATCCTTTACCGTGTACAACCTCGTCGTGGGAAAATACCATCATAAAACTTTCAGAATATTGATATAACATCCCGAAACTCATTTTATTGTGATGATACCTTCTATAAATGGGATCCTCTCTGCAGTAGTCCAGCACATCGTGCATCCAACCCATATTCCACTTAAAATCAAAGCCCAAACCGGATGCATGCGTTGGATGCGAGACTCGACCCGATGATGTCGATTCTTCAGCAATGGTCAAAACCCCTGGATAATATTGATGAACAAGATCGTTCACGTAACGTAAAAAATTAATTGCTTCGATGTTTTCCTCACCTCCGTAACAATTTGGAATCCATGCATCACCTTGCCGAGAATAATTTAAATATAACATGGAGGCAACGGCGTCTACCCGGAGTCCATCCACATGAAATCGATCTAACCAAGCGAGCGCGCTGCACAGCAAAAAATTTCTGACCTCGTGACGACCATAATTAAAAATAAGTGTACCCCAATCGGGATGCTCTCCTTGACGTGGATCTGCGTGTTCGTACAATGCAGTCCCATCAAATTTGGCCAACGCAAATGTATCTTTGGGAAAATGTCCCGGCACCCAGTCCACAATAACCCCTATCTCATTTTTATGAAAAGTGTTTATCAAATACATAAAATCTTCCGGTGAGCCGTAGCGTGAAGTAGGGGCAAAAAATCCGGTTACCTGATACCCCCAAGAACCTAAAAAAGGATGCTCGGAAACGGGTAAAAGTTCTACGTGCGTAAAACCGAGATCTTTAACGTATGGGACTAAATTTTCTGCCAATTCCCGATATGTCAGAGGCCTCTTTTCTCCACGCTCGTTTACTGCGTGTTTCCATGAACCTAAATGAACTTCGTATACCGTAATAGGCGATTCCCGTCCATGGGTTTGAGCACGTTTCACAAGCCACTGTTCATCCTCCCATTTAAAAGTATTTTCACGTGCGATGATGGAAGCATTGTTAGGTGATCCCTCAAAACATAAACCGTAAGGATCCGTTTTTAGTTGCAGTTGTTGATTGGCATCATAAATTTCATACTTGTATTTCATACCCGCCTGCAAATCGGGAATAAAAATTTCCCAGATCCCCGAATGTTTTAAACAACGCATAGGGTAACATCGGCCATCCCATCGGTTAAAATCTCCTACAACCGACACACGCTTTGCATTGGGTGCCCAAATGGCGAATGCACAGCCCTCTACCCCTTCATGAGAAATGCAATGAGCTCCTAATTTTCGGTACGCACGATGATGATTCCCTTGATTAAACAAATACAAATCTTCCTCGGTCAAGGTAGGGCTAAAACAATAAGGGTCTTCTACGTGTTTAGTACAATCTTCGTAAATAATTTCAAATTGGTACCGAATAATTCTAGGAACGAACGTTGTAAACAATCCTTTTTCGTCGACTTTTAGCATTTCAATCGATTCGTTTTGAGTCAGATCATGCAAAAAACATTTCCTTGCATCGCGAAACAGTCCACGAACGACGTATTGGTTCCCTCGAGGGTGTATCCCTAAAAAGTGATGAGGATTTGTGTGAATTCCATTCAATAAGGCTTCAAATTCGGCCTGTTCGCTGACGTTCATTGACTTGCAATCAACTTATCAACCTTATTGATTTAAGTCGAGTTTTTTCATCAAGTCGCAAACTTGCAAAATGCCCTTTCTTGCATCGCAAAATTGCTAGGGATGCAGGCACATGATTACGGATATGCGTTTAACAAAGCCTGTTTATTCGGTTTGCCTTGTGATTTTAACAAAGGACGTTTCGGTAAACTTAACTTCTTGTTTTGAAAATTTTTTAGAACCTGCGTGGACTGAACAACGGCCGTACGCATTATCGTATTGTGTACGTAACGTTGTATTCCTTCAACAATGCTGCTAACCAGTTTTTCTTGGTAAATACTTGTAGCGATTCTTTTTGCTTCATCGTCGTTACTCAGAAACCCACATTCGATTAAAACAGCAGGACAATGGATATGCCTCAAAACACCAAACCGGGCTCGACGTACGCCACGATCGATACTCCCCAAGCGTATAGTCACACTTTTCTGAATACAATAAGCCAAATACGTGTTTTGAACATCAAACCTATTGTTAATCTCCGTTGAGCCATCCGAAACCAATGCCTTTGTACGATCCGTAGACGGATGCGACGCAAATGTGTAAGTAAACGTTTCAATGCCTCGTGCCTGCACAGATTCTGCCGCGTTATAATGTAAAGAAACAAATAGCTGGGCTTTCAATTTGTTTGCCCATTGCCCTCTCCGTTCGAGGCTTAAATCTACATCACTGTCTCTTGTCAAAAAAACCCTGTATCCCAATTTACTTAAAGCTGTCTGCAACGCACGGGCCGTATTTAACGTCAGTCGCTTTTCTACCAAATTCAATCGGCTATTTTTTGCTCCTTCTGCCATGCCACCGTGTCCCGCATCAATGACGATGCATCCTCCGTTAGGCAAATATTTTTTTATCTTTTCAGGTTCCAAGAGAGGTTTTAAAATTTTCTCGACATCCACAGCGGCGACAAAAAAGCGATTTTGCCTTGGATTTTTTACAACAGGACGCGTCAAAAACAGTTTGGTGCCATCGAAGATCATTTCCTTACTCTCTACAATAAAAGCAATGTGATGCGTGCAATTAAAGCAGCGAAAATATTTTCCATCTTCATAGACGCAGCGAAAATTGTAACACTTGAGTACATTTTCAATATCTTCCGTTTTGTAGACATCACGATAGCTGGAATACTTATTTGTGAGGCGCCTACCTGCGTTCAAAACGTAAGAATTCAATCCTCCCCAATTGATGATGCAGGCAAAAATAGCAAGAAACCTCCATTGTTTTAGTAGCATCTTATAGATAATAAAAATGATTGTGCAAAAAATTAAAGACAAAACTCAGTTAAAAGCATTTTGTGTACACTGAAGTTATCTATTGCAAGTAACGCGTGAAGTATTTTTCCAAAACCACCCAATCTTTAGGGCAAGGGGACGAAAAATTGTAATGCTGCCCACAAAAATCAAAGCAAACGTGCTGCAAATGAATATGTAATCCCGAAGATAATGGTTTTTCGTCGGAAGATTTTTTAAAATCAGGCTTGAGGTATGACAAGTACACGTGGTGGTCTTTTTTGGCAAAACAGGTGTCTCCTAAAACTTCCAAATGCCCACAGTGCGCGTGCAATTGTATTTGCTGTGGTCTCAAGTAATGCGTCGTAGCCCTGATTCGATGGTAATGGCCGTACCTTTGTTCAACTTTAAATTGCGTGTAAGCCTTTTTCCCCTTCAATTTGGAGAGGAAAGCTTGGTGGGCATCCCACCCAATGGACAAATCGCAATCCCATTGCTCGAGGAGCGCGTTCTCGACATAAGCCCAAAGTACAAACTCGAAAATAAATAAATTGGAGCCGTAAGCATTCCGCAGTTCTCGCTTTGCATCCGCTGTCTTTGCCAACAATAACAAACCGCTTATTTTCGTATCCAAAGAATAAATTAAAGACGTCTGTTCTTTGTGTTGTGCTTGCCGGGTCTGATTTGAAGATTCACCCGCTTCTTTGGCGTACACGCAAAAACGATCATCCTTGTCGTAGACGATTTTACTCATAAAACAAGTAACGTGATTGAAATGGATGACCCTCTTAGAAATTGTATACTATACCTCAAGTCCCAAAGATGCATCGAGGTCGTAATTGGAGAATACGTTTTTTACATCTTCAAGATCTTCCAACTTTTCAACCAATTTGAGAATCTTTTCACCTAACTCGCGGTCACGGATTTCGATGGAGTTTACGGGTAAATAAACCAATTCTGCGGAAGCTGTTTCCAATTGAGTATCTTCGAAAACTTTTACTAGAGCATAAAAATCGTTGACGCCACAAATAACCTCAAAGTGATCGCCTTTGTTTAGAATATCTTCGGCACCCGCATTGAGGGTAAGCTCCAGCAGCGCATCTTCGCCAATTTTATCGCTTGCCACCAAGAATTGACCTCTGCGTTGGAAATTAAAAGCCAATGCACCTGTACCTGCCAAACTGCCACCGCATTTTGTAAAAGTGCTTCGGATGTCCGACACGGTACGATTTTTGTTGTCAGTGGTTACTTCCACGATAAATCCAACACCTCCGGGACCGTATCCCTCGTAGATGAGTTCTTCAATTTGAACGCCTGGGATTTCGCCCGTTCCCTTTTGAATGGCTTTCTGAATATTTTCACCCGGCATATTGGCCGCTTTCGCTTTCAATATGAGCGTACGCAGTTGCGGATTGAATTCCGGATTGCCGCCGCTTACTTTGGTGGCCAGCGTAATTTCTTTGCCAATGAGGCTAAATATTTTACCGCGTTTGGCGTCGATGGCCGCTTTATGCCGCTTAATGGTCGACCACTTGCTGTGCCCTGACATAATACCGGATTATTGGGTTAAGGGAGTAACGGTTCGTTTTTCCGCTTTACCGAAACGATTGGTGAGCTCTTGTTGCAAAATGGTAAACACGTTTTGTATCGTCCAATACAGTACCAAGGCCGCCGGGAAACTGTAACAGAATACCAGGAACAAAAGTGGCATCCACATCAATATTTTTTGCTGCATATTATCCATGGCAGGCGTGGGCATTAATCGCATTTGTACAACCATTGTAACACCCATTAAAATGGGGAGGATGTTGACGGGAAAGACACCCCAATGGGCAACCGTATCCGGAACCGACAAATCTTTTATCCACAAAAATGTTTGGAATCGCATTTCCGAAGAAGTTCGCAGCATAAAATACAAACCCAAAAATATGGGTAATTGGACGAGTAAAGGTAAGCATCCCATGGCGGGGTTAACGCGATGCGCTTTAAATAATTTCATCGTTTCCGCCTGCAATTTCTGCGGATTCGACTTAAATTTTTCTCGAATTTCGCGCAGGGGTTGTTGAATGCTGGCCATTCTCTTGGAAGAATGAAGCTGCGCTTGCGTCAATGGCCACATCAATAATTTTATGATAAATGTTAACAATATGATCGTCCAACCCCAATTAGGAACGTACGTATGTATGCCTCGCATAGCTATGAGGAGAAGCTTGCTGATACCGCCGAAAAAGCCAAATTGCATCACTTGATCCTGCTCATTTCCCATTTTGTTGAGCAGTAAAAAATCTTTTGGGCCCACGTAGTATTTCATGGACAATGGATGGTTGTCTTCCTGTAGGTCAAAAAATAACTGGCCTGAGATGCAAGCTTCCAGGCGTTCGTTGAGTAAAATTTTCCCCGGAGCAGCGTAATATCCCAGAGCGGGGACTTGGGGGGTTAAAATGGCCGTGAAAAACTGATTTTTTATGGAGCCCCAATTGAACGACTTGTACACCTGCACAAAGTCGCGTCCCGCCTTTTGCCCCAATCCAAAAAATCCGTTGCTTGCTTCAAAGTCTCCGACCTTGATAAATTCTGCTTCTTTTCCGTCGAACGCGCCAAAGTTTAAATATTCCTGGTATTTATCACCCGAAGTTGCCGGGAATATTCCCAGATGGAGGCAAATTTGCCTGCGTTCTCGGGAACCTTTAATCAAGGTTTCGTGTAAAATCAAATAGGGATTGTCGGCGTTGCTGGCCGGCAGACGGTATCCGCGGACAATTTCGGTTCCGTCCTCCAATTGTGTTGCGAACTGTATGAAATCCTCCGTGTATTTGGAAACTTGGTAGTCCTTGACGCACAAAGGATCGTTTACCTTCCATCCCAAGCCCAAGACTGGTAAATCTGCATTTTGGTTAAAGATATACGGTTCCGATCGATTAAGCTCCGCCGGATATTTTTTTAAGGCAACCGTACGAATGGCACCCCCGCAATTTGTGAAGTTGACCCGTACAAAATCGTTTTCCAACGTAATAATACGCTCATTGATGGGTTTAATAACGGTTTTTGGCAACGCAGGTTGCGCCGACTCAATGCGCGGCAAAGGTTGTGGCGATGCGGCGTTGGACGCCGTTGTAGTCTGCTCCGAAGGGATTGACCGACGCATCTGTCGGTCTTGCCGAATCATTAAGCCAAATGCCAATGCCAAACAAAAGATACCCAATACAAAATTTTTCCTATCCATAAAATGATTGCTACGGGACCGGATCAAAACCGCTGCGCGAAGAAAAGGGATGGCAACGCAAGAGACGACGTCCAATCAAGTAACACGCTTTTAGGAAAGCATATTTTTTCAGGCTTTGTAAAGCGTATTCTGAACAAGTTGGGTAGAAACGGCAACGGCACCCCAGGCCGAAAAAGTGACAGGATAGAATGGGTGAAATACAAATTTGATAAAAACGGATTAAGATGCGCGCTAGCCCTGCACACACGATTGAAATTGCTCTGTATACCACCCGCATCATTTGAATATTTTCAAGGTAAATTTACGCTTGCTGCGCTTCGGCGTGCGTCCGTGGTTGAAAAACTTCCCATACGCTTTGTTCAATCTCATCCAAGGTAAGCAAAGCTGCCGACGGCGTACGCGCCATCACAACGAGGTCAAAGACATAATGAAAACGCTGTCGTAATCGGTCAAAGCAAACCCTTACGCGACGCTTAAATTGATTTCTTACCACCGCATTTCCGATTCTTCGAGAAACAACAATGCCCAATCGCGATTCCTGGTTAAATGAACTTAGGGCAAAAAAAATCAACATACCATTTGTGTACATTCGCATTCCCGAACGATATATGTTCTGGAAATCGCGCGTTCGTGTGAGTCTGTGCCTTCTTTTCACGCCTAAAATTAAGCGCAAAGCCTTCTACGACCTTTTCTGCGTCTTGCTGCCAGGACTTTACGTCCTCCTTTTGTGGCTTTTCTTGCAAAAAAGCCACACATTCGTATTCGCTTTACCTTGGAAGGTGCATATGTAGGTTGCATACTCTCCTAAGGATTTGAAAAATATCCGCGCAGGTCAATCTAAAAATTGCAGTACTTACTACATACCGCAGCTGCACGTGTGGGAAACACGTTTTGCAAGGGTGTTAAAGTAGTTTTAGGCACAAGCATCAATACATTGTTGCAAGGCATTTATGCATTGATCATCTGTCGAGGCCGCGCTTCGTAATGCATTCAGAACCTGCGTCCTCAGCCTCGGATTAACAGGGGTTCCGTTAATATTACTAAGCTCTCTATCTAGGATATTCCCCAATGCATCTCTTGCCATGTTCCTTATACGATTCTTGTGGTTGTCGAGTTGGGTTTCAGCATAGGCACACATATCACGATAAATTTGCAGCATTAACTCCAACTGAGCTTTGGCGGTAGCTTTAGGAATTGGGGCAGGGACAACGGCATCTGTATACAGATGCATATTTTCAAGGCTGCTACCCCTATAATGCCTTTCTCCTGCTACAGCATCTCCAGCACCCGGTGGTGGCGGCGGCGGTGGCGGAGCGACTGGCGGAGCGACTGCGGCCGGTGGCGGAGCGACTGGCGGAGCGACTGCGACTCGGGCATTCTTTATATCGTCGGGGACTGGTACACCCGGGAAGTTCGTCTCAAACACTGTCACTTGCTGCTGTAATTGTGCGATCTGATCAGGATCCCTGGCCATAGTACGCCATGGGCTAGCATCGGCAGTCAATTTTTCCAGCAACGCCTGGCCGACTTGATTTCTGTCGTTAGAGTCTTCTTCAAGATCCACTTGAGCTAATGGTGTACCTAATATATTTATATTATCTACATTCGATAAATCAGCAGCATCTGCAGTATTGATTTGTTCTAGCACTGCATCAACGACCCGGCCTCTTAAACTATTTTTTGCAACATCGACCGCAGCCGTAGGACAATGTTGGCCTATGGGAGTAGCAGGGTCCTCGTCAGCAGTTTTGATGGCCTGGTAACGTTCGTGTAGTTGAGGTCCTTTATTTTGCAACACATTTCTTAATTCGGTTAACCCTTCACAAATAGGAGATAAAAGGTCTCTAAGACCTTCTGGCAAGGCAAGTACTAAGATTGGTGGAGCGTTTCTTATTGGATTGGCAACGGCATCTTTTAACGCTGTCAAGTAGTCCCGCAAATGAGCTTCGGGCGTACCCGCTTCGGGTTTTAAATCGTCTAGACGTTTTATAAAAGGGCCTAATCCATCCGCCGTAACATCTCTAGGTTTAGCTAAGTAAGTCCTCAATTCTCCGTAAAGAGTGTTAAGCTGATCGTTTCTGTCGACTCTGGCTGGGGCTGCAACAGCTTCTGGGTCTTCCGCCCCACCTGCATTAAACACACCTACAGTCGTTTGACTCGTTACCTTCAGATAATCCATGACACCTGACCAAAGATTATTTTCGACTTGGATGCGAGCTACATCATTGATGTTCGATTCAGGGTCACCTATAGCTGCTTGTTGTACATGAACGTGAGCATGTTCGAAAAGTTTTTGTTCCCTCCAATTGGGCAATATAGGTTGACCATCCTTCAGTGCTGCGTGTCCTTCGTGTTCCACTCCTCCGAAAACAATATCCAAGGGAATCTTCGGAGTACCGTGCACACGGTTACCCCCTGTATCCAACACATCAACGGTCAATCCGTCTTCTTTTCCATTTTCTCCTGGATCCAACGTAAGCTTTACGGTGTTTTGCAGCGTAATATCTTTTCCGTCAATTTTTTCGGTATACGTATCGCCTGGCCAGTACTGAATCTGTCCTCCCCGTCTTAGGACATCCAAATCACCTGCACTTGGTGTGGCAACATTACTTGGATTTATTTGGAGCGTAATCTTGTCTCCCGATTCAGGTTGGCTCTTTATAAAATCCTCTATGGCTTGCTTAAATCCTTCAAGAGCTTTGACGGCGCTTTCACCACATTTTCCCCTTATGCTAAAATCCAATTGACCATCTTCTTTTACAAAAACTTTTCCTTCTAAGCCTGCTCTCTTAATTTCCCTTGGACTGAGTCTCAACTTTGTAAAATCAATTTCCCCATCTTTATTAATAATACCTTGATCTTGCAAATGTTTAAACAAAGCTGCATCCGCTGCTTTATCAAATCCCCTGGGTTCCATGATGGCATCAACATTTGCCATCACATTGTCATTGTTAATGTGCGGGTGACTTTTGCCTTCCATCCAACGCAACGTCGCTGCCGCATTACCAGCTCCAGGGGCCGCCATTGGGCGAGGTGCACCGCCCACAACCGGTGCTCCACCGCCCCCTCCAGGCTGTAAACCACCCGCAGGACCAGCACCATGAGCTCTTCCAGGACCACCCACACCAGGAGGAACACCAGGACCACCACCAATAGGAATAGCACACATAATTTAAACCATCGTAAAATTGTTTTTTGGGATTTTTAATTGATTAACTTAATGCCCAACCTTTGTAATTTTAGAAGAATAAATGTAGGAAGTAAATAAAAAACTGAAAAATAGTTTCGCATGACGATTGGATACTCAATTTGCACGTATGGCCGTCTTACGCGATGACTGGCCATCAGAAGCACACCATTTATCAATGCATATCTATGCAGCAAAAGTAAGGTCGAAAAAATTCGTTTTGGGAAGCCTATGCTAAAATTTGACTTATTAATGTACAAAAAGTGAAGCGTCTCGAAATTATAAATTTACCTGGTTATCAAACAAAAGTTTATTATTCAATGCTTGGACCATTTCGGGCAACCCGACGGCGTTGAGATTTTCATCTATCGGATATTGTCCTCTGCCACCGTGAACAACAAAGGCCTTTGTGGGTTGTACATCCTCGATGGCTATGTAAAATCCCTTGCTTGTTTTAGGAATTACACCACTTTTGATTTCGATAGCCCAAATATCACCTTGGGGAAATTCCAAGAGCAGATCGATTTCAGCGCCCGCCGATGTTCTATAAAAACTAGGAATCAATCTTTGCTGTGTTACCGAAAGTAAAGTTTCAATCACAAACCCTTCGAAGCTAGTTCCAAAGATTGGGTGACCGAGTAACTGATTATAATCAACGATCCCCAGTAAAGCATGCGTTAGCCCACTATCTCGAATATAAATTTTTGGCGTCTTAATTAAACGCTTTTTGGTATTTGCATAAAAAGGCTTTAACCTTCGGACCAACAAAAGATCAACCAATAGATCAATATAGGTATTCACCGTAGGCGAAGATAAGGCTAAACTTTCGGCTAACCGAGAGTTATTTAAAAGTTGTCCTTGACTGTGAGCAATCATTGTCCATAGCCTTGAAAGCGTCTCGGCAGGAACTCTTGGCCCCCACTGTTGTACATCTCGTTCCAGGTAAGTACGAATGAAATTTTGCCGATACCTATAACTCGTTTCGTCGGAATTTGCCAAATAACTATCGGGGAAACCACCACGTAGGAATAATTTTTTTACCCATAGATCTTGGGTCCCATCAATTTCCATAATATTCAATGGGGTTATATCCACATACTCAATTCTGCCGGCCAAAGTTTCTTCAGATTGCTTGAGTAAATCGGTCGACGCAGACCCTAAAATTAAAAACCTACCATTGCGCAAATTTTTTCGTCGTCCTGCATCAATAAAACCTCTTAGATCTTGGAATAGTTCTGGCATCCTATGAATCTCGTCTAAAATAATAAGTTTGTTTTCGTTACTCGAAATAAGCAAAGATGGACTTTGAAGTTTTGCCCTATCTTCTCTGCTTTCCAAATCCAAGTAAATAGAATCTCTTTGTTTAGCGATTTCAAAAGTCAAAGTTGTCTTCCCAACCTGCCTTGGGCCTATAAGCGCAACGGCAGCTTGTCGATCTAAAGCTTTCAATAGTTATGGTAACACATTTCTCGCGATCATCCTTGCAAATTTAAAATTAGACTTTAAATTTGCAAGGATAAACGATGAGGCGAACGCAAAATTAACGCGTTATGATCGCATATGTCACATTCATTTTTAGTGCAATTCAATCTCAACCCACTTTTAAAGAGGCAAGATCATTTTAACGAACGATGCTCTGCGTATCTGCTTCGTGGGTAACGGTTTCTTTTGGGTATAAAAGTTCCACAAAATCGTCATCGTGCAACGCAGCACGGCATTTTAGACGTCTACCTCACCTACCCACCAACGAATTTCCTTCACACACACTTTTCCCAATCGTTGATTTAACTGCGTCTTCCAGGCGTTTTCCCGAAATTGCAATTGTTGCTTCAAAATCGGATTGGGAACCCGCAGCCACAATGTTTGACGCCGATCCAATTTTTCCGGCCAACACTCTGCCCATAACGTATTCGCAAACCATGTTTTCCAATGATTTCGCATCTGTGTAATACAATTTATACGCTCTTCGGATGGTATCTTTTGTTTTAAATAACGATCCACAGCTTCCGCCAAAGCAATGGGTTTTTTAAAAAAAACTTCATCCACCTGCGCCTGTCCAATACCTCGCAACGCGGCAATGAGTGACAACGCTTCATGCGATCGTAAAGCTGGCCCACATCCTATCTTTTTAGGCAACACGTTCAACTACTAATTCAGACAATACAGGACGTTTGGGAGCCAATTTGCAAGCCGAACGCAAATACTCTAAGGCTGTATCCAATCGCGAGTGATCGTTGTAGTGAATCATCATCAACGGATCCCCCTGTTTAACCTGCGATCCAATTTTTTTCAACTGGGTAATCCCCACTGCAGTATCCATTTCCCCCGTATTCTCCGGTTGAGACAAAATATCCACACCTTTGGCCAACATGCCTGCATTAATTCCATGAATATATCCTCTTTTGGGTGCAGGCAACTTACGAACGTACTTGGTTTTTGGAAATTTATCCGGATGATCAACATAAGTTACATCCCCGCCTTGGGCTTTAACCATTTCTCTAAAACGTTCAAAAGCAGAACCATCATTTAGGTGACGCAAAACCGTTTGTTTAGCCGACAATGTAGACCCAGACACGCCTGCAAGGCGGACCATTTCCATACCTAGTTTCAAAATTAATTCTTTTAAATCTTCACTACCACGCCCTTGCAACAATTCAATGACTTCTTGAATCTCCAGAGCAGTTCCGATGGTATCTCCTAAAGGTTGATTCATATCCGTTACCAAAGCTACGCAACGGCGTTGTAGAGAACGCGCTACACGTGTGATAGACCTTGCCAACTGCCTTGCATCTTCCAGGTTTTTTATAAACGACCCATTTCCCCATTTAACATCCACAACTAAATTTTCAGACCCGACCGCTAACCGCTTACTTAAAATGCTCTCCGTAATTAGTGGAATACTAGCTACCGTTGCCGTTGCTTGCCGCATTTGATGCAAAATGGTATCCACCGGTGTAATTTGCTGCGGCTGCGCGCAATAGCAGCAATCTATATTTTTCAATTGCTGAACAAATTCCTTAACGGACAAATCGGTTTTAAATCCTGGAATAGCACTTAGCTTTTTAAGATTTCCAAAAATAAAATTTTCATCCTCTCCCACCACCGAAGGAACCACCACTCCGCACGCTGAAACCAAAGCTGTGAGTACAATGGCAGTTTTATCACCTACACCTCCCGTTGCATACAATGAAATTTTAGGCTTTCCAATGTCTGTCAAATCGACAACTTCTCCGGATAACATGACTTCTTCGGATAAAACGGCCGTTTCCTGCGCAGATAATCCTTGAAAATAAATTGCCATAATAAGTGCAGATAATTGATAGCTAGGTATCGTGTTGGACAAAATTGATTCTACAATGTAACGTACTTCACCATCGGTGAACTCTTCACATTCACGTTTTTTTTCAATAAGATAAGCAAAAGACGGTTGAATCCCTTTGGCGGCAGCTTTTTTTCTGTTCATTTGACATTCAAAGATTAAAAAGATTGCTGTCCGTACAAAAATTCGTACTTCAAACAAAACTCCTTACACTATTGACAATTTTTATCAAGATTGTCCAGTTATTTTGTAAAAATAGTAAAAATCACCGCTAACCCTAGACGATAGTACCCAAATAAGCTTAGACCATTTTTCTTCAAATAACCCAAAAAGGCATGTATGGTTATCATACCAACGGCGAAAGCAATCGTGACGCCCATCAACATGGAAATAACGTCTAGATGTTGCAACATTTCGGAGCCACTTTTTAAAAACTTATATCCCGTTGCAATCGTTGAAGTTAACAAGCCTAACAAAAAACTGAAATGGACGGATTGCACCAGCGACATGCCCAACACAACACCGCCGATAATGGTTGCAAGTGAACGACTAAAACCAGGCCACAAAGCTATCAATTGAAACAATCCTATACCCAAGGCAATCTTTGTAGGCATATCCTCCAACGTCCAACGAATTTGCTGACGCTTGCGATAGTTTTCAACGAAAAAAATAAGAATACCGCCAACAAATATGGCTGCCAACACACAAGATCGGTTGTACAGATGCGTTTGAATCCAATCACCTCCTATAAAGCCTAATAATCCTACCGGTACAAATGCGATAGCCACATGAAATGCTAAACGTAGTCCTTCGTTATTTTTCCCCATAAGGCCCGCAAGCATCTTCTTTATTTCACGCCTGTAGAACAAAAGTAGGACCCATATCGTTCCCAATTGAATGCAAACCATGTAGTGATTGAGTGCAATCTGCGTGCTATTTGAAACTGTCCCCAGATAATCGGTACCATTTTTTAAAAATAGTTCATTGATCAAAATCATGTGTCCCGTGGATGAAACGGGCAAAAATTCCGTTATTCCCTGCGTAAATCCCAAGGCGCAAGCATGACTTACATCCAGATGTACTGCTGCGTTCAACATTGGATTGGCTTTCACCCATCCATAAAAACTAACAAAAAACAAAATTATCCAGCGTAACCGTTGCATGTGGTTGATCCATGACATGTAATCTTATTACTTGCAAGTTTTTTCCGTCATTGAATACGTGCCAACACAACTGTTCCGGCTTGGCAACGTATTTCGTGCTGCATGTTGATTGAAAACACTCATTAAAGCCAACTTATATTTTATAGACTATACACTGCAGATCGATTTCCCCCTAATAAAACGGCCGGCCCGATGGATGCCGTAGAGGCATGTGTACGTATTTCTTATAAAGTTATCCAGCGTTGAAAAATCTGTACCATGTTAAGTGCGGCACCTTTCAACAATTGATCCCCAACAACCCACATGGCTATACCATTGTCTAAAGCGTTGTCGTAACGTAAACGCCCAATACCACACACGTTCTTTTTAGAATATTCCAGAGCCGTTGGATAATCCTCCTCACACCAACGTAATCCTTCGGCCGATTTCAATGCCATTTTCGCCACATCCAAATCAAGTTTTTTGTCAAATTCGGCATTAATTTCCATAGAATGGCACCGCAATACCGGTATACGAACGCAATTGGCAAAAATCTTTAGGTTCGCGTCGCCCAAAATTTTCCTAGATTCTAACACTAATTTGTGTTCTTCTTCCGAAATTCCATCAACATCTAAATTGCCAATCTGAGGAATTGCATTAAAAGCCAAAGGCTTGTGAAAATTACGTACGTTTGCATGACTTTTCCCTTCGCTCCAAGATTTGACTTGTTCCTCAAGTTCACGCATACCATCGCTCCCCATACCCGAAGCCGATTGGTAGCTGTGTACCCAGAAGCGCTTTAGGTGGAAAATCTTATGCAAAGGCCACAGTACCATCAGTGCAATCGTCGTGGTACAATTAGGACTTGCAACCAATCGCTCCGCAGGGGTCAATTGATGCATATTAATTTCCGGAATGATGAGGGGAACTTCGTTATGTAAGCGAAATGCGCTGCTTCCGTCTATACAATTCGCACAACTATTGCTTAAAATGATTGGAATCCAACGCGCAGCAATGTGTTTGGGTGTGGCAAAAAACCAAAAATCTACTTGCTTTAACCAATTGTCCGTTAAACTCTCAACTTTCAACTTTAAATTCCCAATTTCACAAAGACAACCCGCTGTTCTATCCGATGAAAATAGTACAAAATTTTTAGAGCGACATTCGGGCATTTTTAGCAATTCTTCCAACAATACTTGCCCTACTAACCCCGTAGCCCCCACAATGCCTATTGTTTTCATATTTCTTTGAACCATTATTTGACCAATGAATCTTATCATGCCTACCTGCCTTTACATTTCGGTATAATATATAATAACAATATCTTCTAAAAAACCGTAAAGAATACAGTTTACCCATAATGTTCATGAGTGAAAAACATTTTATTGTAAAATTGATGGTAATGCTCAAAAGAATTCAAACAAAAAGCCTACCTCAAACACCAAATGCTCTTTTTAGCGCACCTTAATGAAAATAATTCCAACTTTCACATATTTGAGCGCATAAAACATTTTAGCTTGCAGTTTAATCCAACTTATGCGATGAAACTTAAAGTAGGGCTTTTTTAATGCATGAAAATAAGTCGATGGGTTTTTAGTCTAATATGGGTGGGATTAACGGGATGTCAAAATGCCAAGCAAATCGTTGCAGAAACGGAAGAACCTCTCTTTCAGCAAGGTCAGCAATTTTTAAACGAAAATCGCCCCGAAGAAGCCTTCAAGGTGTTTCAGAACCTTCTTGAGAGAAGAAATGGAGAGGGTCCAAACACCCACTTTGAATTAGGTCAACTCTGTTTGAGTGTAAGACGTGATCCCATTTTCGCCATCTACCATTTCCGGCAACATCTTGTACAGGATCCGGAGAGCAAAGTAGCTCATATGGTTTTACAAATGATCGAAACCGCAAAGAAAGAATTTGCCCGTACTTTACCATTAAGCGATCATTACAACGAATCACCAGAATATTTAAATTTAATAGAAGTGCTCAAACAGGTACGCGCCGAAAATAATCAACTCAAAAGCAAATTGGCACAGTTAAAAAATAGAGTTACAAAGGCCGAAATTCCAACGGCGCACACGATGGTCGTTCAAACAAATGAGGAAATACACAATAGTCACATCGAACGGACTTACGTTGTTCAAAGTGAAGATACGTTGTCAAAAATTAGCCTAAAAATGTATGGAAGTGCCGTAAAATGGAAAGTCATTTTTGATGCAAATCAAGATGTCTTATCTTCCCCTAATGGCTTGAAAATTGGCATGAAATTACGTATTCCAGCACTTAAACAATGAGTACTCGGCGGCGTAATTTGTGGACAAGTAAAATTTTAGGACTCTCTCAAAAAGTCTCTCGTCAAGGGAGCGTACGTGCGGGTTTTTACGATTTTCAAGGTTTTATTTTAGGTATCGATCCAAGTTTGAGAAGTACTGGCTTTGCTGTTATAGAAATTTGTGATCATCAGAAAATCAATTTACACGCGTCTTCAACCTTAAAATTAAGTCCTCAACTTGACTTTGTGGCTTGTTTAGGAGAATTATTTAAAACAACACAACACCTACTGCAATCTTATCCTGTACTTACCGTTTCGATGGAACAAACAATTTACGTTCAGAATTCCAAAATAGCTCAGATTTTGGGTTCCTGTCGAGGCGCTTGTTTGGCAGCTGTTGCTTTATCCAACATCGAAACAAAAGAATATACACCGCGAAGAATTAAAAAATCCATTACGGGTATGGGACAAGCAACGAAAGAGCAAGTAGCCAAAATGGTTTACCAACTGTTGCAATTACCGCGCATTTTACCTCCGGATGAGTCGGATGCAACAGCCGCTGCCCTCTGTCACTTTTTTTCATTAAAAAGCTTGCTGCCCTCTTAATTTAATTTTCCTATATACCGTGTTTCGCGCGGGATGTAGCTCAGCCTGGTAGAGCGTTACGTTCGGGACGTAAATGTCGCTGGTTCGAATCCAGTCATCCCGACCAGAGTTAATTTTCGCGTTGAGAAAAGAACTCCAAATTGTGTGCATATACAGCAAAAAGAAAATTTTTATTTGGAGCGCGTAATATTTTTGTGCTGAATCTTGGTGCGTAGATAAACTGAACCTTATTGCGGGCTACGGAAATTGTTAGCGGATCGGTGAGTTTTGGCACGAATAACACCAGATTTAGTGTTAGGTTTCTGAGTTTCCACAACCGTTTGACTGACAATGAGAACTTACTTCATTCCCCGACTTGATAGCGTGCAAATCTTTTAATCTGGATATTTTCTCCAATTTTTGCAATTTTTTCGTTTAAAAGCTCTTGAATGGTTTGTTCGGAATTCTTGACAAAGGGTTGTTCCAGTAAGCAGTTTTCACCAAACCATTTATTCATTTTGCCTTCAACAATTTTTTGAATGGCCTGAGCGGGTTTTCCTTCGCATTGAGCCTTTGCAATTTCAACTTCTTTGTCCACAACGGTTTGGGGGACATCTTCGCGTCTCAAGTAGATGGGAGCGGCGGCGGTAATGTGCATGCAAATGTCGGATACCATTTGTTTAAATTCTTCATTGCGCGCTACAAAATCGGTTTCACAATTGACTTCAACCAGTACACCTAATTTACCTCCCAGGTGAATGTAAGATCCAACGATGCCTTCCTGAGCGGTTCGATTTGCTTTTTGAGCTGCGCTCAGCATTCCTTTTTTCTTTAGCCAAACGATTGCTTCTTCCATAGAACCCTTATTTTCTACCAAAGCTTTTTTGCAATCAATAAACCCTGCTCCCGTCTTTGACCGGAGGGTACCTACCATTTGTGCCGTAATTTCCATTGTTTTATCCTTGCGTAGGTTCATTTTCGTTGGATGTTTCTTTTGGAAAAGCTTTCCCAGTATCTTTTCTGCCCCACGACTTTGTATGGGTGGCTACATCGACGGGGATATCTTTGCGGCTCATTCTTTCGAGTTTGCGCAATTCAATACCTTGAGCAACCGCCTCTTGCAAGTATTCCAAAATAAGACGTATGGATTTGGCCGAATCATCGTTAGCCGGAATTGGAAAATCGATAAGTGTTGGATCAGAATTTGTATCCACAATACCTACAACGGGAATTTGTAGGCGCTTTGCTTCTCGAATGGCAATTGCTTCGTGCCTTGCATCCACGATGACCAAAACATCCGGACGGTGGTTTAAATTACGAATACCTTCGAAACTGCGCTGCATGCGAACCATTTCACGACGTATGACGGCACCTTCTTTTTTGGGCAATTTATTAAGTTCTCCCGATTCTTCCATGTACAAGAAACGTTGGTATTTGGCTAAACTCGTTTTGATCGTTTCAAAATTAGTTAAGCATCCACCCAACCAACGATTTGCACAGAAGGGCACTTCGACAGACTGAGCAACTTCACGAACGACTTCTTGCGCCTGTTGTTTAGTTCCAACAAACAAAATATGGGCTCCCCTTTTTACGCACTCCGTTAAAAATTTTGCAGCCGTTTCCAGGCAAGCACGCGTGCGTTCCAAATCAATGATCGAAATACCGTGCAAGTGTTTGTATAAATAAGTCCTAAATTTTGGATTCCAGCGCTTCCTTTGGTGTCCAAAATGCACACCCGCTTCAATCATGTTTGCGTAGTCTAACTCTATCATGTAATTTGCTCCGTATTCTAGTAAGAACCTTGGATATAAGGGTTGAGGATTAGTAATTTTTTAATGCTGTCTTATAAAAGAAGCAATTTTTTTTATTTTTGCAAGAAAATCTTCAATGTTTGCTAATTGTACCTACTTCCCCAGTGAGGTTTTAACGAAATTTATCGATAGCATTTTGTAAAACTCATCTCAACTTTTTTCGCAGTGACCCATAACTCTTCCGAATTGTTTATAAGCTAAGACCTCCGCCACCAAACATAAATCAATTTCTTTTGGATTTTTAAGAAGCGGCATGTTTTATGATATCGTCGACGAAGGCGTGGAAATAATAATAATTCGAAATGCCTTTGACAAAGGTAATCCACAGGTGGCCGTTTTTGGCATCCATGGAGATAATGCGCGTGCATTCCGTGAGATGGCTAAAACTGTTACCGCTACTGTCGACAAATTCTCGCTTTGTTAATAGATGAACATGCTTGTTGGCATCTAGGGTATAGTGGGCAACGCCTAAAACTAACCCTTTACCGCCACCGGGATAACAGTAAGCGTAGATGATGTATTCGCCACATACAACGAACATGTTCGTATTTTTGTAAAGAGTACTGGCAGAAGTTGCATCTCCAACGGTTGCGGAGGTCACAGGGAACACGGCTAAACAATTTTCCGGAGGCAATTTCCAGGTAGAACCAACGCGTGAAGCCAATCCAAGAACGATATTACCAAGACTCCAAGTAACATAACTCGTACTCCAACGGTTATCTACGGCGGTCAAGTAAGACCCCTTAGCCATGTGCAACATGAGTAACACTTCGGTTCCATTACTGGTCTTAACCATCCCAATATCGCTGTGATAAACCCGTTGAGCATATGCAGATTCTATTATACCCGACCAAGAAGAAAAAGGGAAGTTGGTATGACTCGTGGTGTTCCCTGTAGATGCATTTGCTTCGTAAAGGTAGGCGCAAATATCATTAACCACACTCAGATAATATTTATCGTTCCCTTTAAGAATACGCGGTTCAATTGTATACGTCCAATTGAGATTGTATTCGTCACTGTTTGCGCATCGCGTGTCATGACTGGAAGTCGAAACTAAGTCGTTGCCCGCATTGTCCAGCGTGAGATAATTCAGTCGTAAACCACTTGCCCCCTGGGTACTTAACCAGTAAACGGAGGTTTTACCCGCACCCACATCGTGAATGGCAGAAAACAGATTCTGATTATAATTTGGATTCAACGGCGTAAAAGTATTTATATGCAAGACACTCCCGTAATTGAATAACTTGGCACCTACGATATGGCCCCCTGACCTACTTATCTTTGACTTTTGAAGTTTAACCCATCCGATACCTTCACAATCATTGGATGATCCGGTCCAGCGGGCAGGTGGCGCAAACACAAATGCATAGAGATAATCCGTAGTTCCATTGACCTCTTGGGCGATGCACGGTTGCAAAATATGCCAACCGTATGATTTAAATAATGCTTCTTCGCTTGAATTGCTTAAGGAAAGGCGGGTAGTAGCCCCATAACGACCATCACACTTACCAACACCAAAACTATTCCAATCTCCGCTTATTCCATTTTGGCTATTGGCAGAAAGACGATTGATATACCAAGAAGGACCTCCCCAACCACCGGTATCCATTCGTACGGCATACAAATCACCGGCACTATCCACCAAAGTACCCGGATACCATTTTTCAAAGAATTTTTGTTCGCCCAAATCGGCTACCATCCGGGTATACCAAGTCCCACTGGTCACAAAGTAATCACAAATTCCCGAAGCGTAGGAAAATGGAGGTGAGTAAGCATACGTATAATGCGCCGCGCTCAAAATGAGACTCAAAACGGCGAAGAACGGCGAAGAACGGCGAAGAACGGCGAAGAACGGCGAAGAACGGCGAAGAACGGCGAAGAACGGCGAAGAACGGCGAAGAACGGCGAAGAACGGCGAAGAACGGCGA
>JAITJL010000023.1 GCA_031278975.1 Puniceicoccales bacterium
ACCGCCGCCGCTAGTTATAGGGTTGTAATCCTTTACGGACACAGTAAGTTCAACCTGGTAACAGTTTTACGGATTCTACTGGCAAGTGGCCATGCGCATTCGATGCTCCTTGAATCGTACCCACTCACTTCTCAATACACAAAGAATTTGTTTAAACTTAAAGCACATGTATAATCGTACCAAAGATTTGAAGGCCTACGATTTAAGGTATTACAACGCATGTACATAATTATAATTATGTAATACGTTTCTCATCCAATCTCATAAGCGCTACCTTTAAGCTTGTCATCTGCTTTTATTTTATTCCCCATCAACGGAATGCAAGGCACATATGCGTACTTCTTGCTTGATTGTCGGAGAAATCATCCCTTAGTTTGATATAACATTTACTTGTATAATAAAAACACTGAAAAAACATGCTCGCCATCATAGATTCTGGGAGTTTACACGGTATCGAAGCATTTCCGGTGCACGTGGAAGTCAACACGGGTGAGCGAGGTGAATTGCGTTGGGTGATTGTTGGGCTTCCCGATACGGCTGTTAAAGAATCGCAAAATCGTGTATTTTCGGCACTTGGTAACAGTGGATTCCGTTTACCAACTTCGCGGACAACCATCAACTTGGCTCCAGGCAATTTGCGCAAAGAAGGACCCTTCTACGATCTACCTATAGCCTTAGCAATTATTGCGGCGACGCAACAATCCACATTATCCTTGGCATCTCAATTTCTTGTTGCCGGCGAACTTAGTTTATCGGGTCAAACACGTCCCATTGCAGGGGCATTTAACCTGGCTTTGCTGGCAAAAAAGTTGAAAAAACGAGGCTTACTCCTTCCCAAAGAATCCGCATTGCCGGCCACATTTGTCGAAGGTATTGAAGTGTACGGCGTAGAAACCTTAAAACAATGCGTTGAATTCCTCAGTCAACGCCTCTCGTTGAGTCCCTTGCCGCACACGTTGTGTGCAAATTCAAACACCGCAGATTTTATCTACGATCTTTCTGCGGTACGTGGACAAAAAATTTTAAAAAGAGCCGTCGAAATTGCCGTGGCGGGCAATCACAATTTATTGATGATGGGACCTCCCGGATGCGGAAAATCTATGATTGCAAAATGCATTCCGGAACTTATGCCTAATCCGACGCACGAAGAATGGCTGGAAATATTGCAAATTCAATCCGCCTGCGGCTCCCATAATGACCCTACTTTGTACAAACGTCCCTTTCGGTCTCCGCATCACAACATTAGCGACGCAGGCCTCATCGGTGGCGGTATCATTCCTCAACCGGGAGAAATTTCATTAGCTCACGGAGGTGTACTATTCTTGGACGAACTTCCAGAATTCCGTAGATCCGTCCTGGAAATGTTACGGCAACCTTTGGAAGAGGGCAAAGTAACCATTGTGCGTACCAGCGGTAAGCTCACATTTCCGTGCCAGACATTACTCATCGCCGCACTTAACCCGTGTCCTTGCGGTTACTTGGGAAGTCGGCAACGTCGATGCCATTGTTCCAGTGTTCAAATACAAAAATACAGAGCCCGCATCAGCGGTCCACTTTTAGATCGCATGGACTTACAATTGGAAGTGCAGCCTGTGGATTTATCAGCGTTTCAAACAACCCTACCCACGGAAGAAAAATCTACGGACGTCAAAAAACGCATCGCAAAGGCTAGGGACATACAGTTGGAACGGGCAAAAACGTACAACGCCTACCTTTCGGCCACGCAAGTCGATCGATTTTGCTATCTCAATACGCAAGAGCAGCAGTGGTTGCATAAAGCTTGCGAACAGCTTCAAATATCGGCACGCGCTTATCATAAAATTCTTAAAATCGCTCGAACGATTGCCGATTTGTCCGGCGAATCTTGCATTCAAAGGCAACATCTTATGGAAGCCATGCAGTATCGTTGTTTTGATCGAACATGGCAATGATTCACGCCTCAATCCTCAAAGGTAATCCAGTACACTTCAACAGACCAACAGCTATTATTAAGCCCAACACATAATTACAGATCTTCACAAGTGTATCTTCATAAATTCAACAACAAACGGTATCTGTCTGTCAATGAATTATCGTTACATACTTTGTAACCCGCTTGCAAAGGCATTTACGTTAGCTTTTACCTGCCCAACGTATGCAGCCAACGTAGAGTCTAATCCCAGACTTTGTACTTCTTTTTCGGCAGCATCAATTGCATCTAGAAACATCCTCGGTTTAAATTTTTCCTTTGCCACTTCAATACGTTCTGTTCCTGCTGGGGTTCCTAAAAAGTAGTTTACGATTTTATCATTTGCTCCAAGATAAAAACGTACGTCATTACCTCCAAGAAAACCTGGAAATATCGTGTTAGATCGACTTATACGCCCGAAACTGAAATCAATAATTTTATAGGCCGTAATTTGATTATCATTACAGATAAAACCTATATTACCACTATTGGTTATCAAATCGGATAAACCAAAAATTCGACCTACAATATCTGCCATAACAAGTGCTTCAATAATCATAGGATTTACCTCATCTTCCGACGTTAAATTCCATGTTCTATAATTCGCAACACCACCCAATTCTTTACGATTCCTTACTTGATCATAGGTGGCAAATGACGCTCCGCCATCACCAGCATCTTTGGTTGCAATATAAAAATTCTCTAAGTCATCCCAAAAAAAATGTACCTCAGGACCCAAACCAGAACGTTCAAGGAATTTGTACACGAATAGCTCTCTTACATCCACAGGCTTCACACTATTTGAGCCTCCAGACTTTAACCCACCAAGATGTGTTTTTGTATAGTAATCTAAGATTTCCTCTGACCTCAGCGTAATGCGTACAATATTACCCGCTTGATCTCCAGATCCTTTTTCCATGAAACTCACTGATTTTAAAGAATCACCCAATTTGTTTGTAAAGTATTCTATGGCCTTCTGTTTAAGTATGACATGGGGTCGATCTTCGAGCAATGCCGCCGCAAAACCTAAATTAATGCCAATGTTTTTGTTACTTAAAATAAGCGCATAAATACCACGCTTCCTTTCTCCAGGATTTGTGAGCTTGCACTTTATCCCTGGTAACAATTCATCTTCCAAACCACAGACTTTTTCCATTAACAATGCAATATATGCATCATCCAATTCTCTTATAAGCTTAAATATCTTGGGATCTGTTATCTCTGATAATACAGGCCTTACCTCTTTCACAGCTTGTGCCTGCACTACAGGATCTTTTAATTGCATTCGTTCTACATATGGCGACAGTGATGGATTACCTAAATCACGGATTCTACCTACTAAATCGGATAAATCAACCGCTGCATTGCCCATAAAAGGCATTGTGCAGAATAAAAATGCGATAAAAACTCTCTTTATACTCATGATTTTCATGGTGTAACGTGTTACATTCCAAAGTCAACTATTTTTATGCCTTTTTGATTTTCAAGTTGTCAAGCTGGCAAAAGGTTGCATTTTTGCTCATTTCAGTGTTGTTTGAAAATTCATCTTTACAGGGATGAACGATAGTTTGAGAGCGCTTTAAGAGGGTAATCGCGAGCGCAATTTTAACAAACACTGCCCGATTGAATCAGCGTGCGAGCAAGCGCTAAATCTTCCTTCGTATCAATGGCCACCGGCCGATAATTTGTCTCGTACGTGGCAATAGGATACCGACTTGATAAAAAACGTAACTGTTCCAATGATTCGGCTATTTCCAATTCAGTAGGCTTTATTTGCACATAATGACTTAATAAATCACGACGGTATCCATAAATTCCAATGTGCCCCCAAAATATGCACTTATTTAACCAATCCGACGCGGCATACCCTCTTACGAAAGGGATTGGATTGCGCGAAAAATACAATGCATTTTTTTTGCCATCCAAAACAACTTTAACGACGTTCGGATTGAATAGATCCTCTTGTCTCCGTATTCTAAAAATGGGCGTTAGGATGCTTGCCTCTACGCGACTCGTTTGATCCAACAAGTTTTCAACAAGCACCGGATCCACAAAGGGTTCATCCCCCTGCACGTTGAAAATCCAATCGCCTCGTATATGCGATACAACCGACGCAATACGTTCACTTCCCGAACAACATGCGGGTGAAGTCAACAAAGCTTCCACCGATAACGCCTTTGCCAATGCTAAAATCTCTTCACTGTCCGTAACGACGTAAACATCTTTACAACAACGCACACGTTTCATGCGTTCAATCACGTGTTGAACGACAGGCTTTCCGCATAAATCGGCTAACATTTTTCCCGGGAAACGCGTCGAAGCCATACGCGCAGGAATGGCAATTGCACACCGATTCATAAATCGTACCCCATTTTATAAATTATTTTACTTGTTCTAAATATTGCTTCACCAATTGCTCATCCAACAATTTGGCATCTAACATCAAGGTATAAATTTGACGCGCTACATTTTTATCTTTTGTGTGCTGTGCTAAAACTGACAAACAACGGGTCAACCAGTAGATTTCTTTGCTGTTCAGTTTTTCCTGATCACTCTCTTGGAGAAAAGGATAACATGTATCCCACAATAACTTTTGCGCCGCATTCCATTCTCCGCGATCTATTTGAATGTAAGCCAATTGCAAAGTCACCTCTAAACAAAGCGAAAGCGGCAAATCTTTTTGCGCCAAAATTTTTTCTAATCGCCGTATGCAATGAGCAATCATTGGATTTAATGCAGCCAGCTCACAGCGCACCCAACACAATTCACAAAAAGCGCGCATCGAATTTTCGGTAGAAGCCGTGCTCAAGTCTGCAAAAATATTTTTTGCAGCTTCCATCTGATTCAAATTCATGAGCAGTGTACCTTGTTTAATTCTTGCATGCAAACAAATCGGATGCTGCGGGTAATGATCCAACAATTGTTGCAAAATCCGTAACGTTTCTTGCGCGTACAGCAAACCTCTTTTTTCGCAGTAAGTTGCCGCTTGTAACAAAGCAAACGGAGCAAATGATGCCGTAGGAGAACGTTGTACAAAATCTAAAAAGACTTGCTGCGCACGCATGTACGCCTTCTTTTGTGCCAATATTTGTACCCATTCAAATAATGCCGATGCAATCATTTCCGCAGATAAAATATCCGATGTACACGCCTGTTTTAAATACTGTTCTGCGATCGTATCTTCTCCCAACTTAGCAAACATCAATCCCTTTAACAATGTAAGTTCCATCTTGTCTTCTGCCAACATTGATCGTTCATCCAAAGCACTAAAACACTCTAACGCCTGGTCGACATTATCCAACTGCAACAAACATTTTCCCTTCAACAACATAAATCGGTCCTCTAAATGCACCTTTAAAAAATGGAATTCATGCTGTTCCAAAAAAAGTAAAGCCTGCTCGTAATCTTGACGATCCAGTAAATGTTGCGCATACAAAAGCTTCAATTCAGCTCTATGCAAAGGTGTTAACAAAGATAAATCGGAGCAAATATCCAATTGCTGCTGTATTTCTTGCTGCGTTTCTTCGCACAAAATGCCACTTAAAATCCATTTATAGGCCAGCTCTTCGCGTATATCAAGTGCCAGCGTACTCCATAGAAGTTCCTGATACAAATAGTACGCTCGATTGTAATTTTCGTCTAAAAAATATAAATCGGCCTGCAAAGAAGTACAATAATCTATTTCCGATCTCAGCAATGCGTATTTTTTAGCTTCATTCAAATCATCTGCTATGAGACGATAATGTGGAGGATCCTGCAAAAAATGTATTTTTGCCAATAACAGATAAGCGTTCTTTTTTAAATTTTCCGGTAGCTTTAACAATATGTTTTGCAATTTCTGCTGAGCATTCTGCATTTGATTCTGTTTTATTAGAAATTCAATCTCAACCAATCTTAA
>JAITJL010000014.1 GCA_031278975.1 Puniceicoccales bacterium
TGGGAAGAACAAAAGGCCATACGCAAACGCATCAAGGATCGGTTTTTTTCAACTTATTCCGAACCTTCGGGTAAAATCATTGCAGATCTCTTGCTAAAAAAACTTGAGCAAACAACCCAAGGTGAAGCTTCGTAAACCTATGTGGACTATTCCCAACAAAACGATATTTTGTGCTCAAAAGTTTTCTACAATTAAGGTGTTGACAGAGGAGGAATACCGTTTACATCCTCTGTTGAGTCGTTAATATTATGGAGCCTTTGATTATTGTGGGTGATGGTGAATACGCGCAAATAGTTTATGAGTATTTTACACATGATTCCGATTACAAAGTATCCTATTTTTTTGTGGAAAAAGATTATATAACTAAAGATAAAGTATTTAACTTGCCTATAATCGCACTTGAAGACATTGATCATTACTTTAAGCCCAGCGATGGTAAAGTGTTTGTAGCCGTCACAAGTAAACCAATGAATAGGGTAAGAGCACGAATTTACAGAACACTGAAAGAAAAAGGTTACCGTTTTGCAAGTTACGTCAGCAGTAAAAGCTTTATGTGGAAAAATGCTAAGATCGGAGAAAATAGTTTCATTTTTGAAGACAATACGATACAATACCATGCAGAAGTAGGCAACAACGTTGTTATGTGGAGTGGAAATCATTTGGGACATAGTTCCATTGTCAAGGATAACTGCTTTATATCGTCACATGTAGTTATTTCCGGTTATTGTACGGTAGAAGAGAACTGTTTTCTAGGGGTAAACGTATCCATTGCGGATCATATAACGATAGCGAGGGATAATTTTATTAGGCCCGGTAGTGTTATATTAAAGAATACAGAACCGGGAAAAATATACCAAGGAAACCCTGCAGAGCCTTCTAAGGTGGATGTTTATAGGTTTTTTAAATTTAAAGGATAAATACTATGAAATTGAAGTGGGAAAAAAAAGGTGTTATCTATTGCCCAAGCAATGAAAGAGAATGGGCTAATAATAGTGCACTCCAACCTACACCTTACTTATTAGATGAAGATACAATACGTGTCTATTGTGGTTTTAGGGATAAAAATGGCGTAGGCAGAGTAGGGTTTGTCGATGTGGCGGCCAAAAATCCAAGTATTATAAAGTTTATATCAAAAACTCCCGCTTTAGATATTGGAGAACCAGGGATGTTTGATGATAATGGTGTTGTTCCAACACATGTTTTAAAAGTAGGAAATAGCATCTATTTATACTATGCAGGGTATTGCTTATTAGATAAAGTGCGATTTTTTGCTTTTACAGGACTTGCGGTCAGTAGAGACGGTGGTTTAAATTTTGTAAGGTATCAAAATTTTCCTATAACTGACAGACGGAATAAGGAGGAATTGTTCAGAGTTATACACACCATATTTTATGACGAAAATAAATATAAAGCTTGGTATGGAGGTGGTAATCATTTTATAGAAGGTAAGTACAAAACGCTACCGGTATATGATATCAGGTATATGGAATCATCAGACGGTATAAAATTTCCTGATTGTGGAGAAATAGCTATCACGATACCAAATGGCTGCCATCGTGTTGGGCGCCCTTGGGTTTATAAAGAAAATGCGATATATAAAATGTTTTACGGTTATGGGAGTGAAGCACATCCATATAAACTTGCCTATGCAACTTCCATAGATGGTATTGCTTGGGATGCTCAAGATATAAATTTAACGCTCTTCAGCAGTGGTTTTGATAGTCAAATGATGGCGTACCCGGCATTTATTAAAGTAAATGGTTGTGGCTTTCTGTTTTATAATGGCAATGATTATGGTAAAACAGGAATCGGATATGCTAAATTATTATGTTAATTTATTAAAAAATACATTGTATGAAAAATAATATCAAACTTCAAACTCGCAGCAACGAACAACAACAGGAAGCTAGAAAAAAGTTAATAGAGTTGTACAAGAACACACCTCTACCCGTAGAACAATTGATGGTAAATTTACCTCTTTATATAAGAAGTTCAGCACTTGCGAAACTGCTATATATCAATGAACTGTACGAATTAATTATAAAAACACCGGGGGTTATTATGGAATTTGGTGTATGGTGGGGCTGTAATATGGTTTTGTTTGAAAATTTAAGAAACGTATACGAACCCCACAATTGGACAAGAAAAGTTGTCGGATTTGATACTTTTGAAGGATATTCCTGCCCTGCAGAACAAGATGGGGGGGGGGAACTTGCCTTTAAAAATAACTACTCCGTAAGCAAGCATTATGCGAAACATTTGTCTGCGCTACTAGATTATATGCAGGAAGAAAATGTTTTGTCACACATAAAAAAGTATGAACTTGTCAAAGGTGACGCAACAAAAACTATTCACACTTATTTGGATAACAATCCTCAAACTATTATTGCCTTGGCTTATTTTGACATGCAATTGTATACTCCAACAAAGGCTTGCCTAAAAGCCATCCAACCGTATTTAACAAAGGGATCCGTTATCGCCATGGATGAGTTAAATCATTTTGAATTCCCAGGTGAAACGATTGCTTACAAAGAAGTTTTTGAATTAGACAAATACAAGATAATACGTTCAAAATATCTACCCGATAGAAGTTATGTTATAATTGAATGACAATATTTCTTTAACAGGACATTTTTGAAGTTAGAGAATTATGATAAATGTTTCGTTGTATAAACCTGAATGTAAAGAAATTTGGAATGCATTTATTCACGATGCTAAAAATGGTATTTTTATGTTTTATAGACACTACATGGAATACCATTCCAATAAATTCCAAGATTATTCTCTTTTATTCTACGAAAATGAAAAATTAATTGCAGTTCTTCCTGCAAGTTTACAGGATGATGTTATCGTCTCCCATGGTGGCTTAACCTTTGGAGGTGTTGTTTCTGATTCAAAAATGACAACCAAAAAAATGCTAGAAATCTTTCAAGCATTGAAAGCCTTTCTTAAAGACAATGGAATAAAGAAAATAGTTTATAAAGCCTTACCTTACATTTATCATAAGATACCGTCTGAAGAAGACAGGTATGTTATTTTTTTAAATAACGGAAGACTTATAAAACAAGAACCCTGTTCTCTGGTATTTCTTGATAACAAGTTAAAATTTTGTAAAGGCAAAAGGTACGGTATTTCAAAAGCTAAAAAGGTTGATTTGAAAGTTTTAGAAAGTAGAGACTATGATCAATTTTTTAAACTTGAAAAAGCAAGGCTTAACGAAAGGTATGCCGTGGACCCGGTTCATACGGCATTTGAAATGAATTGTTTGGCCAGTAACTTTCCGGAAAATATTAAATTATATGCCGTTCTAAACAAATCGCTCGAGATGGTTGCGGGAACTATTTTATATCTCAATAATAAGGCAGCTCATGCTCAATACATCGCATCCAATGAGGAAGGACGAGGAAATGGGGCCATCGATTATTTAATGGATTATCTAATTAACGACCTCTATAAAGACTACAAATATTTTGATTTTGGTATTTCAACCGAACAAGGGGGTCATTACTTAAACGAAGGGCTTATTTCCCAAAAAGAAATGTTGGGTGGCCGAACAATTTGTTTTTCAACTTACGAAATTGATGTGTGACATGGTCCCTTTTTTAGATTTAAAGAAGGTCAACGAGCAGCATAGAAATAACATAGATTTGGCTATTGCTGAAATATTAGAAAGTGGCCAATATTTGCTTGGCAAAGCACTTGAAAAATTTGAACAAGAATTTGCGGAATATTGCGGGACAAGCTATGCGGTGGGTGTTGCAAATGGATTAGATGCACTGGATCTGATTGTTAAAGCTTATGAATTTAGCAAAGATGACGAAATAATTGTTCCGGCAAATACTTACATTGCCTCTGTTTTAGCGATATCGAAAAATGACTGTAGGCCTGTTTTGGTGGAGCCCGACATTAACACTTATCTTTTGGATCCGGATCTGATCGAAGAAAAAATCACACGCAAGACGAGAGCCATCATGGCTGTTCATTTGTATGGACGTGTCGCCGAAATGACAAAAATTTGGGATCTGGCTAAAAAGTATAAACTGAAAGTCATTGAAGATTCTGCTCAAGCGCACGGAGCAATGTACAATGATAAAAAAGTTGGCAACTTAGGTGATGCTTCGGGCTTTAGTTTTTACCCTAGTAAAAACCTAGGCTGCCTAGGAGACGGCGGAGCAATCACAACCAATAACGAAAGTTTGGCTGACAAAATAAGAGCATTAAGAAATTATGGTTCCCATATAAAATATCATAATGCTTACAAAGGCATTAATTCACGCTTAGACGAAATACAAGCCGCCATTTTAAGCGTAAAATTGCCCCATTTGGACAGCGAAAACGAAAAACGAATGGCGATAGCAGATTATTACCTAGCCAACATAACAAATAAGAAGGTTGTACTTCCTTCCACTCCACTTCAAAAAAAATCACACGTGTGGCACGTTTTTGTCATAAGAACGAAAGAAAGGGAAAACTTACAGAAATATCTGGCCGAAAACAACGTACAAACCTCAATACATTATCCAATTCCACCTCACAAGCAAGAAGCTTACAAAGAATGGAATCATCTCTCTTTACCTATAACAGAAAAAATACACCAAGAAGTTTTAAGCTTGCCTATGAGTCCCGTTTTATCTTTGAAAGAGGCAGAAAAGATTGTTCATGTAATTAACAAATGGTAAAAGAGATAGTCGCAGAGGTTTTCTGTAGGATAGTGAAGAAACTCAGGAATTGTTATTCGTTTGTTCATTCGCTTTTATCAATTCCGTCTATATGGATAGCATGGGGAGTTTTGTATATAAATAGTTTTGTATACTTCAAAAGTGTAAAATTTTATCTCATTTCGAAGAAATCGGATAAAAAATACCATCTTCAAACGCGATTGTATAAAAGTTACTCGGCATGCACTATTTGTTCGGCTTGCCGTTGAAAATCGGCCAAATCGTTTTCGCTGCAGCGCCATGTCCAATTGTGATTGCTCACGGTTCCAGGTGTATTGATGCGCGCCTGCGATCCTTTGTTTAGCCAATCCTGTAAGGGTATAATGACCCATTTCGCCATTGCCTTTTGATGAGCCAAACGAATGAGATCCGAAATCACCGTCTTCGAACTTGATGAAATCGCGTATTGCTTCAGCAACTGCAAACATGCTTGCCGTACTTGTTTGGGAGCCTTGCCGAACCAACCACGCGTGGTATCGTTATCGTGCGTACCGGTATAGACGACCGTATTCCGGGTCCATTTATGAGGCAGATAGGGATTATTTTCCCCATCAAATGCAAACTGCAAGATGGCCATCCCAGGTAAATTTAAGGTACGTTGAAAAGCACACACCTGATCATTTAAATCTCCCAAGTCTTCCAATATGAAAGGCATTTTGGGGAAAAATTTTTTCAGTTGATCAAAAAATGCGTGCAGGGGCCCCTGCATCCACTGCCCATCACGCGCATCCGCCGCACCCTGATGGATAGCCCAATAGTTGTAAAATCCGCGAAAATGATCCAGGCGAACAAAATCAAACCATTCCAAATTTTTCTTCATTCTTTCCACCCACCAGCGATAATTATTTTTTCCCAGAAAGTTCCAATCGTACAGAGGATTTCCCCACAACTGCCCCGTGGGAGAAAAATAGTCAGGCGGGACACCGGCAACGTACTTCGGACGGTCAGACGTATAATTCCATTGAAATAATTTTCGATCTTCCCAAACAATTGCACTGTCTTCTCCAACGTAAATCGGAACGTCACCCACAATACGCACACCCTTCCGGCGAGCATAGCGTTTTACATTGGACCATTGTTCGGCCAAAACCCATTGCACAAACGCAAAAAAGTCTGTGACTGAAACGTGAGATTTTTTATACTTTTGCACTTCTTTATTTTCGTAGGCACGCAATTCCTTCGGCCAAAGCCACCAAGGAGAACCTCCAAACCGATCCTTAAGCGCGCAAAAGGTGACGTACGCATCCAACCAAATATGTTCGCGCTTTTTGAATTTCTCAAATCGCTCATACCCATGCTGAGTTTTTAAAAATTGATCGTACGCCTGATACAAAAGAGGAATTAAACGTGTCTTAATACGCTGATACTGAACTTTTGTATTCGAAAATGATTGAAAAACGTCGAAAGCATTTTTGGGTATCCATCCTCTTGAAATTAAATCCGAAATATCGACAAAATAGGGATTTAAAGCAAATTCAGACAAGGGTTGGTAGGGAGAGTATCCGAATCCCGTAGGTCCCAATGGACAGACTTGCCAATGGGTAATGCCTACCGTAGTTAAGATATCTATCCACTTGTAGATCGTGGAGCCAAAACAACCTATACCCTGTTGACTTGGCAAAGAAAAAACAGGTAACAAAACACCCAAAGTATTATTTTTTCCACCCATTGCACAACCATATTAAAAAAAGTGCTCGCACATGGCCAGCAAAATCGGATTTTTAAGACAATACCTTAGATCATAATATCATAAATTCATTCGTAGGTTTTCCAAGAACACCGCATAATAAATATATTTGCCACGTTTAACCCCTCGAGGTCTCGATAGGTGGTGACCAGGGCATAAAAATCCCAAATCCCGCAGACATCGAGATCTAAGAGCTTACGCACAAATACCCACGCAATAAAATGAAAACTTGTGTTTCTTAGGTAAATCGATTGCTTCCCTTTAAAAAATGTTTGCCAGCATTTTCCTATGCCTCATTCATCGGATCGGGCGAACACAATTGACAAGAAATCGCTTGACCTGCCGTTCGAAAAAATTCATTTGTATAAAAGGCTTTTGCGGATGTAGTTTAGTGGTAAAACTCCAGCCTTCCAAGCTGGATTCGTCGGTTCAATTCCGTCCATCCGCACCAAACAATTTTACCTCAGCGATCCAACAATTTTGGCTAAGGTTAAAGTAACCTAAAAACTAAGTTTAAGATTCTATAGCAAATACTTGGCGGATGAACAGTTCTGAGTCCATTTATATATGCAAAGATTGTTTTATGTTGTCACATTTTGTAAAACCAACAAGGATCGCATTTATGAGTGTATAACGGTATGTAAATATTTTCCTACTGAGGTCATTTTTTGCCTACTTTTTATTATGAATAACTTGTGAATAAACTTCTTAAGTGTTGGGAATAGGTGTAAAAAACTAAATTTTATGAACAAAAACTCACATATTCTTACATGTTATCAAAAAATTATTCACAATCTAGAAAAAGATGAAACGGAGGGTAGCATATTGAATAACAAGAATTGTGCCAAGTTATCTACAGAAATAAAAATAAGGATACTCTATTTATAAATGTATATCTTTTTTATCACTTTATTTAAAACTTGTCTTTTTTGATTAGTCCTTGACTGTGTTTATTCCAGAAAATAAAATAGGATGTGTTGTTGAGAAAAGTTTTTTTAATTGCTTGCGCGGTTTCTTTAAACCAATCCGAAAGTTTTGGGAAATTAAGGGTCTCTTCCCATTCTAGGAGGATAACAGCGTATCGTACTTTGCTCCAGTCTAAACAGACCAAGGATTGCAATCATGCCGAAACGCAGGATACCTTCTTTCGCCCATTTCTTTGGCAGCATACCCATCAGAAACAAGAAGAGGATTATTTTTTGTATCCGTTAAGCAGGGCATCCTATCAGAAAAAGGAATTTCAATGGTTTACTTTTCTTGGGCTGTGGCACTACAATCGACAAGTTGAACCAAGAAAAATGTACACGTGTACGTTCTTTCCATTCTATTTTATAAAAAAAGGAATGGGAGAAAAAGAGGACTACGAGGCTATCTTTCCGCTCGGTGGTCGCGTTAAAAATTTTTTAGGACGCGATTCTATGGAATGGTTTCTGTGGCCTTTGTGGGCAAAAACGACCCGCAATGACAATGTTCAATACTGGTGCCCATGGCCTTTCATCAACAGGCGTTGCGGTTCCTCAGGAGAAGGTTTTGCATTGTGGCCACTGGGTGGCCACTTTCACCAGAGGGGTTGTTACGAGGAACATTATTGCCTGTGGCCTTTAATCTATAAACGTACTTACGAACAGCCCAACCGAATTGTTCAAAAAGGTTTTTTACCTTTTTTTGCCTACGAAAAGACTGCGCGCGTGAAAGATTTATCCATTGTTTGGCCTTTATGGGGACACCGCTGGGAAACGAATCCTCACTACGAAGAAAGGCGTATTTTATGGCCTTTGTGGGTACAAGGTAACGGAGAGCAAAAATACGTCAATCGGTGGGCACCTTTCCATACGTATTCCGAGAATAAAGTACATCACACATCCAAAGAATGGTTTGCATGGCCCTTCGTAAAACAGATGGATTGGAATGAAAAAGGTTTAAAAATCCACCAAGAACAATGCCTGTATTTTTTGTTTTGGCAACAGACGCAAACAGATGCGGATAAAAATTTTTTGGCACTTAAAACACATTTCTGGCCAATATACAGTTATTGGGATAACGGGCAAGGGCACCGTCAAATGCAGATGCTGAGTTTATTTGAGGTTTTCTTTCCCAATAACGTGGCTGTGCAGCGTATTTACAATCCCATGTTTGCCTTGTATCGTTTCGAAGAACAAGACCATAGCCGTCGGCAAAGTTTGTTGTTTCGGTTAATTCAGGAAGAAAAAACACCTTCTTCAAAACACTTCCAGATATGTTTTGTGTTGGACTATTTGAATACGGAAAATAATAAAAAAATTTCTTTATTTAAGGGTTTATTGGGATATCATAAGAGCGGAAATCAAAAAACCGTGTCTTTTCTGTGGAAACAGTTTAGGTCTACCGATCACCGTAGAAAAAAGATTTTACATTCGAAAAGTTTATGAAACTTTTGCAGTTGTGGGTATTCATCTTCCAATTACTCTGGGAAATGTGTAAGGAACTGCGGTATTTGCCAAGGCAAATGGGACGGTGTTTTGAACAATGCTGCATCATGGGTTATCAAACGTTGCCTATTGTGGGCATTTTGAGTGTCTTTATGGGAGGTATTTTGGCTTTGCAAACCGGTTACAGTTTGAGTAAATTGCCGGGAGCTCAAAGTTTTTTAGGAAGCATTGTGGGATTATCCATGTGTCGCGAACTGGGACCTCTAATGACTGCATTTTTGCTGACGGGACGGGTCGGTTCTGCCATTACCGCCGAACTAGGTTCCATGTCCGTCTACAAGGAAGTCGATGCGTTGCGAACGATGAATTTATCACCGGTCCGCTTATTGGTGATGCCACGCGTTGTTGGAGGACTCTTCATGATGCCTTTTTTAACCATATTTTCAACGGTATTAGGGTGGTTGGGAGGATGGATTGTGACGCAGTCGGTCGATTTTATCTCCATTAATGGATCCATTTATTGGCGCAGTTTAAAACAATACGTGGACATCGAGAGTATCAATGATGGACTTTTAAAAGCAGAAATTTTTGCATTGGTCATCACGCTGATCAGTTCAGCCATGGGTTTGCAGACAAAAGGTGGTCCTCGGGAAATTGGTACTTCGGTGACGCATACGTTGGTGCAATCTATGATTGCCATATTGATGCTCGACTATTTTGTGACTAAAGTTTTATTATAGTGACGATGACTAACACAAAACAACTGTTTTCGGATACGTGCAATCGTTTGCCCGTTTCCATAGAAGTGGATCAGCTTAAAAAGCAATTCGGCCGTTTTGTGGTTTTGGATAACATTAGTCTGAAAATAGAACCAGGTGAAATTTTTGTTCTCATGGGGCCTAGCGGTTCTGGAAAAAGTGTATTTTTAGACCTGCTGGCAGGTTTGAGTAAACCCAGTTCAGGTCGTTTAAGCATTAATCAAGAGGATTTACAGTACGTTAAAAAAACAAAAAAATACGTGATGGGTCTTGTATTTCAATCGGGAGCCCTATTCAATTCCATGACAATTTTTGACAACTTGGCTTTGTATTTAAGAGAACACAGGCTGTTTAACGAAAGAGAAATTAGAAGTCGTGTAACTCAAATGTTGGACATGTTGACATTAAAAGGGGTTTCACAAATCATGCCTTCGGAGTTATCCGGAGGTATGCGAAAACGTGTTGCGCTAGCCCGCGGGTTACTCATGGAACCGGATATTTTATTATTTGACGAACCTACTTCGGAATTGGATCCCATAACGGCTGCTTCCATCATTGAACTCATTGGGTACGTCAATAAACAATTACGCATTACAACACTCATAGTTTCACACGATATTTTGTTAGCTCAAACAATTGGTCATCATATTGCTTTACTCCACAATGGTTTTATTCAGGAAATTTATACACCCCAGACGTTACCGCAATCGTCGCGATCTTTTGTGCGCAATTTCTTGAATCCAACCATTGATCTTAATCATCCAAGATTTTTACCACGGCGTCATGAAAACAAAATTATCGGATAGTTTACGCGTTTTTTCTTTTGTCATCTTTGGAATCATTTTGATGTACATCGTTTATACAGTTTTGACAAAATTGTCCATCAATAAACATGAAGGCTATTGTTTAAAGGCTTTGTTTTCCGACGTACGTCAATTGCAAATAGGTGATGATGTGCGGGTTGCAGGCGTACGGGTTGGAAACGTAGTAAACACGTATTTGGATAAAGATTTAGCGGTGGCCGTTTTGCACATCGAAAAGAGATATCACATACCGGAAGATTCGGTGGCGACTATCTTAATGGCCGGACTGTTGGGGTCTAATTACGTATCCATTACACCGGGCAATTCTCATGTCTTGTTGAAAGATGACGCCTACGTTAAAACGCAGCAAACATCGGATTTATCGTCTGTTGTACAACAATTTAGTAAAGTAGGTAAAAAATTGGACCGTATTTTGGGAAGTGTCGAAGAAGGCTTGGTTGGAAGTGATGAGAAGGAAAATACTACCCCAAATCCTTCGTTATTGAGAGAATTAGGAGATTTTTTTAGAGATAACCGCCCAAAGTTAAACAAAATCATCGATCATTGTCGAGATATTACGTGTCAATTGGCTGCTGGTGAAGGTACGTTGGGTAAGTTGCTGATGGAAGAGCAAGCGTACAACGATCTGTTGAGCATGATGGATTCTATTCGTGTGGCAGCCCATAAAGTTGACGGTCTTTTGAGCCAATTTGGAGATTTGGCCGATAAGATTACATCGGGTAATGGATTGCTGGGAAAATTGATTGCAGATGAGAAAACGTCTCAAGATTTTGATCATATCGTTAAAAACATTCGTGAATTTTGCGAAAAATTAAATGACAATCACAGTACGCTGGGACGTATCATCAGCGATGACACTTTGTATCGTAAGGCGGAAGAGGCTTTAAATAAAGTAGAAAAGGCGGGAGATAGTATCTCAAATGCGGGTCCCGTAACGGCCGTGGGAGTTGCCGCCAGTGCTTTATTTTAATTCATTTGGATAATGTGTTTATATGGAGCAAGCGCTGTTGGATTTTATTGAACAACAGTATGGGAATGCGGAAATAGCTCAAAAATTCCCCGTATCTTGTACATCCGCATTGGCCGAAGTTGCTTTTCAAGAGATGGTTGCTAAATTACCAAGGAGATGCGTATGTCCTTTTTGTATGCGTTTGGTGGGGCAGTCAGGTGCTGGCAAAACAACTCAACTTTTGCCTGCGGTTGAGTATGTGTTTCAACAAACCAACTGGCCTCCTGTTTTTCTGGCGGTACGTAATTTTGTTCCTTATCACCCGCATTTGGAAGCCATTAGACAACAATATGGAGAAGATCTTCTGCGAGAAAATACAAATGCTTTTGCCCTTTCCCTATTGGTATTGGTTTTTGAAAAATTGGTACAAAGGCGCTATCCGATCGTTTTTGAAGTTACATTGCTGTCTCCTTTGTTTGAAGCCTACATCCACGCTTTGTTGGAAGAAAATGCTTACGCCTGCGATTACCAATGTTTGGCAATTGCTAAAAAAGATTCAGATGCATGGATTCAGGCTCGTTGCCTGGCAACACGACGGCACGTATCTCCCAAATCATCGCAGTTTTTCTTTGAAACTTTAACCCCGGCACTTAGATTTTTGCAAACGATTCACCTCCCGAATCGATTTTTTATTTGGAGTCGTTATCGATTGGACCCGGACGTAAGTTCTTGCCAGGATCCATTTTTATTGGAAAAAGTTGAGCAGGCACGATTGGAAAATAACCAGTCGGCATTCGAAGAAGATATTTTACGCGAGGCTAAAAAACAATTTTTGAGCCGCTTTTACGAACAAAATCCGATTATCTACAAATCCAATTTTTGAGCTTTGAGATCTTATGGCTGACATTTTCAAGCTAGATTTCTTATAAAAACTAGTTGTGTACAATAGCATTGAAGTGCCTTTTGGAGATGTCGCCATTTGTACTTTCGTAGTAAACGAAAAGGCAACCTTTATTAGCATCAAAATAACAATCAAGAATAACTTCTGCACCCGATTGTCCATCATCGATAGCACCATTATCACCAGGTCCACCTACTTCAAACCGATAGTAATTCCACACATTATCAACATTTGTAATTACAACGATAGGTCGCTTAACTGCTTGAGCAATATATTGAAAGTCTTCAATGGCTAACCATTTTTTCCAACCCCCAATCCTTATTGTTTGCTCTTGAACTAGTGAGGTGTCGGCATCCTCTGATGGCACAAGGGTAGCGGCAATACAGCGTAAATCAAGTATTTGTTGATGTAGATCGTGGGATGATATTTGCGGATTCAACCCGCGTAATATGGCCACAATTCCACAATTTCCATCATTTGGAACATCAATTATCCTATAATTGGTAGGAGGAGTTGGCTCTGCGGGTGGTAGTTCCATAGGATTTTCTTCAGTTGGTTCCCAGGGTAGACCAATTGATGTAAGCATATCAGGTGAAACCCAAAAAACAAGCAGAGGATTTAGGTCAAACTGGCCACAAAACTTGCAAACATTGCCTAATAATAATTGTTGGTCCTCTGCTGACACTAAATGGAAGAAGGTCAATAAAGCTGGAGTATTTCGAACATGCCCTGGTGCAATATGCTTTGTGGCAAGAAGTCGATTATTTGCTGAAAAAGCTCCATGTAGAAAAGCCCCATCTAAAGTCTGAAGTTCTCCAGCCAGCAATTTGTCCCAAAACCATCGAGAATATGCACTCAAACCTCCGGTCGATGTGAGCTGACCCCTAATGTCTTGATAATGTACGAACATGCCATCGTGGGTAAATAAAAACTGATACACATCAACGAGCGCCGTTTGAAAAACATTCTTGGACGTATCCGCTTTTTTGGTAATAAATCGATTCCCCTCCGATCCTCCTTTGAAAGGAGTTTTAGAGAAAACAAGTTTACGAAGACCTTTTGCGGACGGTGGAAATAGGACCCCAGCAAGGGTAAAATGTCTTGGGTGCCCGTATGTACTTTCTAGCGCATCTGCGCTGCAAATGCTGCCACAAAAATTACATCCACTCATTTTTATAACCACCGGTAACCATAAGTTACAACCCTTTTGATCACTGCCGTGATGAGATTCCATAATTAAATTAACGCTAAGTAACAACTGCCTATTTCTTTTACTGATTGCTGAAACCACCAATGTATGCATCAATTGTTGTTGATTTTGAATGCCCAGAATGTCTAAATATTGATTGAATTTATCGCAATTCAGAATGTCTTGCCCGTACTCTAAAAATAATTTCTCTACTTGGTCATCCACAGTTTGCGTTGCAGGGTGTAGATTCCCTAAAATAGCTTCTAAAGTATCCCCTGTGGCATCTCCCGTAAAAAGAATATTACTTCCCTGGTGTTCAAAAAGAAGAACAAGACTTTGTGCATTTTTATCCGTAGGATCTGTTAATCCATTAATCGGTATCAAAGTATGGAAGCGAGCGCATGGACTACCTAAAGTTCTTTGGAGAATGTTCTCGATGTTTATCCCCGCTTCCTTTTCTGTAGGAGAAGTAGGAGAAAAGCGCTTCCAATTTGGAAAAAATTCGTCTTTTTTAACAGAAAAATTAGCATTACTCCTTCTCGTGGGCGTGAGATGTCTAAAAAAATGACATTGTTTTGGTAAGATATTTGATTGCTGTAAGTGATGGACGAAACCTGCTATTTCTTGCTCATTGGTTACGCCTATAAAAAAATTTAAATGTGTTACCCTATGCTCTACTGCGAACCTAGCAAGAAAAGGAACATATAAATAATGATCAATATCCAGATGAGTAATTACAAAGCTAACCACTGCAACATTTGTAAAGCAATAATCGATAACATCTCGATAACGCTCTTTAAAACTAGCCCATTTTTGGAATACATTGCGTTTTGGTGACACTGTTCCTGTCACTTGAGTCCCTGCGTCAACAACAACTGTTCCGGCGGGGCCTCGTAAAAAGACACAATTTCCCTGCTTTACATTTAAAACAAAACAAGCAACATCCCTACTAGCATCTTGGAGAGGAAGCAACGACCATCTTGGTGGAGTGCCCACTGTTGCTTGTACTAGCTGTCCGATAGCCTGAGGAGACAATTCCTCACTATCACTGCTGCTAACCCTACTACCTCCGTTTCCACCATAACATACGATGCAACCACTCAATGCTAATATAAAAATCAATCTGGAAGCTATTTCCATGGATAGTAGTATTATTGCTGTGCTTGTATTACAGTTTTTATAGTACGCGCGTAACTTTTGTAAAATTGAACGTTAGTTGCATTATAAAAAGGACTTTCTGGCTTTACTGCCGCATCATAATAAGCTGCAAGCGCAACAAGTATTACACCTTTATACTGTCGCCAAATGCTCAGATGTATCTGCATAGGGTTTATTGAATACAGCCAACTTACAAGGAAACATTTGACTAAATGACAATTGTCGATACCGGACACGATTTGCGGAGATCTTGCCAGCTCCGTTGCTTTAGCTTCGGCGATTGAATACGCTGCATAATACCTGTCTGCAATTTCTTTATATTTTTGCTGTTCGCCTGTGTCGGTTTTCCCTTTCATTATGCTGTCGTATAATATATATCCATCAAAACATTCGCCCCCAAAGAAAAACCAATCAACCAGAGAAAATTCATTATCTTCTCTTTGCGCTATTGCAAGATATGAAACCCCAATGTCAGGAGTGTCAGAATTTTCTCCTAATTTTTGTGCAATTTTTTGAGCTGATAAATCTCTCAACTGTATTAATAGTTCACCATTCCGGGGTCCTCTTGCTAGTATTTCTTCTGATGGTGTAGCATTAACAAGATGTAGCGCAGCCATGATACATAATACAAACATTAATATTTTTTTCATAGTTTATCCTTTCGTTGCTGGCACAAAAATGTTATGCCGATTTATTGTTGTCAAGCCTAAAATTAAGCAAAAATCTTCGATATGTTGAATATCAAAGACATCGAGATTTAAATCAGTTTCATAGGGAGTTGTAGGGCTCAATGGATCTAAGGTCCACGGAGTACGCTCTTGAGTTTTTATTTACGCATCGGATTGAATGGTAAAGAATTCTGGTATGATTTGGACTTCAAGGATTTTGCCTTCGTATTCGTCCGGTTCGGGTGTTTGCAAAATGAATTTTAATTGGCTGTCCATGAGAGGACATGCATAGGTATCCAATAGAACATGGTTACTGTAATCTAGAGGTTGAGTGTAAACGTTAGAGCCAAATCTAAAAGAATGGTCGTAAGCTGAATCTTCGATGTTAAAGTACAACCCAAATTTTTTGTTAATTTCTGTATCATTTGAAACGTTGAGTATATTTTTACCCGCAGTGCTGAGTGGAGAATGCGCTTTTTCTAGGTCGTAAACTTGCCCTAGTGAAATCATGCATGAAGTTGAAACTTCCGTGTCTGCATTTTCAAAATGTGTATTGTACACGACATTTTGTTCAATTCTGTCCTTCAATGTTTTTTGAGAAAAATCGGCAATTATTTGATTGGTAATGGGAAAGTCATTGATCGTGTAGGTATATTTGATGAGAAGCGAAGACAAAAGCCAATACCATTGGGCGATGTTTTCTTTGGAAGTTACAATGTTGGGCGCAAGACTGGCTTCTGGGTTGCATATGGGAAGGTGTGATGAGACACCACATTCGTTTACGAAAACTCGAAAAGGAGGTAGGGTAGACATAGAAGAATATCAACGTTAAAGTAAAAAGGTTTGGAAGACGCGCAAAATAAGAAAGGTATACGCACATAATTTTCCAATAAATATCTCAAATGTTTACAAAGGTTCATGAAATTGGTATATTACGAGGAAAAGATCCAAACTTTTTTTAGTACACCTGATTCCACAACGTCGTAAGCCTGTAACCGCATTTTAACGTTTTCGGGTAACAAGCTTGCATCCAATTCGATTTGCTTGGTACCGTCGGCAACGACGAATTTTGTGTATTGGCCCTGATCGCTTGCCGACTGCATCGTGGGTGTATGCGTTGGGAAGTAGGTGGCCGTTTGAGATGAACCCAATGAAATATTAAACCGCATTTCGGGGTTATGGGAAGTGGTTCTTAGGCGATTGGCGCGTATGAGTTGAATGAGGTCGTTGGGGCCCAAATGTTTAGGAGCTCCAAATTTGAGTTCTAGGGTTCCTGTATCCACATGCGTGATTTCCTCTTGAATCACCGCATTCATGCAAGTCCAATCCCGAGCACCTTGTTGAAGATCTAAGACGGATCCTATGTAGCTCTCTTCAATTTCCGCTTGTTGGATTTTGAGTTGGCCTTCGTATTGCAGTGTTGAAACGGCTTCGAATAAGACTTTTGCAAGCCCGCTTGGAGGTAAAGTGCTTCCTTTTACAAAGGTACAATGACGGTACGTTTTGGAAATGGCGTCGGTGGCACACAGGCGTAAGGAGATAAAACGATTTTTAACCGTATTGGAAGGGGTTGCATAATGAACGTAAGCTGAAATTGTTTCGTATTGAGCCTTGCAATACATCCATGGAGCAACGGCACCTTCAATGAGTTCGTAGGGTAACGTGCTGGTGCGCTGTACGTTGGTAATTTGAATATGTTCACTGGCAATACTTTGCAGAAAAGGGCAATGCTCTTTCCACCATGCAATGGAGGCTGTATCGATGGGTTCCGTTTTGACGTGTTGTTCTTGCAAGTGGGTATGAGTTCCTTCCAGTTCGATTGTTAAGACTAATGCGTTAAATTCTTCTCCCGTTGCGTGTTTGGGGTAAGCGTCAAATGTATTTGTTTTCCAAGTATTTTGTCCTTCCGAATGCGTGTGTTCGTATTTTAAAACCACGGCATTAACTTTTAAGTCGTGCCTTGGAACAATTTTTAGCTGCTGTGCTTGATGAATATCGATGGTTTTTACTTTTAAAAATTGTCTACGGACGACGTGAAAAGTGGGTATGGTTGAGGCATAATCCGTCCAGCAAATGGCATCGGGTGTCCACCTTAGAATACGTTGGATCGTTTCGGCACAGCTGCAGTCTTTAATGGATTCGTAGGGGAAAAAGAAATCAAATCCTTCGATGTGTCCGATTTGAAAAGGAGCCGAATGACGTATTATGTAGGTTAGTATTTGCGTAAGGCAATCCTTAGCATTTAAATACTGGCCTGTATCCGACTGTCCAAGTATGCATGCGCCACGTTCAAAAAGAATAACTTTTGAAGGTTCTTCCGCAGCGCTTTGTGCGTATTGCCACTTTTGTTGGTAAACGAGGTGTTCGAGATACCACCAAATCCCTGAAATTTCGTACACGTTTTCTTCCAAAGTAGCCGTATAGATACACGGAACTTGCGTAATGCGTCCTTGAAACCAACGTTTGTCATCTTTGTAGATTTCGAGCATTTGATCGGGTTCAAAAAATTTTTCTCCCGCCCCAAGCGTTTGTTTGAATCTTACCGTGTCACTACCTTGATTGATGGTGCGCCGTACAACACTGTGAATGCCCCAGTCTGCTAAAGATTTTTGAGTGCCTTTGTAAGCCAGTTGCCAAGCCATGTTAATTTCTTAAGTTGTGGAGTTGCTCTTTGAGTTCGCGCAGCGCATTTTCTATGTTTTCAATGTACGCTTGTTGCTCTTTAAGAGCTTCTTCCAATGCGGTAATAGATGACGTATCCGACCCACTGTAAAGGTTTGGTTTAGATTTTTGCACTGAGTATTCCTCCCAAGATTGTATAGACGGTGTACGAAGCGTTTCCTCGATAATGTATTTCAACGTTTTCAAGACATGCGTGTTCCAACTGATAACATTGCTGTTCTTTGTCTTCCAATTCGATTAGGAGTCTTCCATTGGTTTGCGCAAGTTGAGAAGCGTGCAGGAGTGCATGGCATTCGGCTTCTTTTTGCGACCGATGTCTGCGCCCTACTTCGAAGATAATTTGAATTTGCAAATTCCCTCGATTTAACGTTTGGACGGACTGTGCCCGAATTCTTTGCACAATTTGTATATGCCGTTTCCCTTGAATATGAAAATGCGTTGGATTTTCATTTACTTCCACACCTCCCGCAAGTACTTGATTATTAAGCGTGATTTTCATGCAAAAGATAGATTGAATTTAGAGGAAGTAAAATTCATTTGAATTGCTTGCCAAAGTGTCTGATTCGTTAAATCTTTCCATGGATTTTGATAATTAAGTTCAAAACAAACTTCCCACGAAGGCGTTATGAGAGGCTGATGGGACAGTATGTAGCTGATTTGTTCGGTTTGCTCGTACGCAGAAACATCTTCCATCAGCGTGTATTTTTTAATCAGAGTTAGTTGTAGGGCAATTTTGTTCCAGAAAAGTCCAGAAATGTCTGCAGCCGACTGGAGAGGTATGGGGTAAGATACGTGCAGCTGCGTGGGTTGAATTTGCTTGTAATGGTGCAATTGTAAGTTTTCTATCGAGCTGAGACCGCGAGGAATTATGTCGATATTTTGTGAATCTTCGTTGTCCCTTAAGAACTTAACAACGGTATTTTGGATGTCTCGTAAGATGGGTTTCATGGTGGAAAAACAATGCATTAAAGGTGATGGTTTTCGTCATATACTTATCATTTAAAATCCTTGTAAGGTTTTTGTATTGGCGTCGTGTGGACGATGCCGTACCGTTTCGATCCTGAGGTGTCGTTTTGAATCATTGCACGCGTGTTGCCAGATTTCTTTCAGGTTTAGTAGCGATTGGCGCGCATGATCCGCGTTGCGAATTTGATCGCTTGAAAGTTGCATTTCGGGTAAGCGTGCTTGCAAAACTTCGATAATAAGGATGCAAGCAATACTTTTGCAGACGTCGGGTATCGATGTGTCCAATAAGGGTGAGGGTAGCCAAGTGTTGGGTACAAAAGAACGTACGTGAGCGCAAATATCTACGATTAAATTATTAAGAGGATTGTTGGAAGTTTGGTGTTGCGTAAGTAAGGCCAATTGATCTTTCGCCAGGTAATCTTCCAGGGCATCTTCGGTGAGTAAGGTCCAATTTAACATTTTGGTAAGGTCTATCTAAATTAGGATTTGTGTCGTTCATTCAAGGAGATTTGGACCTGAGTGGATTTTACGTATTCGTTTTACGTACTTGGTTTATTTTTGCTGCATGTCTGTGCATTTTAACGAAATGCGTAAATCTTTTTCAGATCCAAAATCTATCTTTTACGGTGTTAGGATTGAATATCTATTTGAATAATTCCATCCGCCGAAGTGACGGCAAGATTGCTGTAATGTTCTACCGTGATATCTGTGAATTTCGAATGTTCTTCCACGTAAACGCGAAATAAGTTGTCGCCTTCCGTAGGCGTAACAAAACGTTTGATGTGAGAAGGTTCATCCTTTAACAAACCATTTTGGGTGAAAAAAGCGAAAATTTCATTCCCTTGAATTTCGTCCCCTTGAATACCCAAGTTTTGTTTCTTCAGTAACTTAATTTCGTCGACCAACAGTTTTTCAGCCAGTTTTTCCCTAGATAATTCGGCAACGATGTATGCGCTTGCGTTATCTTGAGCACAGTAACAATCTTGGCGTTTATACCAGGCTAATTCGCCCCATAGTATGCGATTGGGGTAAAATCCGTGCGTATGGGCCGATTGCAGTAAGCATTCACGAACGTCTTTATCGGGGATACTTTCCGTATTCCAGGTCTTTTCTGTACGATTTGCATTTGCCTTGAGTGCGGCCATGGCTCGACGTAATTCATTGCGGTACAAGCGTTTCATCAGTAAGTGTACGTAGCGTTCTTGCCAATCTGCTCCCACAATGTCGTCGACATCGACGCGAATGGTGAGCCCTTTGTTGAGCGTTTTTGCTTGGATTACTTGCCCGTAAAATTCGATACGTTTAAAGCTGCTTCCCTGAGCTCTCAAATCATCGTGTTCCGAGAAGAACATTTGATCCGTATCGGTTTGTTTGTACTCGAAACGTCGTGAAACGGGTACTTTAGGTGCCATAAAGTTCAGAAGTGCTTCAATGTTTTCGGCATCCTTCCAATCACGTGTAAATGAGGTTAGAGATTCCGAGTAGTGAGATGGATTGAATTGAGATTCTTGTGCGTGCGATAGGTGATTCATACGATTTATTCCTTGATTTCAAGTTTGTGAGGGACGGTTGTAGAAACTTCAATGAGATCGTCTTTTTGGCCATCCGTTAATGCGATGCCAATGCATGTGTATTGCCCGGAAGTTGTAGGTATAGCTTTGACGTAGCCATCGTCATCTGAACACAGCAAGTTTCCCGCTTTTACGGTATCTGAAGTTTGAATATGGAGCGTGTATTTACTGGTTCCGAGCAAATGAATGCAAATGGGCAAGCAAGTATTTGTGCTGGGTTGGTAGGTAACGCCTATGGGGAGTTCGTTGTTGGGACACAATTGAATACGGTCGTTATCTTCCGTAAAGCAAATAAGCCGATGGGCTGGAAGATTATCCGCATTTGGGAATTTTGACAATGTGCCTTCGTGGGTTCCCAAAGCGCATTTTGTGTTGGAGAAAATGAAACGTAACCCTGTTTCATGGAGTGTTGTTTTATTGTTTGTTTTCATAAGATGTTGTGTGTAAAATGAATTGAATTCGTTGAGAAAGATGTTTTTCTATTTATGATGAGTAGTCATTTTTCAAATGTTTGCCCAAAAGTGTCTGCTAATACATGTGCCAAAGTTTCAAATTTCGTTGCGGTTAAGATTTGTGAGAATTGACGTCGGTCTGCTTGACGTGGTGCCAAGCTTCCGGATAACTTTCGCCCGTTTCCAACATGCGTTGTTGTATTCGCTTGGTAACGTTTAAAATATTTTCTTTGTCGCAACGTAACTGATGTAATTGGGTTGTGATACGGACGGTTGGCGTTGGATTTGGTATAATGGCTTGAACGGGCAGATTGGGTTGGTTGGTGAGTCCAACGGATAGCAAACGAATGGGTGTGTACCCGCGATTGTTGAGCGGTTTCATAAGCCACCGTGGAGACAAGTATCGATATTGTTGCGCTTGAATTATTTTTAAACCTTCCAGCGTCCACTTGATGTTGACCCAAATGCCATCGCTGTTAATTTTGAGGCTTTTTACGCGACCGTATTCGTTGGGATTCATGTGTTCTGGGAGGTGAGAAAAATTTGGATCGTCGGGGTGTCCAATGTACACGGGAACGTATTTCCAGCCGAATCGGTGCAGCAAAGTTTTAAATTGTTGAACCAATTGCAAAGCGGAAGTCTTCGTAATAAATTGTTTTCCATGGGAATGATCAAAGATTCCGTAGCTTGCCAATTGAATCCACTGAAGATCGGATGTGTGTTTAATTTTTATGGGAGGTGTCAACATAGCGAAATTTTTTTATGGGTGTTGCAAGGTATCGCTCGAATTACAAGGAGGATTAAGACCGAAGTGTTCACGAATATCGTTGAGGCTTAACGCTACGCCCATGTCCCAAAGTGTTTTGAAAATGGCTAAATCATTGTTTAAATTTTTATTGGGAGAAAATTTGAGCTGAAAGTATGCCTTGGGTTGTTCGGTTCCAACAAGATATTTGAGGACGTAACGGTCCACTTGGTTATTGAGGGTATCCGAAATCATTTGTGCATCTTCTTCTTCCAGCAGTGTTTTTTCATCCCACTGAACGGATGCACCGGTACCGTTTTGCTGAGAAAAAGTCGTTAAGTCGGATCCACGCCACAGGGCTGCCATCGCACGGTCCATGCGTTCCACTAATTTTGGATACGGTAACTCTCCTTTACCTGAAATATCAATGGCTTGAATATCCGTTCCCGTCGACATGAGGGCGTGAAATTCGGCACCAAAGTTTTTTACGGCTTCACGGGCAATTTCCCATTCGTTGGATCCGGGACGTGCATTGGTGACGCCTTTGACGCCGGGCATGCCATTTCGTTCGCAGTAAATGAGCCAATCTCTCAGTGGCAAGTGTTTGAACAAGTATGCGATGGAGCACGATTCCATAAGGCCATCGCCGGTCGTTACAAGCCATTCTCCTGAGGATAATGGGATCTTTTTATCTTTATTCGCTTGTATGAAATGGAGATGTCCGTCTTTATTTTCAAAAAACCAAAGCGGAACGAAGCGAAATTCGGCCGACAAATACTTTTTTTGTTCTTGGAGCAAAGGTTTAAAGACGATTTCGTGAACAGCGTACCTTTTCCCAATGGCATCCATCATTTGTTTGATGAGTAAAGAAAGTCCACCGCGTTCGTTCTCGTCATACGCATTGATGCAAATGACATTGTTGTAAAAGTGTTCTAAAATTTCTTTTTGTTGCATCGCTTCTTCGGTATTATCAATGGTTAGAATTTCCCAGGGGAGGCGAGCAATTGCCTTTTTTCGCTTTGAAATGACACCTTGCAGCAGGTCATCTCTGCGTTCAATGGCTTCCCAAATGAGTGCCGCTTGTTTTAATTGTCCTGCGTGAAAGGCATCCAATACACGCGACAGCGATGCAGGTGTCAATGAGCGTATGGGATTCCACATTTGACGAGCGATGCTGTCCTGTCTGAACGAAGTGAGATAAGTGTTAATTTTCATAAATGAAGTGTTTGGGTGTTTGAAAAATTTCCGTACTGCATGGCGTTGTTTGCATGTATTCCGTGGCCGACAATGCCAACGCAAAAGCCCAAAACCTATCTGCGTGTCCATCGACCGTATGGTTAGCCACGAAATGAGCTTGGGAAGATGTCCACTGTAAGTGTACGTTGAGAAAATCGTTGATGAGTGTTGGATCGTTCGGAATTTTGAGTTGGTGTCGTTCGATGATCATCTTAAGTCCATATGCGAGTTTTTCTTTAATTTTTTGAGAGAAATGAACGCCTTTGATACGGTGCGTTCCCCAACGTTTTTGCGCACGTTCTACAAATTGGTAGCCTATGCCTGTTTGATCAATGCAGGCGTGTTGGACGTGATAATCTTTCAAGAGATGATCCAGTAAAATTTCCTGCTGGTCAAAATGTGCATTTTTTAAGGTACAAATTTTTCTAGTAAAGAATGTATCTCCGATGGTTTCAATGATTACGAAAACGCTTAGGTCGTTCGACCTTGCAAGATCAACCCCTAAAAAAGTAGAATAGTGATGGACTTTTTCCCAGGGTTCTGAAGAGGTGTAGAAACACGGTTCCAAATCGACAAATTTGATAAAAGATGCGTCATCGTCCATGGGTGTACACATGTATTCTTGCCGAAATACATTTTCGTGCACGCAGGCATTGCGTATGAAGTTAAAATAAGCGGATTCGTCCATCATTTGACGAGGATCCTCTTTGGGGAGTTTCAATTTTAACTTTTGTAAAAACCCTTGTTCCAAGGCATCGACCAAAGTGATTGTATGCAGGGAGATATTTTTTGGGTTTCCATTGAATTTAATGTCCTGGAGCAGTTTGTTGAAAAAATTATTGGCACCTCGGTGAGTTGATATAATTTCTAAATGGCCGCCCCACGTGATACCTGGGTAGGCAATGTTGTAAAGGTGTTCTGGATTGTCGTGAAGGGCAAATTCGTCCAGAATGCGTGTCCCACGTTTTCCGGCTTGTGCATTTGGGTTGGATGAAACAATTTGTAGCGTGCTGCCGTTATTGAAATGTAGCGCGTAAATGCATTGTTTGCGTTTGTTGTCCAAAACAGGTTGATAAATTATGGAGTGGAGTACGTTGGCAAACTTTTTGCAATCGTCGAGGAAAAGTTTTGCTTGCGTAAGGTCGCGCGAGCAAATCCAGATGGATCGTTGAGGGTAACGTAAACTTTCTCTTATGGCTCGATAGGCACTCGCCCACGATAAGCCTATTTGTCTTGATTTTTCCATGATCTTAATGCGGGCATTATCCATTATCCAACGCTTTTGGTAAGGTAGGAAAAAAGTTTGCGAATGGCGTAACATGGTTTACAGAAGTTGCAATTGTTCTTCGATTTCCTTCAACGATTCTTCGGATAAAGCCCAGGTAAGCGGATTGTTATCGGTATTCCTTGTTGTCATTTCCAGTGAGAAGTGGTGCAGATGTTGATAATTTTGCATGAGCTTGTGTAAAATTGTGGACAGTTCCTTAATTTTTCCCCAATCGGGTTCATTGTCCTTGTGAAGGCATAAGTGATCGAATAAGTGTTCCCAGAGTAAACCCATGGATTGCTCTGCGAAGGTCATTTGTTCCAATAAAGTGGTTGCTTGTTTGGCAAGTTTTATGTGGTCAATGTGTTTTTTGAACGATGCGTTAGGTTTTGAATTTGTCATGAATTCGTTTCCAAGAAGTCAATGCCTTTGCTAGCCAATTTGTAGCGTCGGTGGTTGGGGCACAATTCGTTCGATATGCATTGAATAAATCCTTTATCGAGTAAATATTCTAATTCTTTCCGAACCGTTTCATTGTGTGAAGGAAGTCCGGCAATACGTAACCCTTGCCAGAGTGTTTCGATGGGTAATGTGATTGGGTAAGCAGCCTCCAGTTGAACGAGAAGTGCACGGCGTATGGATTCTTGTGTATGCATAACGAAGAAAGGTGGAAAATGAGATGGGGTAATTAGGTGTTTGCGTCAACGAGCGCGGATCCAAAATAGAGGCCAATGATGGCGGACAATAGGTGAGTGTCTAGAGGTGTAATGACAAGCCCTTTGAGTTGAGTCCACTGAATTTTTTCATAGGATGAAAAGAATAAAAACCCATTCGATATTTGAGAATAACCTACAGAAATTGGAAGTTCCGGGTGAAGTAATGCCATAAGTTTTGGGAAGGCAATGACGAAAAATACGGCCATCAACGCAATCATTCTACGCGTTAGTTGTATACCTTTGTGAGGTGTATTGCGCGCATTGGCGATGGAGATTTCCAGTAAATGTCTTTTATGTAGGGCAAATAACCTTTCCCGGTGGCGCGTAAGGAGCGCAAGGCTAACCAAACGCATGGAACTTCCAAATAATGAAGAACCGAGAAGAGAAATTAATTCTGTAGGCAACGTGTTCATAATGAGATTTGCAAGTGGATCTCAATTTAACACATTTTTTATATTTCTCAACGATTGTATTGGTTATATTTGAAACGTTTTTTGTTTATGATCTGTTGTTTATATTTGAAAATTATAATTTTTACTTAACGAAATTAAAAATTTGTCAGTATTAAATTGTTATAATTTTTTTATTTTAGATTTTTGTTGAAAACGGATTACAGGACTGTACCCTTACAGTAGGAGTTTTTACGCTATGAACATTCAAGATTTGCAAGAGATTATTAAATTAATGGAGGATTCCGATCTTTCGGAATTGAGTCTTGAAGGGGAAAATTTCAAGCTATCCTTAAAACGAGGCGCGCAACCGTTAGCGGGGTTGCATAAGCCGCTCACTTCAATGCCATCGTTGGGTGCACAGTTGGAATCGAATCAAGGACAGGAAGTAAAAGCGTGTGTATCGGACGATAAAAATATTTATTGGATTAAGGCCCCCATGGTAGGTACGTTTTATGGTTCCGCTTCTCCGGAAAGTAGTCCTTTTGTAAGTAAAGGAGATCGGGTTACGGAAGGTAGTGTTGTGTGTATTTTGGAGGCCATGAAAGTGATGAATGAAATTCACGCCGAATGTTCTGGAGAAATTCTCGACATTCTAGTTGAAAATGGGGCTCCTGTAGAATATGGGCAAGACTTGTTTAAAGTGAAATTAATTTAACGCAGTTATGATTCGAAAGGTTTTGATTGCAAACCGCGGTGAAATTGCTCTTAGGGTGGTGCGTGCGTGTCGTGAGTTGGGTATGAAAACTTTAGCCGTTTATTCGGAAGTTGATGAGCAATCATTGCACGTACAATTGGCGGATGAAGCCATTTGTATCGGGCCAGCACCTGCCATTCAAAGTTACCTAAAGACGGATCGTATTTTGAGCGCCGCCGAACTGGGCGATGCGGATGCAATCCATCCGGGATACGGTTTTCTCGCAGAAAATCCTACTTTTGCTGAACAGTGTGACGCTTGCAATATTAAATTTATCGGTCCTTCCTCAAATACGATTCGTAAAATGGGAGATAAAGTTTTAGCGCGTCAAGTAGCCATTCGAGCCAATGTACCAACGGTTCCCGGAAGCGAAGATACTATTTTGGATGAAAAGATGGGGTTAAAAATTGCCAATGCAATTGGATACCCTGTAATCATCAAAGCGGCTGCCGGAGGTGGCGGAAAAGGAATGCGTATTGCCCACAGCACAGTCGCTTTTTCAAAGGAATTTCGTACGGCTCAAATGGAGGCAGAAAAGGCGTTTAATAACGGAGCCGTGTACGTTGAAAAATATATAGAAGAACCTCATCATATTGAATTTCAAATTTTAGGTGATCGGTATGGGCACATCGTTCATCTGGGGGAGCGTGACTGTTCACTGCAACGTAAGTACCAAAAGTTGATTGAAGAGGCGCCCGCAACATTCCTCAACGATGCGTTACGTGCAAAAATGAGCAAAGCAGCCGTTAAATTGGCGAAAGCTTGCGAATACGAAGGGGCTGGAACTTTAGAGTTTTTGGTGGATAAACATGGCAATTTTTATTTTATCGAAATGAATGCACGCATTCAAGTTGAGCATACGGTTACCGAGGAAGCGATGGGTGTTGATTTGGTAAAGTGGCAGCTGCGGATTGCTAATGGAGAACATCTTACGTTGGAGCAAAAAAATATTCGGTGCAGGAGACATGCCATTGAGTGTAGAATTAATGCGGAAGATTCGGAGAAAAATTTTGTTCCATGTCCCGGCAACATTAATTTGTATTACGCCCCCGGAGGGTACGGAGTGCGTGTGGATTCACACGTATATGGTGGGTATGATATTCCTCCCTATTACGATAGTATGATAGGGAAATTAATTGTTTCGGCGGATACGCGTGAAGAAGCCATTGAACGCATGCATCGTGCGCTCAACGAGTATATTATTCGAGGTATTAAAACAACCATTCCTCTTTGTAAAAAAATTATGCAGGATCCTTCCTTCAGAACCGGTAATGTGACAACGAAGTACGTGGAAACTTTTTTTAACAGAACTGTAGAACCTAATTCTGAAACAATCAAAATCCATGAGTAAAAGTAAAGAGACAAGCGATGTAACGGTACCTTTCCCGAAAACCGAAGGCAGTGCCGTGATGGGTGATATCAAGATTAACCACAGTGTTGTTGCAAGCATTGTGCGTTTAGCAGCGCAAGAAGTGGAAGGTGTCCATTCTGTAGGTGGAGGGTTTGTGGAAGGTATCACCGAGATATTTTCCAAAAAAGATTCCGATCGTGGTGTACGTGTGTCGGAAAATGAAGTTGGAGAATATGTAATTGAAGTGCGCGTAAATTTGTTATTTGGTTTTGAACTTGCCAAGGTGGGAACGCGTATTCAACACAATGTTTCAAAACAAATTGCACGTATGACAATGAAGCAAGTCGATCGCGTTGACGTTGTTATTGATGGTGTCCGTACGGGGAAACCCGCTCATGCCGAAGTGGTAGAAAAGAGTAACGAATTGTAAAATTATTTATGGGGTTGGACGCAAAAACGTTTTTCGGTGTATGGATGGAATCGGTAATAATTTACTGGCATTGGATACTACTCGCAATTGTTTTGTTAGTGGTGGGATACTTTTTGCGTCTTCGGAGGTTGCGCTTGAAACCTATTCGAACATCCGGTAGCGAATTGGGAGAATTATTTGTAACTCAAAAAGCGTTGTTAAAGTTAATTGCGAGCGCAGTAGTTGAGTTCGAAGCGCTGCGTATTGAGAAAGTTAAATTATTGGACAAGAAACATTCGTTGCGTGTAAGATTGTGCATCAAGCTGCGACCTGAAATAATTTTTGATCAAATTTCAATGCAATTGCAGGAAAAAGTAAAGCAAATCTTGTCCAAATACTTAGGAATAGCTAAGGCGGTGCACGTGGATGTTATTCTCGCCGGTATTCTTCAAGAAGTAGCCGGTGTTCCCGTAAGTAGACAGTGGGGAAACCTTGAAAATTAGACATTCATGGGCACAGAAAAGAAAATTATTGTAACCGGAGCGCAACCTACCGGAGGATTTCACTTGGGAAACTATTTGGGCGCTGTTAAAAATTGGTATTCGTTGCAGGATGATTTTGAGTGTTTTTTTTTCATTCCCAATTTGCATGCGATCACTTGCCCGTCTTACTCGCCTGCAGAATTGCGTCATAATACGATTCAAATGCTGGCTCAATTTATGGCATGTGGACTTGATCCCCAAAAGTCCCATATGTTTATACAATCTTCCATTACGGGGCCTACGGAATTGGCGTGGGTATTGAATTGTTTAACACCTGTGGGGCAACTGTTTAGAATGACTCAATTTAAGGCTAAAAGTGAGCAAAAAGATTTTGTTGGCGGTGGTTTATTGTACTATCCGGTTTTGATGGCAGCGGATATTTTGCTGTATAATGCGCATTTGGTTCCGGTTGGAGAAGATCAAAAGCAGCACGTGGAATTAGCGCGTGATCTTGCCATTAAATTCAATCAAACTTATGCTGCAATTTTTAATATTCCGGAGCCTTACATTTTGAAGACGGGAGCACGTGTATACTCTTTACAGGAACCGACAAAGAAAATGTCTAAGTCAGATCCCAATCGGAAAGGAACTATTTTTATTTTTGAATCCATTGATGGTATTAGGAAAAAAATTCGCTCAGCGGTTACGGATTCGGGTACGGGTATTACTTTCTCAAAAGATAAGCCGGGTATTGCCAATTTGATGGACATTTTTGCAGCTTTAACGGGTTTGACTGTGGAAACAATTGAAGCAGAATATGGTGCATATTCTTATAATGATTTTAAAAATTGTGTGACTGAAGCGGTGATTGAACACCTAAAACCTTTGCAAGAACGATACTTAAAATTACTCAAAAATAGAGAATACTTAAATTCTGTTTTGGAAGAAGGTAAAAAAGTGGCCCAAACGCATGCCTCCCGTATGATGACAAAAGTCTATCGCAAGGTTGGGTTATTTTGAGATCTCAGTGAGTAAAATGCGTTAACCCATAAGTAACGGGAAGATGAACGTGAGTTTTCAAATGCGGGTTAAATCCACGTTATACTCAGAAATGTAAGTTCGCAAAAGCGAAATTATGTTGTATACGGACTTATTAATCGGTAAAGATACTTGTTGGGTCTAAAATTAAAGGATAAAAGAATGCCCTTAAATGGGAACACAGTAAACCTATTGTACGCTTTTGTTATTTCATGTTTGCCGTACAGTTAAGGTGATGTTTACCCCTGCGCGCATCTCAGATATTTTCAACTTGTAGCATACGTCCATCCGCATCTAATAGGTTGGCGGTTACAAAGATGAGTAAGTTTCTTTTCTGAGTACTTTGTCCTTGAGAACTAAATAGTTTACCCAATAAAGGAATGTCTCCCAATAAAGGAACACGATCTCTAACTTCTTTGACTTCTTCTCGCGTTAGTCCACCCATGACAACCGTCGAACCGTTTTGTATCGTAAGTTCTGTTTTAATCTGCCTTTTGGAAAAAATAGGTTGGTAGTAGCCCGCGTTTAATACATGTTTATTGGCACCGTAAGTAACAACATTATTACCACCGTATTCCACAAAACCTTCAAATTCGGTGACGCAAGGTTCCAGCGCGAGGTTAATGCGGTAATTGCTTTCAACAATTGGAGTGACGCTCATTTCGACCCCCACGTTACGTGTTACGAATTTTTCTGGTGTACCTGCCATTAAAGCCGTTCCTGCAGACGATGCTTCTCTGGCAATGCTGCCAACTTCAGCGTGCGTATCGCGATAGCTTTCTGGGTAGCGAAATTCCTGAGCTACAATAATTTCTGCTTTGCGTCCCGACAACACGGTAATTTTGGGAGCGCTCATCAGGTCCGTACCCGTTTTTTGCTCTAATGCCTGCATAATACAGCCCATTTGATATCCATTGAGTACGGTGGAAGCATTTAGAAAGGACGATTTTGGACCTAAATTCAAAATATTTGGTAAGGAGGGTGGAGCCGAAGATTCCGCATGCGCAGTCAAATCCGTTTGCAAATTTTTCATGGATCTCAACGTTTCTTCAGTTTGAACGTGCGCACGATTGTCTTTTCCAAAATTCCACTTTACGCCCAATTCTTCCAAAACGCCCTGCTGTACTTCTAAAAATTTTGCCTCAATGGATACCTGATAGGTGTTTTGGTATAGACTCAATATTTGATTTATTTTATCCAAATTCTTCAGCGTATGAGAAACAATTAAACGTGTGCCGTCGTATGCGAATCCCGTATGCGGTTCTTGAAACAAAATACCTATTTTCTCAAAAAACTTTTTTAATTTAAGCTCTTCTAATTGTGCACCTTCTGAAGATTCAGAAGAATATTGCAAAATTTGAAGCACAACGCCGCGAGCAATTGCAAATGATCTTGTTTCTACCTGCTGTTCAATGTCTCGTTCGTTTTGAAAGACGACTGCATCCGATTCGAATCGAAGATTTAAGCCCGTAGTCTGGGACAAAAAGTTGATAATTTTATCCAGTGACATATTTTTTACGTTGAGGTCAACAATTGGATTGCGACGTTGAGGGTCGACTAAAACAAAATTAATACCCTTGCCCTCCGCATCATACATTTCTGTCAATTCCGACAAGATTTTGAGTGCTTGAGACAGCGGCAGTTCATTAAAATTAATTTTGGGCAAGGTAATTTGATTTATCTTCCTCAGGTAACTTTGGTTCATGTCAAAATTCTGTGCAGCGTCCGTGTGCTCTAGCTTTACTTTCTCTGGTTTATCCACATGCCACAACTGATTTACTTGGTTTAATAAATCGGAACGTACAAAATTTCTTTTCTCGGTAACATTCGGTTGGTTTGGAATGAACTGAGCTTTTAAGGGCAACAAACCAGCAAAAATAAAAAAAGTGGCAATAAAAATTTTAATGATCCAATGCATCTATATTTTTTTCGCAAGCATCGTTTAAATGCAACTTGTAAGCGTACGGCTTTTGATTTTGGTTTTGTTCTATAACGACCAAATTCCGTTTAACTAAATTCACTTTGCTTACTTTAACCATGCGATCCATGTCCAATGACTGTTGCATCGACTTTTCCGAAAAAATGTACGTTTTACCACTTTGATTTTCTTGCAAAACGGCACAAAAACTGTGTGGACGGTAAGTGTTTTCATTCAACGCTAAAGGTAATGTAATGTTTTCGATACAATCTTCTATCCAGATAATGCGCTGGACCGGATCGTAACGTTGAACGCGAAACCCATGCATCGAACATTCTAGCAAACCTAGATGCACTACCGTTTGATTATCTACGAGGAAAACGTACCTGTCGGTATGATCTTTCCATTCTACAATGCCTTTAAATTGGACACGATAAGGAATAGGGTCCAGCACTTTCAAGACAAAATGTTGTAAAGTGTCGCATGAATCTTTGAAAGGAGAAAAAATGTTTTTTCCAATCAAGTAGTGACCGCTCATACTCACCATTGAAAATATACAACACTTTTTCCACATTGTTTAAAACAAATTGATTTTTAAGTTAATGGGAAATAAGAACATCAAAGCAAGCTGTTTTTAAAACTTCTTCCAATGGTCTAAGGTTGTAAGGTTAGATGATAGTCAATCGTATTGCGGACAATGTGCTTGAGCGAAGCATTTTCCAAGCATTACTCTTTTTAAATATTTTAATCTTGTAAAATACGGTGGCTTCCACTAAGTTGACATCAGAATGAGATGGGGTCTTGTGGGTATTGGAGGAGTGGTATTATCTGCATTTGTTTTTAGTCAAATCCGTCGTTCACAAAAAAAGGAACCCGTTGTGCTCGAGCAATCTACCGTTCCAACGGGTACGGGGCTCCATTCAACTGCAACGTTGGATCAAGAAAAACAGATGCAGATAAAAAGTGATGACAATAGATGGTCCAGAGAAATTAAAGATTTTGAACATAAATCCAAAGCGTATCGCAGTCCAGCAACGGCCACATCGGTCATTATAAAAGTATATAATCAAGGTGTTTTTAAGGGATTTTTACTTATAGAGCGTCATAACCCTCCTTACGGTAAGGCTTTACCAGGAGGTTTTATTGAATACGGAGAATCCATTGAACAGACGGCTATACGAGAGATGAGAGAAGAATGTGGTGTCATCATCACTCAACTTGAGCAATTTCGTGCTTATTCTTCACCTGATAGGGATCCTCGTCTTCATGTTATAGATATTGTGCAAGTAGCGCGAATAGATGACATAATGCCTGAGGCTGGTACAGATGCGTCCAAAGTATTGATATACGCGGAAGACAGTATTCCATGGAAAGAAATGACCTTTGATCACGCTAAAATTCTAGAAGATTACATGAAATGGGAGAAGGCGCACGCCATACCCTGAAGGATGAGAGACATGCCTTCTTGGGAGAATTTTTAGTGAATAAATAACTTGTCAATACAATTGAGAAAAGGATAAAAATATCGCATGCGAATCTTCGAGCTTAATCATGTATTGGGGTTGCATTGTTTAACGCAATTACGCAATAAAAATACATCCATCACAGATTTCAGAAGAAATACGTACGTGTTAGGTGCATTATTGTTGGGCGAGGCGACGCGCAAGCTAGAATGGGAAAAGTACGACATTGAAACACCGCTTGCCAAGTGTGAGGGCATTTTGGTCAAGTCGCCTGTGTTTATTCCAATTTTAAGAGCGGGGTTGTCTTTGTTGAACATTGCACTCAAATTTTTTCCAGATGCAAAAGTAGGCATGGTAGGCGCGCAGCGCGATGAAAAGACAGCAGAATCGTCCACTTATTATCAAAAATTTCCGGAAATAAAAGACCAACACGTTTTCATCCTTGAACCTATGTTGGCGACGGGTGGGACGCTCATTTCAAGCATACAAGAAATTCTTCTACATCAACCTAAGTCACTGGCTATTATTTCTATCGTGGCGGCCCAACAGGGGATTGAGTATCTAAGTTCTTTTGAAAATGTTGCCCTATATACGGGTGCCATAGATGCATCGCTTAATCAACAGAAGTATATTGTTCCCGGTCTGGGTGATTTTGGAGATCGTTGGTCGGGAACGTAATTGTAAGTGCTGTGCATAAAGTTTTTTTCATGTGTCATGCTAGCGTTGTCTTTACCGGTCGATTTTATAAGACGTTCTGCGATAGAAGTGGCTCGTGATCTTGTTGGATGCTTTTTGTGTAAGCGAAATAGCGATGCAACTATCGGTAAATATGCAATTTTGGAAACAGAAGCCTATTTGAATGATCAAGATTTGGCTTCGCATGCGCGCTTTGGCAGGACAAAACGTAATGCTCCCATGTTTAGAGATGCTGGATGCTGGTACGTCTATCTTTGCTACGGTATGTATTTTATGCTCAATCTTGTGGTAGATCGCGAAAATTACGCATCGGCAGTACTCATCCGAGGACTTGATAAAATTGAGGGGCCCGGAAGGCTCACGAAGGCACTCAACATTGACAGTGCTTACAATGGTACTCTTTGTTCTCGTTCTTGCGACTTATGGATCGAACAACCTATACATCCGCAACGCATTCAAGTTCAAGCAACGCCACGTATAGGTGTCCATTATGCAGGTTCTATATGGTCGCAAAAACCTTTTAGATTTGTGGGGAAATTTGTTGCCTAGCCCGGAGGATATCCATGCGGAATGCATGGGTATAATGGTAAATTTGTCCGATAAACGAAAGGAATTTTTGCCCAAAGATACCGGATGTGAAAAACATGTCCTGGCTCAAAAGACTGTGAGCGGTTTTTTAACTTTGTAAGCCAAAAAACGACTTGGGTCCACCCAAGAGGGGTGTTTTCTACGTTTTTTCAACAGGTGCAGCTAAGGATATCCAGGTGTGTTGCGTAGTTTAACTTATGAGCGTTAAAGTGCATCTAAATCAGAGCATCACCCTTTTCGTACAACGACCGTTAAAATGGTTTCGGTATTCTTTCTTAGCACTCGCAATCATTTTCAAGCGCTTGCGAACAATCGTTTGTAACCTTATTGCTTAACGTACGTGAAATTTTATTGAATCCATTAATCTTCATTTATTTTCAGATGAGGGTTTAAGTGAACGGTAGGCGTTTCTTTCCCTTTGAGTGAAGTAAGAAAGGCGATCATGGAAGCATTGTCACCGCAGTAAGACTTTTCAGGTAAAAAAAGCGGTATGCCGTAATGTTGTGCAATGCGCTGGCATGCGTGGCGCAAGCGTTCGTTGTTGGCGACGCCTCCCGATAAACCTAAACTTTGGTAATGCGTTTGTTTTAACGCGCAAGATACCTTACGTGTCAACGCATTCACAACAGCTTCTTCGTAGGCTGCACAAATCGATGGCTTATGATGTTCAATCCACGCTTTGGGGTGCTTGTCTAAAAAGTAACGCAAACTTGTTTTCAACCCGGAAAAACTGAACTGCCATTCGTCGCACTTTTTGAAAGCTTCGGGAAATTTAAAGGCTTTTGCATCTCCTTGTTTCGCTGCTTGTTCAATCAATGGGCCACCTGGATACGAGAATCCCAATAAACGCGCTCCTTTGTCTAAGGCTTCACCTGCAGCGTCATCCTGCGTTTGAGCCAATACCTCGAATGTAAAACGTGCATCCTTATGCGTCATTTTAAATAATAACGTATTGCCGCCGGACACCAGTAGGCCTAAATGGGGACATACGTGTTCCCAAGAGAAATTTGGTGTATACACGTGAGCCATGAAGGGAGATAGCACGTGCCCTTGCAGATGATTGATGCCCATCAGTGGCTTGCGTAAAATGAGTTGTAAGGATTGAGCGTAAGCAAGTCCAACCCCTAAACATCCCATCAGACCAGGCCCGTGCGTTACTCCGATACCATCTAGATGCTTTAAATCTATGCTTAATTGAATTTTCTCAAGGAGTGTTTGAAAACCTACCAAGTGCTCACGTATGGCAATTCCAGGCATTACACCTCCATAGGGGCTATGGCAGTCGACTTGCGATAGCACTTGCTCGTAAATGACACCTTTGCCCGTTTCCCAAATGGCTATGGCCGATTCATCGCACGAACTTTCTAGGCCCAGGTAACGCATTGCGTTTATTCTCTCGCGCTTAAAATGAGGTCACACAACTCTCTTGCGGCACCTAACCCTCCCTTGTACTTTGAAATCCAATGACAGCTTTTTTTCACAACAGGCATGGCGTCTTGAGGGCATGTGGCAAACCCGGCAAGTTTTAAAACAGGTATGTCTAAAACATCGTCCCCCATATAGGTAGTTTGTTCATAATCAATGTTTAATTCTTTACACAGAGCTTCGAAGACAGGTCGCTTATCTTGAATGTCCTGGAAAACGTGCTTTAGCCCCCAATCGGCAGCTCGCTTCTCAACAAATGCGGACTTTCTTGCCGTAATGATGGCCAAATGATAACCCCGTTCTCGCGCAAGTCTGATACCGTATCCATCTTTTGAATTAAACACTTTCATACATTCCCCCTGTGCTCCGTAGTAAATTCGTCCATCGGTAAGTACCCCATCGACGTCAAATGCAATTAAACGAATCTTGCGTAGCATTTTTAAAACACTAGAGTCTATGGTCTTAGATCGTGACATAAGCGTAACATAGAAATGTTTTGAAAAATGCACAATACAAAAACAATACCTATCCGGAGGATGGTTTTGGTGGTCAACGAAGTTAAACAAAGTGTTCAGCAGCAATTACCCTCAATCCTGGAGAATTGCAATAGAGCGGGTATGCATACAACGATGCACCCGCTTTCGCAGCTGGATATCCTTAAGACTGATGACTACGATGCCATCGTGAGCGTTGGTGGCGATGGAACACTTTTGAGCGTGGTCCCTTACGCATTGGCAACGAAAAAAACCATTATCGGTGTCAACTGTGGCAGACTGGGATTTTTAACCATGTATTCCGTTGAAGATTTCGTACAAGCGCTGCCGTTATTCCTGCAAGGGAATTACAAGACCGTACGCAGACATATCCTGCAAGCGCAAACATGCGATCGAACCACTTTTTTCGCCCTTAACGATATTGTGATTAAATCAAAAGCTTTACGTTTAGTTCCCCTAGATGTTTATTTAAATTCAGGAGTATGGGTAACCCACGCACGTTCGGATGGTATGATTTTTTGTACTTCCACAGGATCTACCGCGTACAATTTATCCGCTCACGGTCCCGTTTTACATCCCAGTAGCAGTACGTGGTGCATGACACCTATTTGTCCGCACGATTTTTTCAATCGTACCTTGGTGTTCGACAATTCCATCCATCTGTACGTAAAGACAAAAGAAGATGTAGAGGTTGTTGTGGATGGGAAGAAGCTACCAAACATCAAGCTGCCGCTGACCCTTGGAATTGCCAAAAAAACCATTGTTTTTACCCAACCTGACAACTTTTCGTATTTTGAAAACTTGCGAACAAAGTTTAATTGGTAATCCAAATACTTTGGCCATTGACTTGGTTCTACCACTTTCAAGTCAAATGAGCATTGCATAGAGAACAAGGGTGATGTTTTTTAATGGGACAGTAGACAAATTATAAGGTATTTTTCCAGCACAAATCCATCGACTTTGTAGTCGGAAAAAGACTTCAAACGTTGACTTTACTGTGGCCATCGCATCTAATGAACAGGAGACGCATGACTGACAATACGTTAAAAGTTGAAAACTTGGATCTTGAGATTGCGGGACAAAAAGTTTTGCAGGCGTTGTCGATGACTATTCGGCCATCCGAAGTACACATCTTGATGGGGCCGAATGGTGCTGGAAAAAGTTCGTTGGCAAAAGCAATCGTCGGTCATCCTCATTATGCACCCCAAAGAGGACATATCATTTTTGACGAACAAAAAGTCGATCCATGGACACCTGACAAAAGAGCGCAAATGGGAATTTTTATGGCATTCCAATCGCCTTGCGAAGTGGAAGGCGTCAGCGTTGCAAATTTTTTAAGAACGGCCATTCACGCTTACCCTCACTTACAAGCTTCTCAATACACTGCAACTCAATTTTACAATCATCTTTACACCTTGATGGATCAAGTGGGGCTCAAGCGTGATTTTGCAGGTAGAGAACTCAATAAAGGATTTTCAGGGGGTGAAAAAAAACGCCTCGAGATGTTACAGATGCTACTTTTCCAACCTCGCTTGGCTATCTTGGATGAAATTGACAGCAGCTTGGACATCGAGGCATTCCAAATGGTTGTAGACGCCATACATTTTTTGCAAAAAAATTGCAAGACCGGTTTCCTCATTGTTACCCATTCCATCCTTTTCATTGAACAAATTTGCCCATCGCATATTCACCTATTAAAATTCGGACGCATCGTCCAATCCGGAGGTAAGGAGCTTTTGGCGCGTATCCAAAAGTTTGGTTTTAATGAAAATTGAAACGGCATGACGCTGATGGATTTAGATGTAATAATGAAAGAACAGGAGGCCGTAAAAACACCTTATGCATTCGATGCGGGTGAAGGTCTCAACGAAGGTACCATTCGTTACATGGTAGAAGCCAAAAAGGAATCGGATGCCTGGCTACAATTTCGTCTAAACGCTTTGAAAATGTTTCGTTCAAAGACGATTCCAACCTGGTTACCGACTTGGTTAAATGATATTGATTATCAACGTTTAAGCTATTATATAGCCGAAAGTAGAAACGTAAGAAAAACTTGGGAAGAAGTCCCGACAAATATCAAACAAACGTTTGAAAAGTTGGGAATTCCAGAACGAGAACGTCGTTTTTTAGCAGGTGTGGAGGCTCAATTTGACAGCGAGTTTGCTTATGCAAAGATGCGTACTCAATTGGAGCAACAGGGAGTTATTTTTACGGATTCGACGGAAGGGTTACGTCAATATCCGGAGGTATTTGAACCTTATTTTGCCAAGATAGTACCCGTTCACGATAATAAATTTTCTGCCCTAAACAGCGCCGTCTTCAGCGGAGGAAGCTTTATCTACGTCCCCAAGGGTGTTAAGGTCCAACAACCTTTGCAGGCTTATTTTAGAATCAACGCTGAACGTTCGGGCCAATTTGAACGCACGCTTATTGTTGTAGACGAAGGTGCTGAACTGACGTACATGGAAGGGTGTACGGCACCTGCATTTAATACGCAAAACCTGCATTCGGCCGTCGTCGAATTGGTGGTTAAAAAAGGAGCAAAACTGCAGTATATTACGGTACAAAATTGGTCCTCCAACGTACTCAATTTAGTTACCAAACGAGGTTGGGTGGAAGAAGATGCGGAGCTTCGATGGATCGATTGCAATATAGGTTCCCGCATAACGGTCAAGTATCCGGGTCTCATTTTAAAGGGGCGGAAAGCGAGAGGCGAAGTATTATCGATTGCTTTGGCGCACGATGGACAAAGGCAAGATACGGGAGCACGTGCATTGCATTTGGCCAACGAAACATCATCCAACATTGTCTCCAAGTCTATCTCGATTGGGCAGGGATGGGCAGGCTATCGAGGTCAAGTGTACGTAAAACCGGGATTAGAACACTGCAAAAATAGCACGGAATGCCATTCTTTGCTGCTCGGTGAAACCAGTCCTACAGGAACTTTTCCAACACTTGAAATATTCGGAGATTCCCACAATGTACGGCATGAGGCCAGTATCGCCTGCATCGATGAAGAAAAACTTTTTTACCTACAGCAACGGGGTTTAAAACGTTCGGAGGCCATGAGCTTAAGTGTCAATGGCTTCGTCAACGATTTGGTACGTATGTTTCCTCTTGAGTACAGCGTCGAATTAAAGAGACTCATTGACTTGGAAGTTGGCAATGCAGTTGGTTAGTTGTAAAATTTTGACATCCAGGTCGACAAATTGTCTTTTGAAAATTTAGCATCTAAAAGGGTTTCTAGGTCTGAGGTAGATCAATACACTATGTGAGATCGTGCCGAAAAAAAGTTATGTAGGCAAGTTGAAACGTTACCTTTATGCTTCTTCAATACTATGTTGTAAATTTAAGAAAATTATTGAATAGAACTAAATTTTGGAATGAAAGTATTGCCGCAATTATTTTTTGGAACCAATTTTGATATTGCTTTACCGTAAAAAATGGTATGGGATGAGTGGATGATGAGAGAAGATGTACAATATTTGCTAGAGATGTACGCCAAGATGTTTGCGGCATGTTCGCCGATAGCGGCGGTGGTGTTATGTATCAGCATGACTCCCAACCATACGCCGAAAGGGCGTTGGAAGTTGGTGTGTAAGGCGTGCCACGTAGCTTTTGGGCTGCTGCTGATTTGTGCATTTTTTGGAGCGCGTCTTTTGGATTTATTGGGGGTTGACATGAATGCGTTCCGCATTGCGGGAGGGCTTGTTTTGGGCATGATAGGGTTTGATTTATTGAAGTGTGAGTTTTCCGATGAGAACACCGCGGACCCGGAGAAAAAAGGACACACACGGGCAAAAGACATCATCGTCACGCCCTTGGCTTTCCCAATTATTGCTGGACCCGGAGCTATTTCGTCCCTCATGATTGTGAAAAGTGATGCCTGCAACGATGTGCAAACTTTTTTTGCGTACGTCAATGTCGTTTTATTGATGCTTACGTTGTATGGATTATTTTACTTGGCATCGGTTTGCTCAAAGCTACTCAGCCCCGCATTCATTCAAATTAGTTCACGTTTGTGCGGTCTCATTGTCTTGGCCATGTCAGCACAGTTTTTGGCATCCGGCGTCATGGGATTTTTTAAGTAAATATGCTGCGTACGCGTGCCGAAAAAAAGTTATGTAGGCAAGTTGAAACGTTACTGCATTTGTGTTCCAAGGTCTTGAATTATCGTCGCGACGTATTACCCGAGGCGGTTGTGCAGCAACTTACAACCCAACAAAGCGATTTGAAATCTGCCTTGGGAGCATGGCTTCGCAAAGAAAATACCGAAACGCAGCTTCGTACCTTATACGTATCCCTGGATGGTGCCTTGATTAAGTATGGCAAAGGCCTGTACCCCCTCAACTTTTGGAACGAAAACGCTGAAATCTTGTGGGTCGCAGCCTTCTTGGCCATCACCCTACGCACGTTCTTTATTCAACCTTTTCGTATTCCCACCAATTCCATGTTCCCCTCCTTCTCCGGTATGCAGACCAAACTTTTCCCAGATTCCCTCCACCCTCCTAATCTTCTCTCTAAACCTCTGCGTTGGATTTTGAAGGGGGCTGAAAATTATTATCTTAAGGCACCCTGTGACGGATACGTTACGATTCCTTTGTTTGAACAAAAAGATGCCGTGCATTACAACTCGCACGTACGCTATGAAGTCGAGTACGGTAGAGAAATTGGAAATATGTGGCTGACGTTTTTGTTGCCTAAGCCTTATCGTGTATACATTTTTTACGTACACAATGAAATCGTCAGAGTTCGTGTCCCTTTTGAATTTAATGATATGGAAGCCGTAATTTGCAAAAAGTTTTTCCCCCAAGCCAAATCTTTGAGTGAAGTTTTAAAACATCAGTCCGTTGCATATTCAAATGCACGTGGGTTTTTACTGGAAACACGTCATCAAGTACGGCAAGGAGACTGCTTTTTGCATTTTGATATTTTTACGGGAGATATGCTGTTTGTGGATCGTATAACGTACCATTTTCGTCAGCCAAAAATTGGAGAAGCGGTGGTATTTAAAACGGAACAAATCCCTGCGATTGGTAAGGAGCAATATTATATAAAACGTTTGGTCGGGAAGCCTGGCGACGTATTGGAAATCAATGAGCAAGGCCAGTTATGGTTAAATGAAAAAGAGATTAGTGGCAGTTTGGCTTTTAGAGGGAACAATCATCGATTAGGTTTGTATCCGGGGTATCGGGCGTACGGTAACTTACAATTAGGACAGAGTTTGCGGGTGCCCGAAAAATATTTTTACGTACTTGGAGATAATTCCCCTTTTAGTTACGACAGTCGTTATTGGGGATTTGTTCCTCAACGATCCGTGGTAGGTAAGGCGAGTTTTGTGTTACACCCTTTTTCGTGGCGTTGGGGGACTGCCGAACGGGATAAAGCTAATCCCGATGCCAATGCCTCCGATTATGTCTTTCAGTAATCGGTTTTTATTCAACATTGCTTATCTCTTAGGTACGAAGCAAAGAGAGGCAGGGGCCACTGCCCGTGGACAAATTAAAATTTGAGTCGGTAGGGTATAATGTTTGGGTGGAAGTAAACGAAAGTGAGTATGGTATATGCCAATTGGAATACCATGTAATTGATGGAGGTAAAATACCAACGAGAGGTCTTGAATCCCGGCGCCTGTTCGCATGTCCAAAAAATAGTGCCAAAGCCGTTAAAAAGTATGCCCGGCATTGTCGGGGAGAAGATGGGCTTTGATAAGGGGCATGGGCATTTTTTGGGGTTGCGCCGCCGAGATATGCGATTTCTGTCTTAATATGAGGATTAAAAAGTCCATTTTGTAACACACATACCTTCTATGACTATGTTGAACTCTTCTTTAAACAATCATCAAAAGCTCGACTTTGCAATACACAAATGCTTTTCAGCTTCCAGTAGGAACATCCACGGAAATAGGTATCTTGAGACAGACAATAGGGTTGGATCGCCGGGTTATTTCATGGGACAAAAAATCTAGATAAATATGGATTGAATATACTTTAATCTTATATTTGTGAGCGTAGTCATTGTATTCGTTGCTAGTTTTGGATGGTTTTCGCAGTACTTTTTAGGAAAGTGTGTTTTAAGGGTCCATAGCATAGGCATCGATTGGACTACAATACTTTGTTACGTTGAACGTCAAGGACTCCAAGATTCAGGGCAGCTTTCTAGGAAGCTGTAAAGCCCATCAGGCCTAAGAATTACAGGGTACTCTATAATTTTCCACTTTACGTTACGTTGCATGGCTCGAATATTTGTAATACATATGCCTTCTACTGTTATGTTGAGTTCTCCTTTTAAAATCATCAGAGGCCCGACCTTGCACGATGCATAAATGCTAAATATATTGTGTTCTAAACGGATATTTTTAAGCAAATTAACTTGTCGCATGTTTGGAAAAAATGCACGATGAAATGGTGAAAATCAAGGTTAAGCACTTTTTTTTAATTTACGGTTATTTTTTGTGGTCTGTAAGATGTGCAACGTGTGAACCGCCCACCCTCACGTCCGATAAGCCTGTCGTTTTTGATAGTAAAACGAAGAGTTCTTTAGCAGAAGGCAATGCCGAATTTAATCACAAAGATTTGTGTTTGCAAGCACATCGAATTTATTTTTTCCCGGAAGAAGCAAAAGCGATTGCGGAAGAACAGGTGAAAGTAACGCGCAATGCGCTTCGCCTTGTCGCCTCTTGGGGACAATATTATTTGCGAGATAAGAGCGTAGAAATGCCAAAATTTCGTTTAGAACTGAAGGGCCATGGGATTGCGGGAAGCAATTTGAGGGGACCCATAGAGCATTTACGCGCGGATGACGTAGATGTGTATTATAATGGGAAAAGTTGGATAGGCCTTAACGTTCATGCGCGTACGGGTACTTTGTACGGCAATAGGTATCTGGAACTGCAGGACGCTCTTTTTCGAGTAGGTTGCGTACCCATTCTTTTTACACCCTACTATAGACACGATTTTGAGGAATCAACCGTGCGTTGGAAGTCGGATGTTGGGCTTATTAAACGTAGTAAAGATTATGGACGCTACGTGAGAAACGATATTTTATTCAATATGGGATGGTCTGTGAAACCTGGTTTGATGGCGGATTATTACAGGAAAAGGGAGTTTTTAGTCGGCGGCATTTTGGAATATGATACGGAAGACGTTGCAGGTCGGTTCAAAGGAGCTCGCATTCACGATGCGGATGCTTCTTCGCGTACTTTAAATGGGCAAACGCTTGAGAATCCACGTTTTTTTGTTGATTGGCAGCATAGGCAAAACTTGGGAGAGCAAACAGATTTGGTTACGCAGATAGAATGGAGGAAGGATGCAAATGTGATCAAAGATTTTCGGCCGGACGATCACGATGGTACCCGACAGCATCCGGATAATTTTGCAGAAGTAGCGCACCGTGCAGAAAACTCGATTACGAGCATAACGGCCCGCTACCGTTTTAACAATTTTCAACGTATTCAAGAACGTTTACCGGAAATACGGTTTGAATATTTACCGGTTCGTTTAAAAGATACTCCGGCCTATTATCAGTGGGGTGTAGGGTTTAGTCATTTGCGAGAAAAACCTATTGTGGGGGCAACAAAGGACTTGCAGGAAAAGGAGTTGAGGCGCGCAGACATATTTACAGGTATTTCGGCGCCTTGTGATTTATCATCTTGGTGTACTGTGACACCTGTTGCAGGAGCGCGTACCTTGAAATATTGGGGATTACAAGGTGCGGCGCATAAAGATTACGAACGTTTTTTAGGTCAAGTTGGGTTTGATCTACGATTCAAGTTTTACGGTGAATACATGTTTGAAAACAAGTATTGGAATATACATAATTTCAGACACCTTTGTACCCCGGTTGTGCAGTATCGATATCTTCCCAATGGACATGCGGGAAGAGGTCACATTCCTGCGATCGATCGTGAAAACGATGAAGTCAAAACGTCTTTTCAAGAAATTGATTTATTGAATCGAAGGGATTGCGATAATCTCAATGACATGCATCTACTGCGCGTTGGATTAGAAAATTATTTGTACACAAACTATAATACAGGTAGCCCCAAACAATGGTTCAAATGTAACTTTTACCAAGATTTCAGATTAAAACGGATGGATAATCAAACGACTTTATCGGACTTTTTTGTCGATACGGAGTGGTCACCGGCTTCATTTTTTAGCTGGAATCTGTCCGCGCGTGTAGATCCTATACAAAAAAAGCTTAACGAAGCCAACACGACGCTTTCTTTTCATGAAAATGATTTGTGGCGTATTTCTTGTACGCATTCTTACACGGCAAAAACAGAGAATAGTGGTGTTACCAATCAAGATTCTTTGTCCGTATCTTATCGTTTAAATGCACGCAATATGTTGACCGCTTCTTTGAGTGTGGATGCTCACACGCCTGATATGATAAGTCAAACGTACACGTGGTCAACAATTGCTGCCAATACTTGGAAAGTAGATACACAATTTAAGTGGAAAAAACGTTCAAAAAATTCTACCGAAGATAATTGGGAAATACGTTGGATTATTATGTTGTACGAAGGATAAGCGAGCGGTGAAAATAATTTTTTCTAGGTATACATATCTATTTGTTTGTGCAATCCTTTTGTTCCCTATACCTGCAGAGTGTGAGTACGGAGTTGACTTAGATAAACGTTTAACGGCTGCTTCTGTGGCATTGAATTTTGAGCTGCCTGAATTGGCTGAGCAATACTTACGTTCGCACGTTTTGTTTAAATTTCCGTTGGGAAGTCGGGTGCGTACGTACATGTCTAGGGTTGCTTTTCAAAAAAACGATTTTGCTGCAATGTTACGTCAGAAAAGCTTATCGTTGAAAGACGCAAGCTACGCGTTGACGTGTAGTTTGTTTACCTGGATGACGCAACAGAAGATCGATGCATCGCTTGTCATGCGTTATCGATTATCAGACTTTCAGTTTATTGAAGAAAAAGTTTGGTATCTGCTGATGCAATCGGTCGTAGCGTATCCGATACATGGTCTTCAGTGGTGTGCGCAGTGGAAACGCATCCAAGAAGTTGTTGGAGAGCACAAGTTGCAAGGATTATTGGAGATAGCATTGCAGATGAAATTAAAGGTGGAATGTTTTGGAAAAACAAATGATAGTCTACTTTTTTCGGTAAATTATGTACAAACGTATTTGGCAGCGCTATTTGGGCAAAAAAAATGGGATGAAATGCAAGTATTGTTAAAAAATTTACTGCAGGACCCTCATGTGGAATCTAAGGAAAAATCTGTCTATTATTTGTGGTTGATGCGTATTAAAAGTATTTTAAAGGAAGATTTTAGTGTTTTTTTGCTGGAAGCTTTACAATCTGTACAAGAAATACCTGCTTGGGTAGATTCGGTTTTGAAAACGTGGTTATTATCTATTGATGCAAACGAAGTGGGTTCCCAAATACGTGTTTTGCAAAAATTCTTTCGCAAGCGTCAATGGCACCACTGGGCTTATCATTTAAGATTGGTTGAGATTGAATTTCTAATAAAACAGAATCAAATGCAGAACGCTCAGCAGAAATTGAAAAACATATTGTTAAAGCTGCCGGAAAATTTAAAAAAAAATGCTTATCTGTTGTTGGCCAAAATACATTTTTTGCAGGATCCTCCGCATTATCGTCTTATAGCGGATGATTTGAATGAGGCTAAAAAATGTGCGCTGCTGAAATCGGAAATAGATTATTATACTTCTTTGCAGGCTGATTTGTATTTTTTAGATGAAGATTACAATCGAGCGTATTATCTGTATCAGGAACTTTTATGGAGTACGCTGGCACTTGATATACGCGAAGAGCTGGCCTACAAATGGATTTTAAGTGGCATTTTGTGCGAAGAAACGCAGCAGGAAATACAGCAGCAGTTGGACGTTTGCTCCGATTTATCTTTGTTAACGCCTGTGCGTAGAGCTGAATTGAAGCTTGTGTATGCGCAACATTTACTCGATCGTCAAAATTACGAGCAGGCTTTACTTTTCTTGGAACAGAATGAATTTCATTTTTTAAAACTGCATTTATGGGATCGGTTTACGTTATTGAAGGGAAAATGTTTGTTACAGTTAGATGATGTAGACCAAGCTTTACAGTGTTTTAGTGCCTTGGATGAACGGTTAATATTGGAAGAAGACAAGATGGAACTTACATTGTTGAAAGGATTGGTATTTGCTAAGCTGGGGGAAGATACGATGGCAGAACAGTGTTTAAAGCAGGCATGCGCGTCGGATATTTTGTCTACAGAGGTGATTGCGTCGGCATTATTTGAATGGGTACAAATATTGGCGCAAAAAAAGGTATACATGCGTGCACAACAAATCCTTTTAGATTTTGTACAACGTTCTCCAACCGTACCGTTTGCTTCGTTTGCTTTGTTGCAGGCGGCGACTTACTGTGAAAAGAGAGGCTTATTGTACGCGCAAGAAACGTTACAGATTCTACAGCAATTGTTGGATCATTACCCGCAGCATCCGATTTGTTTTCATGCGAGGATTAAGCAAGGTACCTTGCTTATGAATTTAAATCAGATGGAGGCTGCAAAAAATATTTTTGCAGACTTAAGCGTTGCGGCTACCGAAATTTCGATGCGCGCTTTCTGTGAATTGTGTTGGGTGCGTTGTGAACTGGCTTCGTTAAATCCAATGATTACGCATTGTATACAGCGATTAGAAAAAATTTTGGCGCAAAAAGACTTACCGCTTTCGCTTTATCTAGAGGTGACTTTACAGCTGGCTTACATTCAAATAGATCGTGGAGAATGGAATGTGGCTCAAAAGTTATTATGGGACACCTGTTATCCTTTTCTCCAAGAGAGTGATCAGGAAAAGCTGAATAGCAAAGAAATTTACTGGTTAACCCGTTGTTTACTGGTTTTAGCGCAGCACACAAAGGATCAAAATGTAGCGCGTCAAATTTATACCCTCATGTTGGATGCTAAGTTGTTGGATGAGCAATTGGTGAAACAGTATTTAGAACAAGTAGAGTAATTTATAAAATGAGTTACGATTTATGAATCGATGTGCAATTGCCATTCCTGCGCGCATGGCTTCGACGCGTTTTCCAGGGAAAATGTTAGCCGATTTATGCGGCAAGCCGGTTGTTCAACACGTAATTGAACGTATGAAACGTGTGCGTAATTGTAAAGAAATTTACGTGGTTACAGATAGCGAAGAGATTTTATCCTTGGCCAAGACATTGTTGGTGGAAGCTTTGTTGACTTCACCCCAATGTTGTTCGGGAAGTGAACGCATCGCATCGGTTGTATCGCATATACGAGGCGATTGGATTTTTAATGTGCAAGGAG
>JAITJL010000005.1 GCA_031278975.1 Puniceicoccales bacterium
CGAAGAACGGCGAAGAACGGCGAAGAACGGCGAAGAACGGCGAAGAACGGCGAAGAACGGCGAAGAACGGCGAAGAACGGCGAAGAACGGCGAAGAACGGCGAAGAACGGCGAAGAACATATTCACACGAACATTATAATGCAACTTTTACTTCAGTCAAACTTTAAATGCATGTTTTTTTAATTTATGAATCAAAAAAATCTCTTCATTCCATTGTACGTACAAACATTCCATGCATCATTGAAAACCGCATCACGCTCTTTTATCAAAATACATTTACCTAACCCTCTGGATCATGATCAGATTTTGGTAGATTGTTCAAATGTTTCCGATCATAAGGATCGCTGTCCTCAAAGCGTTGTTTTAGGATTTTATTGGGTAAGGTAAAACCGCATCGTAAGATTATACACTAAAAGAGTATTCATCGAAAGTCCTCTTGGTTGGAAAGTGGCGTTGTATCTGCAATATGTTTTTTATACATCTGCATTGACACCGCTCGAACAATAGGTTTTGATAAAAGCAAGGCAATTTTAAATAAGGGAGTGAATGAAGTATGACTGATAAAATGATCTACGAATTTGGAAATAAAACGGACGGCGACGTTACCATGCGTGCGCTTTTGGGGGGTAAGGGAGCCAACTTAGCAGAAATGTCGCGCATCGGTCTGCCCGTACCTCCAGGCTTTACCATTACAACTGCAATGTGCATCGATTATTACAAAACGAATCGACAATTGAGGCCTGAACTCAAGGCTGCCATCAAACAAGCTATCGGCTCTGTTGAGTCGCAATTGAATAAAAAATTTGGAGACACCCGCAACCCTTTGTTATTTTCCGTACGTTCCGGAGCGCGCGAATCCATGCCAGGTATGATGGATACCATCTTAAATTTAGGGCTCAACGATGCAACTGTCGAAGGATTTGCAAGCATTACCGCCAATCCACGTTTTGCCTACGATTGCTACCGACGTTTTATCCAAATGTACGGTGACGTCGTTATGGGTGTAGGGCCTAAGTCGGAAGATGAGCACGATCCATTCGATAGTCTTATTGCCGAGATAAAGGAAACAAAAGGTGTCAAGTACGATACAGACTTGGAAGCGGAAGATTTAAAACAATTGGTTAATCGTTTTAAAGCTTTGGTGCGCGAAAGAGCCGGTAAAGATTTTCCACAAGACGTCTTTGAACAACTTGAAGGCGCCATTGGGGCCGTGTTTGGTTCTTGGCACAACGAACGGGCTACCATTTACCGTCGCAAATACAACATTCCTTCCGATTGGGGAACGGCGGTCAACGTTCAGGCCATGGTATTTGGTAACGCAGGGGATACGAGTGCAACGGGCGTCGCTTTTACGCGTAACCCAGCCAACGGAGAAAATACGTTTTACGGTGAATATTTAATCAATGCTCAGGGTGAAGATGTCGTTGCCGGTATTCGTACCCCCCACCCCATTGCTCAACTGTCGCAGGAAATGCCAAAGGCTTACGAAGAATTGTTGAAAATTCGTGCCCGACTGGAAGAGCATTTCAAAGACATGCAGGACTTCGAATTTACGGTTGAAAATCAACGTTTATTCATGCTGCAAACGCGTAACGGCAAACGTACCGGGTTGTCAGCCATTAAGATCGCCATTGATATGGTGAATGAAGGCCTCATCGATAAGGAAAGCGCCATTAAACGTATTCCCGCAGAGTCCATTGCCACGTTGTTGGTGCCCATTTTTGACAATCACGCAAAGAAACAATCCCAATGCGTTGCAACGGGACTACCGGCTGGACCCGGTGCCGCTTCCGGTAAAGTCGTCTTTAGCGCTGCAAAGGCGGAAGAATGGTCAGCTCGCGGAGATAAAGCCGTTTTATGCCGTGCCGAAACATCGCCCGAAGATTTGAGAGGCATGTTGGTTTCCGAAGGCATTTTAACGAGCCGTGGAGGCGTCAGCTCGCATGCGGCTCTGGTGGCACGTCAAATGGGTAAAGTCTGCGTTTGCGGCGCCGGTGACCTCATCATCGATTACCGTAAGCGCTGTATGACTGCGGGTAATATTTGCATCAACGAAGGCGATCCCATCTCCATCGACGGTACGACGGGTGAAGTCTTCCAGGGCGGTATTCCGACAATGCCTTCGGAAGTGATGCAGGTACTCAACGGTCATTTAAAAGCGGATGAAAGCGAAACGTACCGCATGTTTCACACCATCATGTCGTGGAGTGATGAATTTCGTCAGCTGGGAATTCGTACCAATGCGGATACACCGCAGCAAGCAGCCTTAGCATTATCTTTTGGAGCCGAAGGAATTGGCCTTTGCAGGACCGAACACATGTTCTTTGAAGGACATCGTATAGACTCCATGCGTGAAATGATTCTGGCCGACTCCGAAGAAAGTCGTCGTAAGGCCTTAGCCAAATTGTTACCTTTGCAAAAGAACGACTTTAAAGGTATCTTTAAGGCAATGAAGGGTTATCCGGTAACCATTCGTTTGCTGGATCCACCATTGCACGAATTCTTACCTCACGAAGACGATGCCATCGAGGCTTTATCCAAAGTAATTGGCATATCGGTTGACCAAATCAAGGTAAGGTCAAATGCGTTGGCCGAACAGAATCCGATGTTGGGGCACAGAGGTTGCCGTTTGGGGATCACCTATCCGGAAATTACGGAAATGCAAGCCACCGCCATCTTTGAAGCGGCAGCCGAAGTCATTAAAGAAGGGTTGGCCGTAAAAATAGAAGTTATGATCCCCTTGGTAGGCTTTGTTAAAGAATTGGAACATCAAATTCACTGCATCCAGGAAACGGCTCAAAAGGTGTGCGAACGTTACCAAGTAGAAATTCCTTATCACGTAGGTACCATGATAGAAAATCCACGTGCGGCCGTTCGTTCGGATGAAATCGCAAAAATTGCCGACTTTTTCAGTTTTGGAACCAACGATTTGACGCAATTAACCCTAGGTATTAGTCGTGATGACATGAGCAAATTTTTCAAGGCCTATACGGACTTGGAAATTTTTGCACAAAATCCATTTGCTTCAATCGATGTGGAGGGCGTCGGTGAATTGGTTAAAATATCGGTTGCAAAAGCCAAAAATACAAAACCTGGAATTAAATTAGGTGTTTGTGGAGAGCACGGTGGCGATCCCAATTCGGTACAATTCTTTCAGGCAGTCGGATTGAATTACGTCAGCTGCTCCCCGAACCGCGTCCCGATTGTACGTCTGGCATGCGCTCAGGCGGCCCTAAAAAATCCACGTCAATAATGATCGAAGCTCTACGAGATTTTCCGTGGAGCTTTTATTTCAATGTTCTCAAGCATAAATTTTTTAACCCATCGTTGCTTGCATATAGAATCAAATTAAATTGCTAAAATCACTTGCAGGTAAACAAAACTTTTATGAAGACAAACGGTAGTTATGGCGCAAAGTGAGATGTATTTAAAAATGCGGCAAATTGGTCCATTGAAGCAAATATTTTAAAAAACAGGCCCATGCCGTACAGGGTAGAGAGTTTTTATCGACATGGTTGCTGTTAGAACTTAGGTACGCAATGGTCAACCGATTGGTGCGCTGCAATAAATTTACGTATAACCTCATTCGCTTCTTCGGAAGCGTCTTCTAAAACGTAATGTCCTGCATCATCAAAACAATGTGTTTCCGCATTCGGTAAAAATTGTCTCCATTTTTCTAAAAAATGCGGTGTGAAGCAAAAGTCCTGCATCCCCCACGCCAGAAGACTTGGTTTATTGGCCAGAATCCACAAATTATTTTGCATATCTTCTAGGGTTTTATAGGAAGGATGCCGTGGATCCATCGGTATATCTTGGACGAAAGCATGGATGGCAACGCGTTCGCGGGGTGTTTGGTAAGGCAGTAGATAAGCTTTCTTTACAATCGCATCGAGTCCTTTTTCGGAAGCCATATAAGTGGCACATTTTGCAAACAAATTTGCGTATTTAATGGCCCAAGTACCCAATAATGGAAGCCGGCACAAAGCTATGCGAAAAGGAATGTGATCGCATAAAAAAGCAGCCGAATTGAGAATAGTAAGTGTTTTAACGCGTGCCGGCCAGCGTATGGCTACGCCCATGCCGATGGCCCCCCCCCAATCGTGTACGACGAGATGGAAACGACCTATTGAAAGGTTTTGTAACCATTGGACAGTATTTTCGATGTGCGTCTTAAGATTGTAAAGATAATGTTGAGGTTTGTCGGATAATCCACATCCCATGTGATCGGGGACCAAACATCGGCAAAAGTCATCCAAACTTTTTACGAGATTGCGATAAAAAAATGACCAGGTCGGATTGCCATGCAGCATAACAACGGGTTCACCCTGTCCTTCATCGATGTAGTGCAATTTGTGAGTGACGTTTGCCTGCGATGTTCGAAAAGTAATGTAGTGCGACTTAAATGGATAGAGAGAACGAATGGATGCAAGGGATACCATAAAATTCCTTAATTTTGCCATTGAATACCCAACATAAGTGTGCTGAGTCCACTTCCTATACCCAATAATAATACCGGCATTGCATTGTTGAGAAACTTGCTTTCATCCGCTTGGCAAAGCGTTAAAGGCAATGCGACGGAGCCGGTATTCCCCAAATAAGGAAATGTGGAAAAGTCTTTTTTCGGATCTAAATTGAGCGCTTTGTACAATTGGAGCCGATGTTGATGCCCCACTTGATGGGTGATGATGCATTGCGCTGTATCGTCTTTCCAAGACATTTCTTCTTTAAAAGCATTCCAAGCCATCTTTGAAAGTTGAATGCCCTCCTTGAGAAGCGTTATCGCATCCGTTTGCATGGACAGACTGTTGGATACATCGGTGGTTCCTCCTTCACACAGTTGGCAAGCCGATGAATGGGTTTTGGTAATGCCTCCCAATAAAATGGGCTTTGAAGAGGAAATCCATTTTTGATGGCACAATAGCAAGCTAACCGCCCCGGATCCAATGGTTAGGTTGGCAAAAAATGGTTTTATGGTCTTGCGCGTTAGATTTACATTCTCGTTTAACTGAACCAATGTCCAATCTAGCAAAGAGCGACCATTTTCTCCCGATACGATAAGAACGGAACGCGCTGTACCTGCTTCGATCATGGATGCTCCGACAATGATTGCATTAAGTACACCCAAACAGGCATTGGACAAATCAAAAATTTGGGTATTGGGAGTTAATTTTAAACCCTCATGCACGTAGGCGGCCGTTGGCGGCTCCAAACGGTTTCTGCAAACGGATGCGTGGATCAAGACGTCGATGTGGTCGATGGGAATACCCGTTTTCTCCAGGACTTTTCGACCTGCTAAAATAGAAATTTCTGAAGGTTGAAGCTTGTAATCCCAATGACGACGTTCTTGAATCCCTGTCATCATAGCCAAACGTCCCTTTGGCAAATTGAGTCTTGTATAAAGCGGATTAAGGGCGTCTTCGATACTTTCCGAAGTCCATCGTTCTTCAGGCAGTGCATACCCCATTGATTCAATAACCACGTTTTTGAATTGCATTGACTTACTTATAACCTGTTCATAAAAATACACCTGGTCGGGACGATAGGATTTGAACCTACGACCTCATGCTCCCAAAGCATGCACTCTAGCCAGACTGAGTTACGTCCCGACTTTAATCCCTTTATAAAAACGCTAAAAAGATCTTACGATATGTCAACGTTTTTCTATAATTACCATGCTGTTACGGATAAAATTAACGAAAGCTAAGTATCTTGTAACCTGCCATTGAAATTATGTTTACCTCACCGTTTAAGCGATAGCAGGTTTGCAAGGTTTTATCTTTTTCTCTAAGGAGATCGAAGATGGACGCGGGCGTGAAAAATTTTCTTTCGTATGCAATAATGTGCACTGAAGAAATTTTCTAAATCAAAACAGCAAGTTTCCTTGATGGGCGAAGTGCTTGGCAGAGCGGTTAGATGCCCTCCTGTCCAGTAGAAAATACCTTGATTATTTTTTTTGAGATGCGTTCTTGTATGCTGAACAAATTTGTCGAAAGCGGTTACAGCTCGTCCTACAATTGCGTTATACGTTTGATGCCACGCTTCCAACCGGGTATTGCAGATTTGCACATTGCTCAAATTCATTCGTTGTACAATATCCTGGACTACATTTACCTTTTTGCGAATGGAATCAAGTAAAGTAAATTGCGTGTGCGGAAACAAAATGGCGAGTGGAATACCCGGGATACCGCCACCGGTACCTACGTCCAACACGGTAGATGGATTGTCCCATAAATCCCATGTAATGATGGGTAATATGGGAAGAATATGTTTTTCTTCCAAATAATCAATGTCTGTACGCGCAATGAGATTAACTTTAGAATTCCATTTGCGCAGCAATCGACAATACAGCTCCAATTGCGTCCAACAGGTAGCAAGTATATCAGGCAGATATTGTCTAAAACGTTCCATGTATCAAGAAACGTTTTTGGGTAGATCTAAGTATTTGCGCACTTCAATGACGTAACCTTTTATCATTTGAACTTGAGATAATAGGTTAATTTCGAAAGGAGCAAATAGCCTTTTTAAAAAAATATCATTGCCCTCTTTGAATGCCTGACGTAATCCAAAATTACTTTCATTTAAATCCACCAAAACAATTTGACCGTCCATAACTTCCAAGTAAGTGCACAGATTAACGAGTAATAAGCAATGTCCCCCAAAAAAGTCATCGGTCGATGTTGGATTGTAAGTTGCAAAAGATCCTGGATTCAAGGTTTTTTCTGTTTTAATCCACTGAACGTAAACATCTTCCGGCATATTCACGTCTTTGGAGAGTCGAGAAGCAATTTGTTTCCATGCGAGTACAGGTAGTATAGAACCTTTGACCATTTTACTCGTCTGAAGCGATAAAATAGGTTCGCTCCCCAAGAGCTGTTCAATGGTTACATCAAAAAATTTGGCGATGGCCACCACAGTACTTATGCGAGGATCATTGGTCTGACACGATAAGAGACGATTGATAGTTGTCTGCGGTAGATTGACACCTCGACATAAATCGGCTTCTGTCATTCGAGCTTCATTCATAAGTGTGCGAATCATTTTTCCAATCGGAAAATCCGTAAGGTCCGCAACTAATTCTGCTTTGAACTCTATCACTACATGATAATTTTTTGTCTAATGCAACAAAAAGTAAAGCATTTTTTATAAGATTGACCGATTCTTATGCAATAAATGTTTAATTTTTTTTAAAAACATTATTTTTTAGTTGATTTTTGCAAAATTCAATTCACCATCGAATTTAGTTATTGTGCGTCGTAAGGTGCATAATGATATACAAGGTGTTCGTTTAAACAATAAGAGTGTGTCCTAGGGAAGCATTTGGATTTTTGCAAGGGGTCTATAAATGCTTCCCTTTTTTGATGTATACACAAGGCACAAAAGGGAGGTTCGTTGGGACAGGGTGTAGCACGTTCGGTTAAGCTTTCAGAGTAAAATTTTGTAGGCCAGTGGAAATGTTCCAGAGTAGAAGAACACTTACATACAGAGGCATTTTACAGGTTTTTAGAAGTAGTCGTAAAGTAAAAAGTACTTGTTTGATTGGTTGTAACATAATATGGGAGGTTCGGTGGACACAAATGAAACAAGCGGGAAATTCAAGTTCCCACTTATCTATATTGAATCACAATTGTGTAAGTAATGGCAATTACTGTTTAGTCTGTTTTTGATTGGAAACGTAAGTATGCTTGGTTTGTTTTTTGAACATTTTAAGAAACTTATGTTTGGATCTAGCTTTCGTAACAGGTTTGTAAGGCGTAAATTTGGATATCGATTTGCTGGTATTGGCCATAGTTTCTTGTAAACGTTTAGTTTCTATCATATTTTCTAAGCGAGTTTTCAAGCTTTGTACTTCCTGATACATTTGCTGTTCAGACTCTGTAAGCGCATCGCCTGGTAAATCGTTTTCTGTGATACCCATACTGTACATTTTCTTTTGAGAAATATTTTTAGCCTCTTTAACATGGGGATACAAAAGAGTTCCATCGTATGCAATTTGTGTGGCAGACAAGAAAATAAGTAAATTTGTAACGCTATCTTCCTTATTTTTATGTGAAAATAATTTCCCTAAAATAGGAATATCGCCCAAAATAGGAGTTTTATCCACAACATTTGAACTTGCTTGCGACATAAGTCCTCCGATGGCAATCGTGTACCCACTTTTAATGGTTACCACGCTGTCCGTTTTCTTTTGACTAATTTGAGGATATTTGATGGATGATGTCGTATTATTTCCACCAGAGCTCTTGAATTCAATTTCAGCTGTCTTTGAAGACAAAGAGGGTTCTAGCTTTAAAGTGATAAATTCTGCCTGCACTTTAGGTGTCACTTTGAGTTCAATACCGATAGGTTTTTCCTCAAATCCACTGATTTCGTAACCGCCTTGCTCCGAATTGTAGGAATAATTTGGAACGGGGTAATTGGTTACAACAGCCATGGTAGCAGGCACGTTGTTCATGGTGATAATGGTCGGACTGGATAAGGTTTTGCCTAGACTTTCCGTCTGCGAAAAATCGAACGCTGCGGAAAGCGTCTTGATCATAATTGAAGTGGGACCCAATGCTTTGCTACTATTCAGACTACGTGTAAGTTGCCCATCCGTACTCTCTTCATTGCCACCGCCACCGGCAGCTGCCGCAGCACCCGCACCCGCTGCAGCACCTCCTGCGTCAGCTGCCGCAGCTTCTTCCTTATCCTTGAGCACGGTAGATATGGATTTCGGCCAAGCAAAACCGCGCGTATCCGTATTGTTCGTACTTGCTTCGACAAATTTTGCTTCAATCATAACTTGTGTCTCAGGTTTATCCAACATTTCAATAATGGATGCAAACGTTTGAATATTTTTGGAACGTTCCGTAATGATGAGCACGTTGGAACGTTCATTGAAGGCGATTTTTCCGCCACTATTGGAATCAATAAAATCCTTTAACTCCTCGGCAACTTGCTTAGCTTCAGCAAATTTTAACAAGAAAGTTTCTGTCTTCAGAGGTTCTTTGTTGAGTGATTCAAGCGTACAAATCTGGACAATGTTGTCATGTTTAGTATACGTGCATCCTACGGGTCCCAAAACTGCTTCCAATAAAGACTCCCACGTTGCATTTTTTAAACGAACCGTTACATTCCCCTGCAGAGCCGCGGGTATAATAATGTTAAGGTCATACAATTCGGATACGTAGCGCAAAACTTGTTTAATGTCTTCATTGATAAAGTCGACCGAAATATGTTCCCCACTGTCGACTACTTTGTTCGTTTGGTTATCCTTAAAAGTAACCACAATGTTGCTGTCCACTTTACTTGCGTCACTGAAATTTGTTGTAAGTGGCGTCTCACTTTGGTTGCCGGATAAGACTGTTTTGCTTAAATCAGAAAATGACGGAAGTGCCACCTGAGGGTCAAAGATAGGAGGTCTTGTTCCCATCATTCTTTCGCCATCCGCCCAGCAACGAGTGGTTAGATTTGCCAGTAAGGCAAATAAAAGTAGAGTGGATCTAATTGAATTACGTGAGTACTGTAAGATTACTGTGGCGTGTCGCATCTTGTTAATAATTAAATGTTAAAGCATAGTTATTCAGTTGTAATGTGAAGCATTTCTTTTGTATGGCACTAATGGTTATTTCGAACGTTTGTCCTTGGTAATTTGCTTGCAAGGTAGTACCTTCTTTCAAAACTCGGTTACCTCGTACGCAGAGATAAAATGCACCATTTTTTTGGATGGAACCTGAAGGTTGCAAAGCGTTACCCACTTGTGTTAAAATTACAAGTTCATTGACTTGAGGTTCTTCCTCTTCAATGATGGGTTCGACGATGGTAGGTTTTACTTCTTCAACCGTTAATTCTGTTTTTGCATCAAAAAGAAAAGGTGTCCACACGTTTTCCCAATCGGGTGTTTTGTCGTTTATTGCAAGCAATTGGCTAATTTCTTGAATAGCTTTGGATCTTTCACTGAGTGATATGATGGCATCTGGTTTGGCTTTTTCATTTTTCTTGGGGGCACTAAAGCCTACGTGTCCCAAAGCCAGCAAGATTAAACCAAGATATACTTTACGCACGATCCCCTCCTTGTCCTATTTGGCCTAACATGCTAAAAACAATGGTAGCATTAATTTTGGGTTCTTTTTTTGAAAGATCCACAGTACCTTCTCGGGAGGTGTTTTCGATGTGTTCTTTAAGGTCTAACTGTTTAATATTGGTAAAATATTTTTGTTCTTTAAGCGTTTTTAAAAGTGTAATCGCAGTTGAGAAAGTTGCCTGAAGATTTACCGTAAAATCAACCAGTAAAAAATCTCCCACATATTCACTTGTATCCTGATTCAATGCAACCGTTCTGTTTTTTGTGAGATTATAGGTATTCGATATGGCAATGTTAGCCGAATTTTTACCAAGAATTTTTTCCAATTTTACCAAAAATTTGTACATGGCTGTCCGATTTCCAAAATCGAAACACTGCTTGTACAAAGCTGCCTCTAAATCTTTGTAGTTTTTCAGATCACTCGCTATATTCCTCAACTCACCCATTTGTTTCTCAATCAAGCTAGACTTTACACTGATGGTATCTATCGTGCGTTCTATTCCTTCCGTTTGATTTTGTCTGAAATTTACAAAGATGAGCAGAATAAAGCTAATGATGACTAAAATAACGCAGGGTATATTCTTCCTTAGGAAATTTTTGACTTTGCTGAGATCTAAAGCATTCATGGATAATTTAGGCGTTATATTGTAAATTAATTTGGAATCTTGTTTCGTCTACTTGTTGATCTGCATTGTTCTTTTCGAGATTGTAAAAGCATTTACAGTTGTTCTTAAGTGTATTGATTGCTTTAAGTTGTAGCAGCTGAGTCTTGTAAGACTCTAGGATAGCAACATCGCCTTTTACAATGCCGTAGATTTGTATATTGAACGACTTATTGGCTACATCAACAACTTTTGTATTGGGATCACTCTGGCAGCTGGCAATGACGGTATTGAATCTTATCTCGTGAGGTTTACCCTTACATAATTCTAATAAAAATTCAGACAAATCAATGGGTAGTGCATACGCATTTAATAACGTATGTACCATGTTCCTAGTTTCTACAAAGTCTTTGTTATGCTGCATCATTTGCTGGTGCAAAGCTGTATTTTTATCTAAAAAAGTTTTTATTTCGTTAAAACGATTGGTTTGACGCTTGTGATCAAGTTCTGTGAAGAGACTCACGCCGATTAAAATAACTGTAAGGATACCCAGGGCCGCAAGGACATAGATCTTTATGGATGACAATTGAGAATTAGCTACAATAGATTTATCTCTAAAATCTACTTCCCACGGATGTGGTTTAGAGACCAAATACAATTTTAACGACCGAAAGTTCATCTGAAATGATTAAAGATAGCACTTAACATACCAATCCATAAAGGCTGGGATATTTGCGTTGTTTTCTCGTTGCTTTGCGTGGTTACCTTGTGAGCCTGTAACCAGGTGTTAAAATCCATCTGCAAGGGTTTAATTTCGAGTACCTTACCGATGCATTGCATTAACCAGGCGAGTTGAGGGGACAGACCGTTAATGAAAAGAAATTCGATGGGCAAACTGGTTTGTACTTCAAAAAAATCGATATAAGACTTAATGTCAGCGCACATGCGTTGCGTGATTGTTTCCATAGCTTGCGTGTCTTCAGTCATAGACTGAAGTAAATATTTGTAGGTGCTGACGTCATCGGGGAGACTGCACGCTTTGCGTGTCAGACTAATTAAGCTTTTTAAGCCATGGACGGGAGGATAAGCGGCCTCAATATGATTATTGCAAAGCACAAATACCAAAGATTGATTAACAGAAAAGTCTATAAATAAAACAGGTTGCGTTACCTTAACCAACTTTGCGTAATCCATTATTCCTTTGGCCGTTGTAAGTGTTGTCAACAGCAATTTTTTTGGAATACATTGGCAGTCCATCAATTCATTCTGAATCATTTTTATCTCCTGCTTTTGAGTCCCTATAAAACAGACGTGGTCAGGTAAAACCGTGTTTGCTGAGTCCTTAATTTCTATGCCCGTAAAAGCATCTATGGCCGCAATTTGATTCGTTTTTAAGTCGGCGTTGAATCGTTCTTTTAGCAACGGAATGAGTCCTTGGATACCTTTGCTTTTGGTTTTTGTTTCCAGTTTTGCTTTATAGATAAAACGAGATAATGGGGCAACCACACAAATAGCGTTTTTGCTTTTAGTTATTGTTTTTAGGATGGGAGCATCCAAGTAAGCATTTTCTTTAAAAGGATTGTTGGTTAATTCTTCCAGATTGGATAAAGAGAGCGTAGATTTTTTTTCTTTTGTGACAGTAGCTAACAAGCAAGAGATTTCGGAGGCATAAATAAATTTTTGTTTTTGACTGCCCAGCAAACTTGATAAAACATCCATACGATAATTTTAGGAAAGAATGCAGTCGAGAGCAAGGAAAAAGTAATGTCGTTAAGGCATTTTGTGGAAAGGATGATTAATGTTGTATGCATTTTATTGCGACAAGCTTAAGCAGTTACGATATATAACATTCGTAACACATCATGCCGTTGCGCAAATATCGGAACTTTTGAGGTACAGATCAGCGGATGTGTGATGACGTGAGACACACCGTGTGACACATTGGCACAATCATGTATCGTCACCCATGTCCGTTTGAAAAGATTTTGTTCGCATTTTGCTCACAATGAATGGATTACAAAAATTGGCACAAAAATTGCAACCTTATAGGGCATGCAAAGGACAACGGGGAAGATTTTAGGAATAGATTTGGGAACGACGAATTCATGTATGGCCATTATGGAAGGTGGTGAACCGGTTGTGATTCCGAATGCGGAGGGGGCGCGTACAACACCATCGATTGTGGCGTTCACCAAAGGAGGTGAACGTTTAGTAGGGCAAGCCGCAAAGCGTCAAGCCATCACAAATCCGAAAAATACGGTTTTCTCGGCAAAACGTCTCATTGGTCGCAAGTTTAGTGAAGTACAAGCGGAAGTAAAAAATGTTCCCTACAAAATTGTGGAAGGCAAAAATGGAGATGCTTGGATCGAATGCGAGGTCAACGGAAAGGCGGAACGATTTGCTCCGGAACAAATTTCCGCCATGGTACTGGCAAAATTGAAGGCGGATGCGGAGGCCTATCTGGGAGAATCTATAAAACAGGCCGTCATTACGGTACCGGCTTACTTTAATGATTCTCAACGTCAAGCAACGAAAGATGCGGGAACCATTGCCGGATTAGAAGTTTTGAGAATTATCAATGAGCCGACGGCTGCTTCGTTGGCTTACGGGCTGGATAAAAAGAAGGAAGAAACTATCGCCGTTTTTGATTTGGGCGGTGGAACGTTTGATGTATCCGTCTTAGAGATTGGCGACAGCGTTTTCGAAGTCAAGGCAACAAATGGTGATACCCAGTTGGGAGGTGACGACTGGGACAAAACCATCATCAATTGGTTAGCTGATACATTTCAATCCGAAAATGGTATTGATCTGCGCAAAGACCCCATGGCTCACCAACGTTTAAAAGAGGAAGCGGAAAAAGCTAAAATTGCACTGTCTTCGGCACAGGAAACGGACATCAATTTGCCCTTTATCACGGCGGATGCAAGCGGTCCGAAACACCTGAATGTGAAGCTGACGCGTTCGAAACTGGAACAAATTTGCGATGAGTTGTACGAACGTATGAAATCACCTTTTAACGCGTGTCTCAAGGATGCCAAGGTGGACAGCAATTCGGTGGATGAATTGGTTCTAGTGGGAGGCATGACACGTTCTCCAAAAGTGATTGAATTGGCCGATTCTTTGGCTGGCAAGCCGGCTCATAAGGGAGTTAATCCGGACGAAGTGGTGGCCATTGGAGCCGCAATTCAGGGGGGTGTACTGCGTGGAGAAGTGAACGACGTACTACTGTTGGATGTTACACCGCTGACATTGGGTATTGAGACGGCGGGAGGTATTTCCACACCTATGATTGATAGAAATACGACTATTCCAACCAAGAAGACTCAAACATTTTCGACCTACGCCGATAATCAAACGGCCGTGGACATAAAAGTACTTCAAGGGGAACGCTCTTTGGCGAAAGACAATAAGATTTTGGGAACATTTCGCTTGGAAGGGATTCCCATGTCACCCCGGGGCGAACCCAAAATCGAAGTCACTTTCGATATTGATGCAAGCGGTATTTTGCACGTAACGGCCAAAGATATTGCCAGCGGAAAGGATCAAAAGATTACCATTTCCGGAGCTTCCGGATTTTCCGAAGAAGAAGTTGAACGTCTGCGCAAAGAAGCCGAGCAGTTTGCCGAACAAGATAAGGCAGAACGGGAACGAATAGAAACATTCAATCGTTTGGATAGCTTAATTTATCAAGCCGAGAAACAATTGAAAGAATTTGGAGACAAGTTGCCTGCTGAAAAGAAAGAGGCTATTGCAAAGAAATTGGAAGAGGCAAAAAAGATGCTTGAAGATAAATCGATTGCCGCAGAAACTTTGAAATCAACGGAAATGGATCTCATGAATTCACTGCAGGAAATTGGACACATTTTGTACTCGAACGCTCAGCAGAATACTGCGACGGAAAATAAAGATCAACCGTCTTCCAATACCGGCGAAGGCGACAAAAAAGACAAGAATAACATTGTAGATGCAGACTTTGAGGTTGTCGATGATGATAATAAAAAAGAATAATTTAACCCTTAACAAAAATAAAAATTATGAAAGTAAACATTAAACCACTCGGAGATCGTGTATTGGTAAAAATGATCGAAGAGAATGAACAAATTAAAGGTGGCATTATTATTCCTGATTCTGCCAAAGAAAAACCTCAGGAAGCGGAGGTCGTTGCTTTGGGAACAGGTAAAAAAGATAAGGAAGGCAATCTTGTTCCTTTTCAAGTTAAAGCAGGGGATAAGGTACTTATTAGTAAGTATGGAGGCACTGAAGTCAAGATAGGTGACCAAAAGCTTACTTTGTTGCGTGAAGATGATATTTTAGGTGTATTAAATTAATATTTGAAAGGAAATAAAGCGTATGTCAGCAAAACAGTTGAAATTTGACGAAGCGGCACGTAAAAAGGTGTTAGCAGGTGTAGAAACTTTGGCGAAAGCGGTGAAAATAACGCTGGGCCCTAAGGGTCGCAATGTGCTCATTGACAAGAAATTTGGTGCTCCAACCATTACGAAAGATGGTGTAACGGTTGCCAAAGAAATTGAATTGAAGGACCCATTTGAAAACATGGGTGCTCAAATGGTTCGCGAAGTGGCTTCCAAAACGGCCGATAACGCGGGCGATGGAACGACGACAGCCACCGTTTTAGCGGAAGCAATTTATCGCGAAGGCTTAAAAAATGTGGCTGCGGGCTCCAATCCCATCTTCTTGAAACGTGGTATTGATAAAGCCGTCGACGCAGGTGTTGCAGAATTGGCTAAAAACAGTCGTGGTGTAAGTAACCGCGAAGAAATACGTCAAGTGGCAACCGTATCTGCCAATTGGGATAAAGAAATTGGAGACATCATTGCGGAAGCTATGGATAAAGTAGGTAAAGATGGTACCATTACGGTTGAAGAGAACAAGAGCATTGAAACAACGCTCGATGTCGTTGAGGGAATGCAGTTTGATAAAGGGTATATCAGTCCGTATTTTGTCACCAATTCGGAATCCATGGAGTGCGTTTTAGAAGACGCTTACATCTTAATTTTCGAAAAGAAAATCAGTAGCTTGAATGATTTACTGCCTCTATTACAAAATACAGCTAAAACTGGAAAACCGTTATTGCTCATTGCGGAAGAGGTTGAAGGTGAGGCACTGGCCGCATTGGTCGTCAACAAATTAAGAGGTACTCTCAACGTATGCGCCGTCAAAGCTCCAGGTTTTGGAGATCGTCGTAAGGCAATGTTGGAAGATATTGCTACGTTGACAGGGGGACGGTGTATTACGGAAGACTTGGGTATTAAATTGGAAAGTATCCAGTTGACGGATTTGGGTCGTGCAAAACGCGTCACGATTGATAAAGAAAATACAACCATCGTCGAAGGAGCGGGCAAATCGTCGGATATCCAGGCTCGGGTAAAGCAAGTTCGTCGTCAAATCGAAGAAAGTTCTTCCGAGTACGATCGTGAAAAATTGCAGGAACGGTTGGCAAAGTTGGCGGGCGGTGTTGCCGTAATTCACGTGGGTGCTAGCACGGAACCCGAAATGAAGGAAAAGAAGGCACGTGTCGAAGATGCATTGCATGCAACGCGCGCAGCCGTGGAAGAAGGTATTTCTGCGGGTGGTAGCGTTGCCCTGTTGCGCACAGCCAAAGCGATTGAAGCTTTGGATTTAAAAGATGAAGAAGCGGTGGGTGCTGCCATTGTGCGTCGTGCCATTGAAGCGCCTTTGCGTCAATTGTGTCAGAACGCCGGCGTCGATGGATCTTTGGTGGTTCAAGAAGTCTTAAAACATTCGGGAACCTACGGTTACAACGTTGCAACCAACACGTACGAAGATCTCGTAAAAGCTGGGGTTGTGGATCCAACCAAGGTGACGCGTGCAGCTTTGCAAAATGCAGCCTCCGTAGCTGGCTTATTGCTAACGACGGAATGCATGATTGCTGAATTACCTGAAGAAAAACCAGCACCAGCACCTGATATGGGAGGTGGCATGGGGGGTATGATGTAAAAGTACCCGTGTCATTGCCAATTTTTATACGCTAAAAATAGGTTGAGTAATGCAAGAAAATATTTTCTTGCATTACTTTGGTGTTTATTGGAAAATGTCATGAAATTTTTTGATTCAATAAAACAGTAGGAATGCCGATATATATTACCAAAAAGCTTGCGTATTTTTAAGAAAGAATAAGGTACACAAGCTCGCAAGTTTATGCATACAAAATTTAACACTGGCGAATGGGCGGTTACGGCAACCTCCACAAGGCCTATTTTTCTGAGCGCTCGTGTTCGTTTGGCTCGAAATTTAATACATTATCCTTTTCCACAGCAGGCATCCGAACAACAAAGAAATGAAATCTTTAACGAATGTTCTGATGTTATTATGCAATTGGATCGTAGCAAGCAGTCCATTTGCCTTCGACTGGATGCATTGGATGAGCTAACGTGCACTTCTCTTATGGAATCCCATCAGATAAGTGTTGATTTGGCTAAAAACAAAGCAGGAGCGGGTGTCATTCTAAATAAGAAAAATAAGTTTGCTTTTATGATCAATGAAGAGGATCATTTGCGACTGCAGGTTTTGGATGTTCAACCCAATTTCAAAATTTTATGGCGTCGATTGGATCGTTTGGATTCTTGCCTAGAACAATACTTAGACTATGCGTTTCAACCTCGTTTGGGATATTTGACGGCGTGTCCTACCAATCTGGGTACAGGTATGCGCGCATCGGCCATGCTACACTTGCCGGGATTAGTTTTTACGAATCAACATATGCAAGTAGGACGCTCGTTGGCTGAAATGGGCATGGTTTTAAGAGGTGTATACGGGGAACAATCGAAAGCCATTGGACATATTTTTCAAGTATCCAATCAAACAAGCCTTGGATTTAGTGAAAATGAATTGCTGGATCGAGTTGAACAGGTGGTGCATCTATTGGTGGAAAAAGAAACCGAGGCACGTAAGAAATTACTTCGTACAACGCCCCACGAGTTGTTTGACAACATTGGGCGGGCTTTTGGTGTCTTACGTGCATGTTTTGAAATGGGGGCCGAGGAAGCTACCAATTTGCTGTCGCTCATCATCTTGGCGGTTGATTTTGGATTTTTCCCGGAGGAAAAAAGACGCATTCTATATAAGGTAAAGCAAGAGGTTCAGCCTGCGCATTTACAGTTACTGTTGTCGCAATCTTTGGATGTCAAAAAACTTAACAAAGAGAGGGCAAAGTTACTGCATCGATACTTTTTGAAATTCCCTGAACCTGATTTTAAAGTAAAAAAAGAGGAACTAAACTATGTTTCATAATTTAACGCCACGAGCACAACAAGTTTTTGTGTTAGCCAAAAGTATGGCCTTGAAGTTGCAACAAAACTATTTGGGAACCGAACATCTTTTGCTAGGTTTGTTAGAGCTTAAACAAAGTATTGCCGTTCGTGTGCTACAACGCATGGGGTTGGATGTGGAAACGGTCCACGATGCTTTGCAGAAACATATGGTGGCGGGTAAGCATCTGGCAGAAGGTGTTGTGCACCAAGATGGTTCCATGCCCACGATGGATATTCCTCTAACACCACGCGTTCGTCAAGTGTTGGGGCTGGCTGAGAAAGTTGCGCATGAATTAAATCATCCTTATGTGGGTACCGAGCATCTCCTTTTGGGAATTTTAGAAGAAGGCGATGGGTTGGGAGCAAAAATTTTAAAGACTTTGGATGTTGATCCCGAAGAATGTCGAAAAGAAATTTTATCGGAATTAGCTCCAGAAAGCGTAGAAGATGGTGAAGATAGTGAAGACATCGACGAAGATGAAGAGGACAAAGGTGTTTTGGATAATCTTTACAATACGCGATCCTCTTCCTGCAAAACGTACACATTGCGTAATTTTGGAATAGATTTAACAGCCAAAGCCAAAGAGGGCCAATTGGATCCCGTCATCGGTCGTAACAAAGAAATTGATAACGTTGTGCAAATTTTATGTCGCCGCACAAAACATAATCCGGTACTCATTGGTGAAGCTGGAGTAGGTAAGACGGCTATTGTGGAGGGACTATCGCAGCGCATTGTACAAGGGAAAGTACCGGAGGCTTTGCTGAGTAAACGGGTATTTATTTTAGATTTGGCATTGATGTTGTCCGGAACAAAGTATCGCGGTCAATTTGAGGAGCGTCTTAAAAATGTTATGAATGAAGTCAAGGAGAGTAAAAATATCATTCTGTTTTTAGACGAATTACATACCATTGTTGGAGCGGGATCTTCGGAAGGTTCTATGGATGCTTCTAATATTTTAAAGCCGGCGTTGGCACGTGGAGATGTTCAATGTATCGGTGCGACGACCTTGGATGAATATCGGCAACATATTGAAAAGGATACGGCTTTAAATCGTCGATTTCAGTCCGTATTGATCGAACCTTCGTCCATTCAAGATACCGTAGAAATCCTCAAGGGATTGAAATCGCACTACGAAAAATTTCACAACGTACATTTGTCCGATGGAGTCATCAAAAAGGCCGTATGTCTAACAGACCGTTACGTTGCGGATCGATTTTTCCCAGATAAAGCGATCGACCTGATTGATGAAGCTGGGGCACGTGCGCGTATGCAAGTGGTAAAGCAAACTTTTTCTGCAAAAGATATAGAGGATGCTTTAAAAGATGCGATCCTCAAGAAATCAGCGGCAATTAAGTCACAGAAATTTGAAGAAGCTGCTCACTGGAGAGACGAAGAACAGGCTTTAAAACATGAAAAGGAAACGAAAATGGAAACGTGGAGGCAAGCGTGCCGTGCACACGTTGTGGAAATCAAAGAAGATTTGTTACAGAAAATCATTTTCGATTGGACAGGCATTCCTTTAGACTGGATGGGGCCCAAAGAGACGAAACATTATTTAAATTTGGATAAGATTTTAAATCAGCAGATCATCGGACAAGACGAAGCTGTGAATGTTGTTTGTCGTGCGTTAAAACGTTCAAAGGTTGACATGAGGGATCCGATAAAACCTACAGGTTCATTTTTATTTCTGGGACCCACGGGTGTGGGAAAAACACATTTGGTAAAAGTTTTGGCCGAACGAATTTTTGGAGACAGAAATGCGATTGTTCAAATTGATATGTCGGAATACATGGAAAAGCACGCAGTTGCACGTCTGATTGGGTCACCACCCGGTTATGTGGGTTACGGGGAAGGTGGACAATTAACGGAAGCTATTCGTAGGAAACCGTATTCGATCATTTTATTCGACGAGATTGAAAAGGCACATCCGGATGTAACGCATATCTTACTCCAGGTACTGGAAGAAGGCAAGTTAACGGACAGCGGTGGACGGACCGTTGATTTTCGCAATACGATTTTAGTGATGACGTCCAATGTGGGTGCGGAAGCGTTGCAAAAGACAACGGGACTAGGATTTAATATTCCTTCTAGGGCCATTGCTTTTGAACAATTAAAAGAGAAGGTACAAGAAGCCAGTAAATCTGCCTTTAAACCTGAATTTTTAAACCGGATAAGCGACATCGTTGTGTTTCGTCCATTGGAACGGGAACATATTCAAAGGATCGTTGAAATAGAAGTTAAAAAAATTGCGGTTAGATTACAAGAGAAAGGCATCGCATTATTTTTGTCGATAGATGCAAAACAATTCTTGGTCGAAAAAGGATTTGACAATAAATACGGGGCACGTCCTTTAAAAAGAGCTATTGAGCGTTATATTGAAGATGTACTGGCCGATGCATTGTTGGAACGGAAAGTAAAATCAGGTCAAAAAATTATTTTTGACGTTGATACCCAGAGAGATTGTTTGAGTTTTATAACAACAAAAGTTAAAAAACTTGCGTATCACGGCAAACATGTGATTAAATAACATGAATATGCAAGTTAGGGAACAAGTGGATCTTTGGTTAAAAACCCTGAGTGCTACGAGTGGGAAAGTGTTTCGTTTAAATGAAAAGGGAATTTTTGCTTCTACGGATGAATCAGGTCAAGCGTTTGTCGTAGAAGTCCCCGATGCCTCCGATCAAGTTTATTTTTGTGCGCCTATTGCAACCGTGCCGGAAGACAATAAAGCGGCTTGTTTAGAGCGTTTGTTGCAATGGAATTTATATGGCTTACGGACACAGTATTGTACGTTAGGTTTGGAAGAAAATACAAATCGAATTATTATGCATTACTCAATGGAGGTTGCTTACTTGGAGTGTCAAACTTTCATCAATGTTTTCAATAATTTCATAGAGAGAGTTAGAAAAATAAAGCAAGATTGGGAGCAATTTTTGAGAGACTTGTCGACAGGTGGTTCGACCGCTTTACCGGATATTAATATGCTTCGTATTTAGATAAACTATGCAGTTGCACTTATATGATACGTTGACTCGAGAAGTTAAGCCTTTAGAGCCTGTTACGTGTCATGTTGGTATATATTGCTGTGGTCCGACCGTGTATGGACCTGCACACATTGGTAATTTTAGAACATACGTTGTTCAAGACGTTGTGGTAAGAACACTGCAAGCTTTGGGAACCAAGACACGCTATGTACGTAATTTAACAGATGTAGACGATAAAACAATTCGAGGTGCTCAACAGGCAAAGCAATCATTACAAGCATTTACGTCGCACTGGACAGATGTTTTTGAAGAAGATTGTCGCCAGTTAAATTTGTTACAACCGGATGTAGAACCGCGCGCAACCGAGACCATTCAAGCACAATTGGACTTGATTGGTCAACTCATGCAAAAAGGTTACGCCTATGTTTCGAAGGGATCGGTCTATTTTCGCATTTCGTCTTTTAAACATTACGGCAAGTTATCGCGTTTGGACCAGCGGTGTTGTCAAACTCAGGGAACCAATAGTGCAGGTGAATTAAACGATGCGGACGAATATGAGCGAGAGAGTATAGGCGATTTCGTATTATGGAAGAATAGAAAACCGGAGGATGGAGATGTTTACTGGGAAAGTCCTTGGGGACAAGGACGTCCAGGTTGGCACATTGAATGCAGCGCGATGTCACGCTTATATTTGGGTGCCACGGTAGATTTGCACGTTGGGGGTGTTGATTTGTGTTTCCCACATCATGAAAACGAAATTGCTCAGTCTGAAGCGGCTTACGGAGGAACTTTTGCACGGCACTGGATGCACATCGCTCATTTGAAGGTAGATGGAGAAAAAATGTCCAAAAGTCTTGGCAATTTGCATACCGTTGCATCCCTGTTGCAAAAAAATTATTCTCGAGAAGCCATTAGGTACGCTTTAATGGCCGGGCATTACAGACATCCTTTGAATTTTACATTTGATTTACTAAATGCTTCCCAAAGTGCACTGCAGAAACTTTATCAATATTTATCACGGCTGTTGGCAACAGCTCAATTAACGGTAGAGACCTTTGAACAAGAATATTTGTTGGCTTCAACACTCGACAAAGTTAAATATTTGCAAGGATTTTTTGAAAGCTTGTGTGACGATTTAAACGTGCCCAAAGCATTGGGTCAGCTTTTTACATTTGTTAATGATTCTAACATACAATCATTGGACGCCAAACAAATTTTGTATGAGTTGGGGATATGCATGTTCGTTTTGGGACTACCTGCACATTTTTCTACAGATAATGTTGTTATCCCTTTACCGGTAAGACGTATGACAGAACAACGTTGGCAAGCGAAACAGGCAGGTAACTATCAGGAAGCGGACGATATTCGACATATTTTATTAAAGGAAGGATGGCAAGTTTTAGACACCCAAGATGGCTACAAAGTGGTCCCTTTAAAAAATTATAAAAAGTAAATGTTGTGTAAATGTTAATGAGAGACTGTACAATTTTTAAGCAATGAAGCAGTATCGCATGTGTGATTATCTTTAGAAATTAAGCGCCAAAAAAAGTCAATAAGGTTACTCGGTTAAGCAATTTACATGCATGGGTCATAAAATTTACAAAAAACAGCTGGCATTATCGTTTCGAAATTTTATTTTGTCAATATGCGACGCGTGCCTTTGTTTGATTTGTCACCTATCCATAAAGGTTTACACGATCAATTTTTAGATGCATGCGACGCCGTCATTCATTCGGGCAATTTTATTCTTGGGAATGCCGTGGAAGAATTTGAACGGTCCATGGCTCAATGTTTGGGATGCAAGTTTACGCTGGGAGTATCTTCGGGGTCAGATGCTCTTTTGCTCGCCTTGATGGCATTGGATATTCGTGCGGGGGACGAAATACTGTGTCCTTCGTTTACTTTCTTCGCAACGGCAAGTTGTGTGGTTCGTTTGGGAGCAACCCCCGTGTGGGTTGACGTTCGTGCAGAGGACTTTGGTATCGATGTGGAGGATGCCGAAAGGAAAGTGAGTCCGAAAACGAAAGCCATTATCCCCGTACACTTATTTGGTCAATGTTGCGATTGCCAGGCTGTTCAAAGCTTTGCCCAAAGGCACGCATTGTGGATTGTAGAAGACGTCGCACAAGCGCAAGGAGCGCAATACAACCGGCGTCAAGCAGGTTCTTGGGGTACGATGAGTGCGTTTAGTTTTTTCCCGACCAAAAATTTAGGTGGATTTGGTGATGGAGGACTCGTCGCCACAAATGATGTAAATTTGGCTGAAAAAGCGCGATGCCTGCGTGTGCATGGTGCTGCTCGGAAGTATGAACACATTTATTTAGGTGGCAATTTCCGTATGGATAGTTTACAAGCCGCGTTGCTCAACGTTAAACTACCCTATGTAGACAATTATACTCAGCAGAGACGGCACAATGCTCAATTTTACCAACAACAGCTCGGTTCTTTGGAACCTTTTATAACACTGCCCAAAGAATTGCCGCACCGTTACCATACGTGGAATCAATATACTATTTGCGTGCACAACAACCAACGAAATGCATTGCAGTTGTTTTTAAAAGAAAGAGGAATCGAAAGCGCCGTTTATTATCCGAAAACGTTAGATTTACAAGCGTGTATGAAAAATGTATCTACGGATAAAGGTATTACGACTCATGTGGCCCATACGCTGGCCGATGAGGTTTTAAGTTTACCTATTTTCCCAGGTTTAACGTTGGAACAATTGAAATATACCTGCGTGACCATTCACAAGTTTTTTGTGAAGCAATAAGGATTGGGCCTGGGTACGTTCGATTAAAATGATGGGGCCGTGTACAAAGTGGTAACGGTATTGGGGACAGTACAATATGGAAGAGATGTTAAACCTTGAAATCCAAAAACAAGCGTTGCGTTAGACGATTAAAGAAAATAGCAGAGGCCCTAAGGCATTAAAAATGAATCCTAGACAAACGGCCCAGCCCAGGCAAAAATCTCTGTAGGGAGCGCCGTATAAATATTCCCAAGAGATGTTGATTAATACGCCAAAAAATCCCCAACCCAAAGCATTACCGACCACGTAGGCATATTTTCCCAAAGGGATTGATAAATGCAGCAAACCTACGTAACACATGCATTGCGATCCCATCAATAGTACGAGGAGAGGTGTCAATTTCCATGACTTACGCGTGACCCAAATGCCCAACAACAAGTGGACGCAAATAATGCCCAAGACTTGAGGTATAAGTAAAGATTGCAATTGGTGCATGCGAATGTGCCAGCGATGACATAAAGCCTCTAGATGAAAGAAGTAACCGGAGCTCAATAAAATAGGGAGATTAATGATTCCGTTTACCAGCCAAAATTTTTTTGTTTTTAATAAAAACCAAGGTGTGTGCATCCGTTGCTTTGGAAACCTATTTGGGGGGACACTGCTAATTGCAAGGCTCGAAAGAGCAGCAAAAAAATACATAAAACTTTCTATGCGCAGTACCGTTTGCCATGTAAAAAGATAAATCATCTTTAGAACGATGAAGGGTAAGATACTCACGGCGAGTGTCCCCAGCGATTCTTGGATGCCTGCAAAGATTCCCCGCCGAGAGCGAGGTACACAGGCCATTAAAGAGGTTCGACAGGCTACGACGAGGAGTCCTTGCCCAAGCCACTGCAATGAAAACAGGAGCAATGTAAAGCAAAGTGGATTTGGGCTACCTGGAGGCAAGAAACTGATAAGTAACAAAATATTTCCTAAGCACAAACTGGAATAAAGGTATGCCTTCTTGAGTCTTAGCTTTTCGAAACATACTCCCGAAAATCCGGCCGTTATTGCGACGCATAAAGTGGCACAGCAGTATATTTGGCTTAACGCTTCTCGCTTCCACTGAAAATACTGTAGCCAAGATTCCGTGAGAGCGCCCAATACCATGACATTGGTTAATGCACTTAGAATGTAGAAACTTAGACAAGCGGTAATTGTGTACCCTGTTGTCATTTTAAATTTTCTACCAATCTCATTGTTTTGGCAAATTGCTTCGAATACGCGTGCGCCATATCACGATGGTGATTAGAAGTAAAATGCAGAAAACGACCCATGAGTCCGTGATGCGGCCGTTACCCCATCGGTTATGTAAAACATTTGAAAAGCAGTAATGCTGCCTGACATACATTAAGGTAAAGACAAGGCCTGCGTGGAAGCCAATTGCACTCCACAGAGTTTTCAATTTTAAAACCCATAAGCACAGCAGACAGCTCAAAATGTATAGATTAAAAAAATAAGCCCACTGAATGTGTGTAAAGATGTCAATCAACGAGTAGAAAGCGCTACAAAATCCTTTTAAAGCCAAAACGCAATGTACATCCAAATTGCGAACATTTGAGAAATGTAAGCAAGCAAATATAAAGGATATCCAATGTATGCTCCAAAATTCTGACATATTTTTAAGAAAGAATCGGAACAGTAGTCCTCTGAAAATAATTTCTTCCAAGCAGGCCAACAAAATGCTTGCAACTGCTGAAAGTACTACCGTATACAACAGCGGATGAGACGTATTGTTTAATTCAGGAAATCCTATGTTGTAACCGATTAAAATCAAGAAGCTAAGCCATAAACCTACTCCTAATACAAAGAATTTGATACCAATTCCGAACGTACGGAGCGTAAGTTGCATTTTGAGTTCCGTCCAATGCACTTTAAAGAAGTGTAAAAGGATTGGGAAAACTAAAAAAATTGAAAATAGCCGACAACGATCAAAGTATTGTTCAAAAGGTTTATTGGCTAAGTAGGCTAGAAAACCGCAAGTGCAATGAGCATTCAGATATTGGACACAAGCAAATGCCACTGGACTTAAGCAGGCAGCTAATAGTAAAACAACGCCATAAGCCCCTAACGTATACGTAATACATTTATATTTCACGAACAATAAAGAGAATGGTGGGAGATACTGGATTCGAACCAGTGACCCCTAGCGTGTCATGCTAATGCTCTAACCATCTGAGCTAATCCCCCTGACTTATTCTAATTTGTATAGATCCTTGCTTTGTTGCAAGGAAAATCGTCGTATTTACCTGGGTTGATGGACAAAATAATTGTCATTGGTGTAAGCAGATGACAAGCATTTTTTTGGTAGATGCTCACACAAGAACTTACGTGATGACACCTTTAACTGAATTTAATGGATACACTTTGCAGTGTGGAAACAAGCAAGTTCCAGGTTGTAAGACAGCGTTACATCCGGCTTCGGCGTAATCTCCCATAATTGCTCCCATTTTTTTTAATCCCGTTGCGTAAACTTTATTGTTGTCGCCTTTGATAAGGATCTCCTTTTTGTCGAAGCGTACATTGGATAAGATAGCTCCAGCTCCTAAGTGCACGTGCGTACCCAAAATGGAATCTCCAACGTAATTAAAATGAGGGACCTGCACGTGATCTAGCAAAATAGAGTGTTTGAATTCGCAGGAATTACCTAAAACACAATGTTGCCCTACAATGGCATTTCCACGAATATAAACACTTGGACGTAGGATGCAATGGTCTCCAATGTAAGTGGGGCCTTGAATATATCCAAACGGGGGCAGTGCTACGTTTTCTCCAATAAACACATCTCCAAAAACATGAAAATTAGGAGGTACAATGGAATGAATTCTATTTTCTGGCAGACAGTGCTCAAAAAATTTTGCCAGCGCTTTCGGCAGCAATTTTAACCACGTCCATGGTTCTATTTCTAGCAACAGAATATTTTTAAAAGGCCATCCGTCGGTAATGGATGAAAAAAATTGTTTCGCTTGCATCACTTTTACGTTGATAGGGCGCCAATTTAGAATTAAAATGCATTTATGACAAGTAATATTCATTCTGTTTCTTCCGTAGAGCCTGTAGCCTCAACTACTGAAGAGGTCGTAAGTGCTGATCCCTCAGCAGTTGACGCTGCAGATGTTGAAGATTTTCAAGCTTCTGTCTCGGCAGCAGATAGAAAGAAAGCACTGAGAGAAGCCAACAATCGTTTTTTATTTCAAAAAATGATAGGATCTATACGCACTTCTTCCCAAGAACAGATTAAGGAATTGCAAAGACAGCAAGCGGAAGAGGATAATGCTTCTCGAAGGTAGCGTAACTGCAGGTCAGTTTGTTGATCGTTAAAGCGTGTTGGCATGAAAGTTGATCAACATAGAAGGTAAAGGTATCCGGATGAAATATCCTAAAGTTTAGCTTTGCCTGAATTGTAAACGTTGGATGATTACTGTCATAGAAACGCTTTTCGGATCCTCAGGGTTGTTTTTATGGAATAGTTAGTAGTATTTTTAGCTGTAATGTTTCTGAGACATACCCTTCTTAGACGTAAGTTAAAAGTAAAGCTTCAACCAATTTGGCCCAACCGTTGACGAGAACGAATAACATGAGCTTAAATGGCAATGATATCGTCATTGGAGAGACCATCATCATACCCATGGCTAAAAGAATGTTGGAAACGACCAAGTCAATGGCAATGAATGGCAGGTAAATCAAGAACCCTATTTCGAATGCGGCGGATAGTTCTGAGAGCATGAAAGCAGGGATACAAATAAGGAGATCATCTTCTTTTAAATCTCTAGTGTAGGGATCAGGCCATAAACGCTTAGCCATACGCATGAAAAAGATAGATTGCCGTTGCGGTGTATGTTGCGTTAAGAATTGTGTAATGGGTTGTTTGGTATAATTCAATAAAGCTTTTATTTCGCTGAGCATTTGTTCGGTGCGTTCATTCGATGCATACTCAGATGCGAACGATGTGAGAGACAACCCAGAATTATCTTGCGATGCCATGTACGGTTTAAATTTGTCAGGGAGTACAAATGCTTCTTTTAATTGTTTACGCATTTTTAAAATGTCATTTGTTTCAAAGGCCCTATGAATGCTTTCTTGCAGCGTAGGAGCCATAATATAAAGGGTTAATATAATAGCCAAGCCATTGACAACCATATTGGGCGGAATTTGTTGTAACCCCATAGCTTGGCGAATGAGATTTATGACGATGACAAGTTTTACAAAAGAAGTAACCATCAAGGCTACAAAAGGAGCTAGCGATAAGGAAACAAGGAAAATAATGATCCCAATGGGATCATACAAAAATGAGGTGTCTGGAATCATGAATTCAATTGAGTTATGCGAACTCCAAAATGTTCGTTAATGCACACCCATTCACCTTCTCCGATGATTTTCCCATTGGCTTTGATTTTGACGGGGTCGTCAATGGTATGGTCCGTTTCGAAAGTGTAGCCAACGTGTAAATTTTTTATCTCTTCCAGTGAAAATATCTTTTCTCCCGCGTCAAATGTGATGTGAATGGGTAATTGATCAAGATTGATGGTAGTGGGTTTAGGTGTTTGATCACTTTGGCTTTTTTCACCTTCACTCGGTGTATCCGAAGTAGGCACTTCGGTGGCTACATCTTCTGGCGTTTTGATATCATCTTCTGGAATGATGCCTGCAGGTAAGTCGTTTGTTTCGTCCATAAGAGGTGTTTGGATTGCAAATTTATTAGGGGCAATTCGTTTTGCCCAAAAAGTAAGCTGGTTTGCATGAAATCTAACCAGATTATTTTGTGCCCGTACGCGTTCTTGCGTTAGCAGGATGTCGCCCGTACGTAGTTGTCTAAGCTCATCTAGAGAAATGCGTGTGCATCCACGTTCAATTCTAAAAATAAACGGAATTTGATGGATATTGAAGTTGGGTTTGGAGTCCGGTACATTGGAAGACACTTTTTGAAAAAACAGAGTACTTGCATCGTCGTTAAACAATTGAAGGGCGCACTTTTTTTGGTCATTAACGATGTAGAGTGCAGCCAATCCATTTTTGATTTCGGTAGGTGTGGATTGTACCTGACCTAATTCAACGGCACTTGCATTGAATTGGTTAAATAATTCGGCCACAAATGCGTGGCATGCATCCAGCAAACAGGTTTGGATTTCTGGATCGCAAGTTTCCCAATGAATATCTTCAAGTTGTGAATCCAGGAAACCAAGGAACGAGCTATTCAACAGTCCAATGTTTAAATCTTGATTTTCCCATCGGTAGGTTAACGTTGCAATGGTTTGTTCGCCAATGGCAGGGCTTAGTTCAAAACAATACGTACGATTGTTGGATGTACAATGAACTTGCGATGGATTTACCCACACATTAAGTAATTGAACGCATTGAGGACTCAGTTGGATTTTAGGTTTGAATTTATCCATTATTCGTTGTCTTCAGGCGGTTGGTATTCGTAACGATTTCTGGAGCGTCCATCCTGTGGTTGACCTTGTGCAGAGGCGGCATTCCCTTTTGTACCGTTAACGGAGACAGAAATGTCTTGAAAATGATTGAGGCGTTCCACCAGATGCGCTTGCAAGTTGGGTTGGGTATTGACTAAAAATGTTTCTGATTGAATGTTGGTTGTCACAAAAGTTACTTGTAAATTGTTACCTTGTTTTTGCAAGCTTACTTCGGTTCCAGCCAGCAGTTGTGGATTCAACGCAATTTTTACAACTTGCTTGTTCTCTAGAGCGTTGCTTGAAATTAAAATTTGATCTACAAGTTCAGTTTTAATCTGTTGCAAGCGGTGACTATGATCTAGGGCAGTGGTTGAGCTCGCTTGCGAAAAGCTTTGAAGATTATTCAAAATTGTATCACCACTACTTGTAGACGAGGGTAGTCCTACGGGTGGAGGATTATTGGGTGTTGCATAGGGCGTTTCATCTACCTGTGAAGACGTCAGTCGATTGGTCGTAGCACCAGCAAATTTATCTACAAAGGGTGTATGTGTATTGGGCGCTAAAAATTCATTTTCAACTTTAGTTGTACTCGCAAACGTACTGTTAGCATTGTTGGAATATTTATTTGTATTTGATTGCCCGAAAGGTATGCTGGTTGCTTCATTGTCCTCCGTTAATTGTGCAGAGGCCGCAATCCCATCTTTAAATACGGGTTGATCAACATGAGTCTCGGAGTTCTGAATTGTCGTCTGGGTAACCGTTTTACCTACATTTGGCAATGTGGGGAGTATGCTCGCTGTATCTGCCGCATTTTTACTTGCGTTGGGTAATACAGGGAGCAGGCCTGTTGTATCTTCTACCGTATTCTTGGATTCTATCGATGGCACGCTGGTAGTCGTATTGCCTTTGAACATTTGTGCAGTAAAAGGTGTCCATTGAGGAGAGACTCGAAGTTGATCTTGAGCATTTGCAGCCGATTTTTTCAGAAGTTCATTAAAAGCTTTCACCGACGATGGATCAGCAGAGGGGGTAGAATCTGCGTCCTGCGTAATTTCTTCGTAAGATGGGTCAGGCGTTACAGTTTGAGGCGTGTTGACTTGTGGCATAAATTATTCCTTATTGCTTTTGACTTTAAAATCTTCTAATTCTTTATCTTGTTCAACTTGTTCTAGTGCGCTAACTTCCGCTTTCCACGTGACTTTATGCTCTTCTATTTTATTCATTTCAACGGTCGCTTGCTTAAGAGCTGCTTTACATTGTTCCACTTTTTTAGCAGCCTCCTCTTCTAAATTTTGTGCCTTTTGGAGAGCAATTGCAAGCTTTGATTGATGTTCGTCGAGTTTCCCAAGTTTAAACGCTATGAGATCCATGTAGTTACGTTTAAATTGTGGTTTTTGGAAAAGTTTGTCATAGATTTGTCGGATAAAACCCGGTTTTTTTTGAACAAACATTTCAAGTTTGATTTTTTGCTGTTCGCAGAACTTTTTGGCTTCGGCTAGGGCATTTTGGGATTTAATGAGCGCATCACTGGCGCGATCTTTGCGTAAATTACGGACGCGTAATAAATCTTCTAATTCGTACTTCATGCATCTTCTCTTTATTCAATGAGTTGAAAAATCCCATACGAGCGGCGTCATTAGGATCATCAATCAACGTTTAATGGTACACAGTACGTTCAAAGTCCATCTTATGGGTTCGCTACGCGTTGACCAATGCGATCATGCGTTCCACTGTTTCGTCATAGTGAGATTTTTCCGTTAAGCTTTGTTTCAGAAAGTTATTTAGTTCTGGCATTTTTTTTATGGCTTCATCCACTTCTGCATCGCTCCCTTTTTTGTACTCTCCAATACGCAATAGGAGTTCAACTTCTTGATATTTGCCCAACATATTTCTAAATTTTCCGGCAGCCGCGTTGTGTTCTTTGGGAACGATTGCGTTCATGACACGACTGACGCTTGCCAAAACGTCGATGGCTGGATAATGATTGGCACTGGCGAATTTTCGTGAGAGAATGATGTGTCCATCCAAAATGGAACGCGTTTCGTCGGCGATGGGTTCCGTCATGTCATCGCCTTCCACCAGAACGGTATAAAGTGCCGTTATGGAACCTTTATCGGATTGACCGGCACGTTCCATAAGTTTGGGTAATGTTGAAAAAACGGAAGGAGGAAATCCTCTTCGCGTTGGTGGTTCCCCTGCAGCGAGGCCAATTTCGCGCTGCGCTCGCCCAAATCGAGTGACCGAATCCATCATGAGCAAGACTTTCTTACCTCGGTCTCTAAAAAATTCCGCCACACTGGTGGCAACGTAGGCTGCCTTTAGACGCTCCATAGACGAGCGGTCAGACGTGGCAACGACTAATACGGAGCGACGTAGGCCCTCTTCGCCTAGGTCTCTTTCGATGAATTCTCTGACTTCGCGACCGCGCTCGCCGATGAGGGCCAAGACAACGATTTCTGCCGCCGTATTCCGAATGATTTGGGCCAACAACGTACTTTTCCCTCCGCCTGCGGCGGCAAATATGCCTAAACGTTGACCTTCGCCACATGTCAACAATCCATCTAGCACGCGCAAGCCAAGCGACATAGGTTTATCAATGGGGTTGCGGGTCATGGCATTGGGTGGATCCGCGTACACGGGATAGTAAGTTTCCGGGACGAAAGGACCTTTCGTGCTTTCGTCTGAGACTAAGCCGAGGCCGTTGAGTACGCGTCCCAGCAGTCCGTTACCCACAGGAACGCTGTGCGTTTTACCCGAAGGAATCACTTGCGTTGAAGATGAGACACCTGTCAAGTCTCCCAAAGGTGTTAGAAGGGCAGCTTCCTGAGCAAAGCCGACGACTTCAGCCAAAGTTTCGTTGGAGGTTCCGGGATTTACGAACGAGCAGATTTCTCCAATTTTTACACCCGGAACAAAGGCTTTAACAATGGTTCCAATAACTTGCAAAACTTTTCCTTTTGTGGCAATCGGTGTAGTTGCTTGGATGGTTTTACTCAGTAAATCTTGAAGTGTTTGCATTGTCAGTGAATAATGGATTCAATCGCTTTCATCAGAGTGTTTAATTGGACATCTAAGCTGGCATCCAAGATGCCTGTTTCCGTTTCGAGAATGCATTGGTCATTTTGCATCGCATTGTTACCTTCGATTTCAATACGTTCAAGATGAGGTTGCGCTTGAAGGAGTTCGTCAATTTTTGTCTTAAGCGTCATTGCCTGTTCCGGTGGCACGTGAATTTTTAAGAATTGCCCGTTGGGTACGGACTTCAATGCATTTTTTACCAAAGCGGTAATTCGTTCATGGGCAGGACATTCTCCCAAAATTTTTTCCGTAATGGACCGAACGACGTCAACGAGCGTCTGTTCCAATTTTGACAAATAATCGACACCTCCTGCCAGCATATTGAACAGCATTTCAATATGTTTTTCCCGGCTAGCGTCCGTCCCTTCTTGAAACCCACGTTGCTTTTCTTCTTCGTATGTTTTTTTTGCATCATTGATGATGAGTTCGGCCTGCATGTTTGCTTGTTGGACGATTTTTTTGGATTTTGCCTTGGCATCCCCTATAATGATGTCTGCTTGGGCAACGCAAGCATAATCTTCGTACTTAATAATACGCGTTGCGGGGCATATTTTTTTGTTAGATTGTAATGTCAATAACATCATAAATTATTGTTTTAATTCTTTGTTGATCAGTGAATTACACAGAGAAATGAGTTTCATTTGTTCGGTAGGATCGGTGCGGTGTTCGAAGTTCCACGCAAGCGTAGGATTAAATTTTAGCGTAAAACGTTTCAAAAGTGGTTTGGATGAATTGCACAAGCAATATTCTTGAAAAAATTGTCCCGCTTCGAGAATATTTGCGAGAAGGTCAGGTTGTGAAAATTTTGGGGTAATATTACATGGTAGGAGGGGCATAAAAAGCGATGCACGTTTCAAAATGCACTCGTATATCGTGGGACCTAACAGGGATGTGAGTTGTTCATGCTGCCGTTTCATGACAACTTTTTTAATGGTTTCTGCAAAAAATAATGCTCCCAGTAGGTGCTGTAAATCCAGTAAAGTTTGAAGGGGGAGCAATAGCCACTCGCGTAATGGAGATTCTAGATTTTTTATGGGAAATTCCAGTACATCCAACTTTTTTCGAAGGTATGCGCTTAGATGTTGCAGGATTTTTTTATTTGTTATCCTTTGGAAAGGAAATTCTTGAGGTAAATGTTGAGTTAATGCGTGTGGGTGCACATCGTTCAATGTTTGGCTATATTGGACGTATTGACAAAATTGGTTTCTATCGTTTGTCCACAAGTATTTTGCATTGAACATAGGGAACTTAACATGCGTTAACTTTGAGAGGATTGTTTTTGTTTCAGGAAGAAAATGGTACCGCCGAGAATAGCTATCACGCCTACGGAAATAGCACCGAGAAAAAACCAAAACTTAAGCACGGAATCTTTGGCAATTTTCATGGAAAGAACGGTGGTATACTGACTTTTTTGCGTAGGTAAATTAAGTGGTAATCGTTCCTTTGGATTGGTTGCTGGAAACAATACGACGTTGACCTTATCGTAAGTAAGTCCTTCGATGCTGTTGGTTACCAACTGACGTATGTCGCGCACGCAGTCATCTAAGTTCACTTGGGGTAAATAAGAGATGAAAACGGAAGCGGATGAGGGTAATGTTTTGGCCGAATAAGGATCGTTGTCGGGAAGGACGATGTGAACACGTGCGGTGACAATACCGTGGATATGCGTTAAAGTTTCGGCCAATTGCTCCGATAGGGCATGCATAAAGCGAGCCCTTTCTTCAAGCGGTGAGGATACGAGACCCGACTTTTTAAATACGTCACCCATAGAACTAAATTTATCTTTTGGGTAACCCACTTCGTTAAGTAGACTGACGGCTTCCGTAAATTGGTTTTTCTCGACAACGATATTCCAAGTTCCTTCTATACCTGGGACTTTATCGCAGTTAACCTGATTGAATAGCAAAATGGCAACCATATCGTTGGCATCTTTTTCTGGTAGTCCTGTGTACAAGGTTTGTTGGCTACACCCACAGATAAATAATGCTACCAGAGAAAAACTTGCTTTCCAATTCATACGTTTACTGATTTCTGAAAAGCGTTTGTGCACCCTGGCTAACTTTGTCGGTACCTTTTGATATTAAATCTTGCGTTAATTGGTAATCCACCAATAGTTTTTGCAATTTAAGTGTATCCGCAATTGTAACTGAGCTATTCGCGCTCATTTGACTAAGGGTATCTTGAATGGCTTTTACATTAGTACCTTGACTATTGGAGACGCGCTGCAAAGAGAGAAGAATTTCGTCACCAGGGGCACGGTTTTCAAGCGCTGAGATTTGCGGCGCTACAGTGGGAGGAGGATTGTTGAATGCTTCCAAGGAAGTTTCAGGCATTTCCAAGTTTGTTGTAACTGGATTATCCGGGCGTACGTCGAGCGAAGCTTGTATATCGGACTCGACGGTTTGTTGCGTTTGGACGGTACTCAGTGTATTACCTTCGATGCTCATGGCAGTGCATTGGATGTTTGGGAAAATTGACTGGCTTGTTGGGTTTGTAAATCCATCGGCGAGAGTTCTTTTTTGTAAGTATCCAAAATGGCTTGTGCCAATTGTTGGGCAGATGGATTTTCTCCATACTTGACAACGGATTCGGCGGCTGCTATGGCGTGCGAGTCGACGTTGGTCATTTTAAATGCAACCGCTAAAAAACTTTTGGCCAATTCATTTTCTGGATTTTTTTCTAATACTTTAAATAAAATTTTGGATCCATTGGCAATTTGGCCTGAGAATATGCGTCCAATACCTTGGGCAAGCAACGCATCTAAGCTGTCTGGGCGTGCTTTAACGATGGCATCGAAGATGACCTGAGATTCTTTAAAAAAGCCATTGTTGACACCTACGTATCCGATTTCGGCGAGCAATTGTAGGAGTTCACCGGGAATTTGTTGTAAGAAGTTGTTCATCATTAAAATCAACGAATGTTTTGAATCACGTTTTTAAGTCCCGTTGAGACACCTGATTGGAAATTTGTTAGCAATTGTGAAGCTAATTGCCAACGCGTCATGGTCATTTGTGCAGACATGAGTCGGCTTTGATCAAGTTGCCCTGGATCTATGGTTGCCAGCTCTGTAAGGAGTGCGTTCATCTGTGTTTCGCCTTTGGCAACGAGGCCGACGACGCTATTGGCAACTCTATCAATGGTTGTATCCTTGGTGGTGTCCCAAAGAGCTGCTTGAGCTGCAAATTTGTAAGCACTTGCATTTGCTTCTGTTAAATTTGGATCTGCTGACATAATATTAGTGAGTTACGATTGTTTCTGCGTGTTGCAATGCCATTTTTAGGCTTTCGAGCGTGTCGAAATGCGTTTTATCGGGTGCCGAAGGCATCAATTGACTGATAAGTTGCTTGTATTGGGCCAATTGATCGCGCAATTTCCTACGGAAGGCCCCTGTTGTATCTTGTTTGAGCTGGTTTTCTATTTCCACAAGAATAATTTTTTGACTTTGATTCATGGATTATAATTCGTTGAGGGTGAGATTGATGGATTCTTCGTTTTTGTTAAGAATGATACCACTTGGCGTGATGGATTGAATGACATAGCTTGAAGGTAAAGTGGTTCCTTCAAAGTAGCGTTCTCCGTTTTGAAGATCAATCCACGGAACGCCATCTGGGGGAATAGAGACGGAAGCGATGGGTGATTTGAAGAAAGAACGTTTGACGGATTGCGACGGCAATACGGCAACATGCGTCAAGATATGACAGATACCGTTAAAAGTGTTTTTAAGGGCTTTGTGAGCATCTTTCCATACGGGTTCGTTTTGCGTTGGAATGCTGCCGGATACGAGAAGTCCAGATTCGATGGTCTGTATGCTAAGAAGTCCCATTAACCCGTATTGTGTAAGCAAATTTGATGCCATATCGTAGACTTCGTCAGGGCTTAATATGGTTGTTTGGATAGACTTTAGACCTACGACATCTGCGAAAAGTTGATTTTTTACATTGGTTAAATTGTCGATTGCGTACAGGTAGCCTTGAAGTGCGATGGAATTGAGCTCGACCGTTTTTGAAACAGAGATGGTTTTGAACTTTTTTAAAACTTCCTGGGCTTGAAGTATTAGATTTTCTTGCGAATAGATGCGCAATTTTTTAAAAGGTATATGGGATAATGCTTTTTGTAGATTTTGTTTTTGAGCATTTGTTTCAACGTAAACGGTCAATTCGTATGCATTTTGCTTATCTTCTAAGGTAATATTGTTATTGTTGACGTGATTTTTTTGCAAGATATTGAGAATTGTATTTTTGCTATGTTTGGATACCGCAGTTGCAAGTTTATCGGGTTCATCGGATTTTTTTGAAGAAAATAGGGTTACGATGATGATCAACAATACGGCTATAGATATGCTTCCTGCGATGGCATACTTTTTAATTTTCACTTTATGGGTATTGTCCACTGCTATGGTTTCGGTTGGCGGTGGTGTAGCGGGAGGTATATCTTGCTGGGGCGTCGGTTCGTTTTGGGATGTTGTGGCCGTTTCTTGCGTCGGTTTTTTATCGGCAGAGATGGTGGGCCAAGTAACGTTGTTGGGGCCTATGGATAGCAGAGTTGAACCGATGACAACCGCTTGAAAATTTTGAAGTACAGTGGTCCCCGTTGCGTTGGTACCGTCCACGGTTACGGGAGCGTTATTGAGTATTTCCAAGTTAATTTGACTGTTTTTTACAAATACTTTGATGTGTTGGTCATTGAGTGCTGGATCGATGAGGACCACGTCGCACACGGCTTCTTTACCGATGATGATGGCAGTTTCCTGCAGATCGATTTCTGCGCCACTATGTGGTCCTGATAATACACGCAAAACAAGTTGACCGGCAGGCATCGTTGCGGCATTATTTTGCCCTTGATTTTCAACTTGATCGGTTTCTTGAGAGGCCATGAGACATATTAACTATAGTGGAGAAAAAGATGGATGTAAACAAAAAACTGTTGCGGTTGAATGAGATAATTATTGAGGATAAGGTAAAGTGAGGTTTACGATGAGTATTTTTGACGCTTCATTGTGGAAGTAACATCAAAACGACCACTGATCTCTTGAATCGATGATCGCATGTATACGGAACGCAAAGGATTGGCCTCTGCGACTGTCCTCGAAATGCTAGATTTGTAGCTGGGTTTATAATTTTATCCCTTCTTTTCCAATTTTGGCCAAAAATATGCTCTAGGTTATTTAGCCATTAAAGAAAATTCGGAATGAGTCGAAATTAATTACGTACATGGCAAGATCGTAATGATACGTTGCGTAATATGAAATGAGATAAAAGGAAATTTATGAGTACACCAGATATTAATAACCTACAAAATTACAGTAATGGTTCCTATAATATAACATTCGACGCTGCGGGCATTGAAAATGATGGGAGTTATACGATCACGAAGACGGGTAGTTCGTACACGGTCAGTCTAAATGGAAATGCGTTAATTACTGGCGGCAGTCTCAATGACGTAAGAGCTCTTTTCGCAGATGGAACCATAGAGAGTATTTCAACACCGAAAACACCCGTTACGAGTCCCGGTAGTAGAATTATCACGGATGATGATATACGTAGTTTGATGAAGCTGTTATTGCAAGCATTTACGTTGATGATCAATGCGCAACGTCAAGGTGACCTTAACGATCTCAACGGCGTACTTAACTCTTTAGCAACGAAAGTGGAGGCGATGGAAGAGTCCAAAGAAGCCGCTTACAATGCAGCTGTAATGCAAGCCATAGGACAGATTGTATCCGGTAGTATGAGTATTATAGGCGGTTGTATTTCAGCCGTAGGGGCAGCTAAGGGGTCAGTGGAAACAACTAAGCAGGACCCTGGATTCCAGGCAGGGGGTAACAATGTAAATGTTGCGGCCCCTACAATCACCACAAAAACCGACTATGGGCAAATTGGCTCAGGAATTGGCCAAGGAATTGGAGGAATTGGAGGAGTGGCACAGGGTGCTTGTGGTCTCGTAGCTGCAGGATACAGTGCCGAACAGCAGGAAGCTGACATAAAAAGGGAAATGGCAAATGCGCAATTGGAATTTTGGAAACAAGGAGAATCAATGGACGAAAAATCTATGGAAGCTTTCTTCAACTTTTTGAAAACTCTTCTCTCTATTTTGCAAGAATACAGACAAAATAACGCTTCCACGGAACAATCCATCGCAAGAATGTCGTAATATTTACACCGATCTCTTGCATGCAAAACTTAAAAACTGCTTGCAGGGGATCGTTTTAAAGAAGAATGTCTACCGATTTTCGCAGGATGCATCAAATGACTTGAAAGTTACATAAAAAACACCTTACAAGTTAAATGCCCGCCCTTCTTCTCATAGCAGCCCCTACCTCTGCAGCGTGTTGGGGTTCCAAAATCTGTTCCAATTCTCAAGATTCTACCGACAAGAGCAGCAATAACAAATACTGCGTTTCTCCCCTTAGAGCAATCATTTCTTGAGGAGAGAGCGCTTTATCTGATACCAACCCAAGGGATGAATGGGTGTATCCGGTAAACTATCTCTGTCAATGTATCTATAAACATTGTTATGCCAATGTGTCAACGTACTTACAAGAAATATGTGGATGGGGTCTTCTTCCCTTCTTTGCACTTGCATGACGTTGAATAGCCACGCGTGGAACCGCTCTTTGATGTTATCGAAATCGTACTGCGCAAAGTGCGTTTGAAGGGGATGGCCGAAATCAATGCCAACGTAACAAAGGTACAAGTTGACGGTGCGCAAAAACGTTTCGAAGTTGATCTGGGCCGCGTTTCTTGGATCGCAGACATTCATGAGTATCTCCGCCAGGGGTCTCACAAAGTACCTGTTTAAGGTATTGCCCACCTCGCGCAGCGAACGAGCTCGGAACGCATCGTAGAGATATTGTATGATTTCGTCTCCCATTTCCCTCATAAAATAAAATTTGGCCGTGTCTTTCTCTGGCCATCATTGTATGCAACCTGTCATGCCACACGTAAAAATACACCAAAAGGCGTTACAACAACAAGAATTGTGGTTGTAAGGGCAACAATCACAGCAGCAACCTTTGATTTCAGCCTTCTGCTCGTCGTTTAAAAAACTCTCGTACTTTAAAGCCTGACAATTCATTATCTATCTTGCATTTTGTTTACGAAAGCTGTTGTTTAGCCAACATCCCAGGAGAAATGGGTAACACCGTGCGGTTTCTGCGCTCATCGCGCCACCTGTATAACTTCCCTCTTGAGTAGCCGATGCACTTCCTTCGTCGCTACCTTCAAAACCGAATATGCCCTCTCCACCGTGCGCCGCGTAAATGTTACCCATATCATTCGTCCACATGTCGAATATGCGGATGTAGTCTGCAGCCACTTGAGGGTTGTTGGGATTGGCTTGATACGCCTGATAAACCCGGTTCAAATCCTCAAACACATCTGCCAGGAGGTGAGGAACATTCCATATTATGGAATGCGTAAGCGCTAGTGCACCTAATAGTATCAATTTTTTCTCATCATAAGAACTCACTGAGTTTAAGATTCACCCATTTTTGAGTGCAAGCAAAAAGTTTATTTTGCAATGCAAGTTTGGAACGAATGATGCCGGATGAAAAACGGATAGGTTGGAAGTTCCGTGACGGCCTAGGAGGTGTAATGAAGTGGCCGCCTAAAAGAGTATCTACGGCCTTCAATTGCGGCAAATATCAGAATTTTCTTTTCATTGTTTATGGCTTGTAGTATGATGAAAGCATGGTTCAGCGAATGGAGCAGATTCAGACGCAATCGCAATTGCTTGCGCCTCAGTTGAGGCAATCTTTGAAAATATTGCAAGTTTCAGCCATGGATCTGCGTAATGTCATCTTGGAAGAGCTTCAAATGAATCCTACGTTGGAGGAATTGCCTTTGGATGAGGTAAGTTTGGACGATCCCGTGAATGCCGAAGATCGTTGGGAAGATTACAACGAGTTTGCCCCCGATTCAAAAGCCAATGCAATTGCCCATAGCCGTAAGCACGATTTTCTAATGAATTCACTCGCATCCGAGATTTCATTGCAGGATCATTTGTACGAACAAGTAGGCTTTTTGGATATTTCCCACGAAGTCGAAAGTGTCGTTCGTTTTTTGATCGGTAGTATCGATGAAAAGGGATTTTTAACCTTGCCCTTGCACAAAATTGAAGAACAAACAAAAGCCGATGCCGAAACCATTCAAGTGGCCATAGCGACGTTAAAACAATTGGATCCTCCTGGAATTGGTTGCGATGGCCCACGCACTTGCCTGTTACAGCAATTGAAAATCCGGAAAAAATCTTCTTCGATAGCCTTTCAAATATTGGATCAATGTTACGACCTACTGCTGCGTAATAAGGTGATCGACATAGCTCGCTATTTGTCCGTGTCTTGCGATACCGTTCAAAGCGCCATCGAAGAAATTGCAAAGCTAGATCCCGCTCCGGGACGTCGATTTGAAGTTCATCACGTACAAGGAATTATTCCGGACGTTGCCATTTATAAAAATCATCTGCACGAATGGGTTGTAGACCTCAACAATCACTATATTCCACGTTTGTGCATCGGCAATACTTATGAGCATTTGCTGTCCGATACTTCCATTAATCATCAGGATAAAAATTATTTACGCCTCAAAATTCGTTCGGGTCGCTTTCTTATCCGATCCATCTTGCATCGTCAAAAAACAATTGAACGCATTGCCTACGCACTTCTTGACAAGCAGAAAGACTTTTTTGAGGCAGGTCCTAAGCATTTAAAGCCGCTCACACTTCAGTCACTTGCAGAAGATTTGAGTATTCATGAAACCACCGTTAGTCGTGCCATCGCGAACAAATTTATGAAAACGTCCTTTGGTATTTTTGATTTCAGATATTTTTTCACAAAAGGATTGAATTCGGATTCGGGAGACTCTATTGCTAATACCATCATAAAACAACAAATTCAAAAAGTTATTGAGCAAGAGGATAAGAAAAAACCCCTCAGTGACCAGAAGATTGTTGAAATTTTGGCGCAGAAAAATGTGAAGATTGCCCGCAGAACGGTCACAAAGTATCGCGAAATATTGTGCATTCCTCCAACTAGTCTGCGCAGAAAATATGATGCGTATGAATATTCATGAGTACCAAGCAAAGCTTTTGTTAAAGAAATTCCAAATTCCTATTCCTAGAGGTATTTGCATCGAATCTTGCCAAACGGACGTTATCGAAAGCGCTTTAAATACTTTTGAGCCAGGTGAAATGATCGTTGTTAAAGCGCAGATTCATGCAGGTGGGCGTGGTCAAGGTCACTTTGTTGAAAATGGTTGCAAAGGTATTCAATGCGCTAAAAATAAGCAAGAGGCGCGTGAAAGTATCGATGCCATGTTGGAACATACCCTCGTCACTCGACAAACGGGACCTAAGGGCAAGTGCGTACGAAAAGTTTATTTAACGGAAGGCATTCGCATTCGTCGAGAATTTTACATTTCCATTATTGTGGACTGCGAACATTATTGTCCTGTTTTGATCGTATCTGCAGAGGGTGGTACCGAAATAGAAACATTAGCCCAAACGGATCCGGAAAAGATTTTGAAAATTTTGATCGATCCACTTGTGGGATTAACCGATTTTCAAGCGCGGCGTGTGGCATTCTTTCTTCAGCTGTCTTCTGAAATGCTACCCGAGTGCGTACAACTGCTTAAAAATTTATACCGGTTATTTATGCAAGTTGACGCATTGTTGGTCGAAATTAATCCTTTGGTTTTAAGCGAAGGTGGACATTTGGTAGCGTTGGATGCAAAAGTTCAATTGGATGACAATGCATTATTTCGGCATAAGGATTATTTGGAATGGACTGACGATAATGAAAAGGATCCCAAAGAAGTTGAGGCAGCAAAGTCGAAATTGAATTACATTGCGTTGGATGGCGATATCGCCTGCTTGGTGAATGGAGCTGGTTTAGCGATGGCAACAATGGATATGATTCAACATTTTGGAGGTAAACCTGCCAATTTTCTCGATGTAGGCGGTAGCGCCAACGCAGAACAAATTCAAAAAGCCTTCAAGATTATTTTAAAAGATCCTTGCGTTAAGGGTATTTTTGTTAACGTTTTTGGCGGTATTTTAAGGTGCGACCTGTTGGCGGAAGCAATCGTTACGGCCGCACGGTCCATGGCATTGAATCTTCCAATGGTGGTTCGTTTGAAAGGTACCAACGTTGAACGTGCTCACCAAATTCTACAGCAGAGCGCTTTACCTTTGGTTACAAGCGATACGTTGGAGGCGGCCACCAAGGAAATTATTCGTCGAGCACAGGACATGTAATTGTGAGCATCTTTGTAGATACATCTACCCGCATCGTAGTCCAGGGAATTACCGGAAAAAGTGGGTTAGCTCACAGCGAGCTGTGTTTAAATTATGGCAGTCGTATCGTAGCCGGCGTCACCCCCTGTAAAGGAGGTAGTTACGTATTGCATAAAATTCCCGTGTTTAACACCGTAGAAGAAGCTGTTCGAGAAACGGGTGCAACGGCTTCTCTAATTTTTGTTCCACCTGCATTTGCGGCGGATTCTATTTTGGAAGCTATCGATGGAGGTCTCGAGTGGGTCGTATGCATTACGGAGGGTATCCCCATTCGAGATATGATGATGGTGAAGCGGAAGTTATGGAGCTCTCGGACCCAACTCATTGGCCCTAATTCTCCTGGAATCATTGTCCCAGGAAAATGTAAAATGGGTATTATGCCGGACACTATTTTCAAAGAAGGTTCCATCGGTGTTGTTTCTCGGTCCGGAACTTTGATGTACGAGTCGGTATGTCAATTAACCGAACACGGCTATGGACAATCTGCATGCGTAGGTATAGGCGGAGATCCAATTATTGGGACAAACTTTATCGATGTACTGAAAGCTTTTAATGAGGATCTTCAAACGGAAGCAATCGTACTGATTGGAGAGATCGGCGGATCTGCCGAAGAACGCGCTGCAGATTATATTAGGCAGCATATCCATAAACCTGTTGCCGCCTTTATTGGTGGTCAAACGGCACCTATCGGTAGACGTATGGGACATGCAGGAGCAATTACTTCTGGCAATAACGGTACCGCCATTTCCAAAATGAATGCATTAAAGTCGGCTGGTGTCGAAGTGGCCTTGCATCCTGCAGATATTGGGAATGCTCTCGTACGCGTCCTGAAGAGATCGTAAAACGGTTGCTTCGTAAATCTATTTTGTCGTAGGTTCCGCTTTATGAAAGTACCCTAAAGTAACTCATTGCTAACTCTGTACGAACCTGTAGAATAATAATTTATGATATATTTTCTCCCAAAAGTAGATTTACAACGCCTTGGATGTGTGTAAAAATATTTCTTATTTTTTCATATTTATATTACATTGAAAAGGCTATTCCGAAAGGAATAGCCTTTGGTGATTTAAGGGTAGTCTTATTACAAAAGTTGAAGATTACCAGCGGAAGTTTTACCGTGTGACGTAATCAATTCGTAGCGTACTTTTTGGCCTTCGGTCAACGTATCAATACGTGCTTGTTGCAATGCCGTGATGTGTACAAACACATCTTTGTTACCCGATTCAGGTTGTATAAACCCAAATCCTTTTTTGTTATTAAACCACTTTACTGTACCTGTATTCATTTATTTGTTACTGATTGGTTGAGATTTTTGCATCTCTTAATACGCTTTATAAGTTGCCTTTATTTCGTATTAAAGAAAAATTAAATAAAACTTTCCTGTGAATACAAGAATTAAACGTATTTTTTACAGTATTTTGCATTAAGATTTACCATTTATCTCGTTTTGAAAGTCTGAAATCGGTTTTACGTCGCAACATTTTCTAATTTTTCAAAAAAATGATTGTACGTGAATTTTTAGATGGACATTGCATTTTAAATCTTCATCTTTTTATTTCTGTTTTCTTCAAGTGATATATTACGCATCAATAAATACAGTTGTTTTATACTGATAGGTATGGTGATTATTACGATAGTGACTGCATGTACAAAAATCAAGTTCACATCTTTATCGTTAGCCACAGATACGGCTATTTGTTCAAATGTATATGTCGTTTTACCCATTTTATTCACTTCGTTTGGATTTCACGGGTCCTTGCATTCTCTCACCAAATTTTGTAACAACGATGCAAAAATGATCCAAAAAGCCTGCTTATGGGGAAGTGCTATTGCGGCAAGCCTCTATTTTATTTGGTACATAAGCATTACGCTATTGTTAAAGGGCGTACACGGGAATTCACTCAATCCATTGAACGTGCATGAATGGTTAGCCTTATTGAAATCTTTGATACCCGGATACCTTATTGAAGGGCTCATTGTTTTTACAATTTCAACTTCCATGATAGGTGTTGGCATAGCGCTGATGGATGATTTACATCGCTTGGTGGATCGTTGTCACCTGAAGTGTTATCCGATCGGCGTATTTTGTTATCCGGATTGACGGTACTACCGGCCATCGTTGTTGCCATATGGATTCCGGAAGCTTTTATCAACGTATTAAGCTTTTCGGGATGCACTTTGGCTATCTTGGCCATCATGCTTCCTTTGTTTTTGTTGTCTAAGATTTCTGGCCAGCTTCATTTTAACGTTTTAAATTCTGGTGCATGGAGAATTTCCCTGTGGCTATTTAGCGTTGGTATTGTCGTATGCGAATGTTTACATCTGTTAAAGTCTTTATAAAGCGATGGATAATACGGTTGTTACGATAACTTTATTCTTTTTGGAGGCATGAACCGCATTGCAAGAGTGATTGCGTTTTTCCATTCTGGAATATTTTAAAGCGTAGTGCGGGTTTTTAAGTATTTTACTTGAAGTTAAATTGAATACAGGTGATAGTCGTACGCCATAATCGGTATGAAATTTTGGAGGATTGTTTGCGTATTTTACGGCCTCATGATCAATGCTACCTTGCATGGGAACCGTACGCCCAATTCGGAAGATGCGGATGCGTATACTTTCATTGTTGCGTCTGAAAATGCTCAATTGCGAGAAATTTTCGAGCAGATTTTACAATTACATGGAGGATTAAAAAAATCAAATGCTACGGGACAACTGAAGATTACAGTTGACGTTCTGCAATCTCGGATAAAGGTTTGTTTATTTAGGGAAAACGCAAAGTCGACTCAATTGATCTGTGAGGGGCCGGATACGCCGAAAACATACATCGACGCGTGTAATCGTATTGTGACCTGTGTTTTTCAGACACCTGGATTTTTTCATGCTACATTGGTTTTTGTTTCGGACATTTCTGGGCATTCCGAGTTGTATTTGTCCGATTTACTGTTCGAAAAAGTGGTTCAACTAACGCAAGATCGTGCTGCGGTTTTACACCCACGATGGCATCCTGGAGGTACGCACATTGTTTACACGACGTGTGGTAAGTCCGGTTTCCCGGATATTTATTGCATGCATTTGGCTTCAAAATCAGCCACGGCCATTGCGCAATATCGTGGTATAAACGCATCGGCCTGTTTCAGTCCTTCGGGTAAACAATTAGCCATGGTATTATCCGTAAAAGGGATTCCACAAATTTATGTATCCGACGTAAATGGTAAAAATTTGCGTGCCATTACCCAATGCGGCGGCATTAAAACTTCCCCTGTTTGGTTGGACAATCAGAATCTAGTATTTGGGTGGGATGAAATGGGTTATGGCCCACAACTGCATAAAATATCTACGCTAAAAAGGAAAAATTCCTTTAATAATCTCCCAAAGATACAAATTCCCTTGAGTCATTTTTCGGATGAAGCCGCTTTAAGTTTTGATAAAAGTAAACTTCTCTTTACGGCAGTCATCCATAAAACATTCCAGTTAGGTGTATTGGATCTGAATTCCAAAGAAGCTCGTTTTGTAACCCAAGGTCCCTTAGATCATATGGAAGGCTGTTGGTTGGCAGATGGACGCCATATTGTGTGTACGGAAAAAAATGTCGGCAAGCGTAAGTTGGTAGTATACGACACACAGACAGGGAATGGAATACCTTTGCCCTGCGATTCTTGGAACAATACTTCTCAAGCGGATGCGTTACCCTATGATTACTTTGATTGATCGTTACATATTTAAGGAATGGTGCAAAGCAATGGGGGTTGCTTTGATTCTCATTATGGGTATACTCGTTCTGGAGGACATGTACAAGTATTTGAAGACGTTTATTGAAAAAGGGGCGTCTTTATCCACGTTGATGACGTATTACGCTTTCATGGTTCCGAATTGTTTTCACACCATTTTACCCATTGCATTTTTCATATCGGTTTTGTACGTACTCAATGATATGCAAGCACACAATGAAGTGGTTGCTTTACGTGCAGCGGGATTAACCATTTTTAGAATTACGCTTTGTTTTTGGTGTGTAGCCACGTTACTAACCGTTTGCATGCTCATTTTTAATATTCAGATTTTACCTTACGCGGCAGATCGTATGCAATCGATTGTACGTTCCATCGATTACAATGATCAAAAAAGGCGTCACCTAACGCCAAACGCCATTGGTGTGGAGTCTAATTTAAATTTCTACAACGCTAAAGAACATCGTTTGTGGTTTTTTTCTCAGTTTAGCTTGTACACTCATAGCGGAACTTATGCCACCGTATGTTTATTGGATGAACAATGCAAAGAAGTTGAACGTATCAATGCGCGATCGGTTCGTTTTGATAATTATAGAAACGTTTGGATTTTTAACGAAGGGAAACGTTGGATTTTTGACAAAAACCACTATGAACCTATACGTTTTATTGCATTCGATGAATACGCCATACGTTGTGACGATACGCCGCATTTGATGAAAATTGCCAACACGCCGCTTAAAAATCTTAATATGAATGATTTAAAATTGATTTTAAAGTTTGCACCGCTACACCACGCGTGTTTTCTTGAGCACCGCGTAAAGTATTATTCCATCCTTTCCAGTCCATTGATTCTTTTTATGATTGTTTTGCTGGCAGTTCCTTTTTCTTTGACTGGTGTACGTAACAATCCTGTAGTTGGAATTTCGAAGGCAGCAGGATTATTTTTTTGTTACTACATTTTCAGTAGCTTGGGACGTACATTGGGTGCGCAGGGTATTTTGAATCCTTTATTGGCTGCTTGGTTACCCAATACGCTCATGCTAATCGTAGGCATCTTTTTGTACAAGCAATTGGCTCCTAAATAATCTTCTTATGCCTTTCATTTCACGTGCTTGTTTAGAACAAATCCGTCAGCGAGTGTCCATCGTTGATGTCGTGTCTCCGTATGTACAGTTGAAGTCCGCAGGGCATGCTTTTAAGGGCCTCAGTCCTTTTTCTAATGAAAAGACCCCTTCATTCTTTGTGGATCCGCAGAAAAATGTATTTAAGTGTTTCAGTAGTGGGTATGCGGGCGACATGTTTAGATTTTTGGAACTGAAAGAGCAGTTATCGTTTGGCGAGGCCGTCGAATGGATTGCGGAAAGATTCAATGTACCTCTTGAATACGAACACGATGGGAGACATTTGGTGGAAAATGTAGCAAGATCAAACAAAAAAATTTTGTGGGACATTTATTCTAAGGCGGAACAATTTTTTAAAAAATATTTCTGGAATTCCGATGGTTATGGTATCCAAATGCGCGATTATTGGGAAAAGGTACGCAGGTTTAGTAAAGAATCTGCGCAAACTTTTTCTATTGGTTTCGCGCCTCTGGATCGTTTTGAGTTGTATAAGTGTTTGCGTCGTGATGGATACGATCACGCCGTCTTGCAGCAAAGTGGGTTATTCTACGCTTCTAAAAATGCAGCGCAAAACAATTTAGCGTGCCGTTACCAAGGCCGATTGATTTTACCGATTAAAGATATTCAAGGACGTACGATTGCCTTTTCGGGTCGATGTCTCCCTTTTGTAGAGAATGTAGAAGACCCAACACATGAAGCCAAATACGTTAACTCTCCGGAGACGCTTATCTTTGTAAAAGGCAATCAATTATTCAATCTGCATCAGGCACGTCAACATTTTGATGGCATGAAACCATTTTTTTTGGTAGAAGGCCCGCTCGACGTCGTACGGTGCTGGGAATGTGGCTTAAAAACAGCCGTTGCTCCTCAAGGAACAGGGCTTACCGAAACGCAATTAAAATTATTGCAAAGATATTCGAATTTTATCACAGGTATGTTTGATGGTGACAGTGCAGGAGTAAAAGCGGGTCTCCGTTTAATGGATTTAGGATTGCCTTTAAGTTTGCAATTACAGTACGTTTTGCTGGATTTGGATAAAGATCCCGATTCTTTGTTTGCACTGCAGAAAAGTGCGTGTACGTACGAGTCGTTGCTAGAAAAATCCTTGATGCCAGTCCCGTTTATAATAAAAGCTTTTCGGCGATTGGAGATGAATGAAAGGAGGGCGGAACGTTTGGCTATAGATCTTATTTATTCCATTTTGGCGAAGTGCCCTTCTGCAATCATAAAATATGAAAGTATTCGCGCGTTGTCGGGCGAAACGGGAATTCCGCTAAAAGTTTTAGAAGAAGATTTCCGAAAATTGGATTCAAAAAATGCGCTTCAATATAATATCAGCGCGCAAACCTCTCCTACAAAAGTTGAACGTTATCGAGATTCTGTAGAAAAACAGCTCTTGGGATTCCTGTTTCATAAGCCCGAATGTACGGCATGTATTTTGGAAGTTTTGTCTTTGGATTGGATTGATACGTCTGTTTTAGTTGGTCAATTACTGTTTAAAATTGTCCACGAATTTATTGCCAATGGCATTGAGCCTCTTACGCTGGTAAAGATGGAAGTTTTGCACTTAAGTGAATCTGAGAAGGAATTATGGTATCAGATTTTAGCAGAACCTTTTCAAATTGAAGATGAACGAAAAATATTAGTGACAATTTTGCAACAATTGTATAAAAAGTTTTTAAAAAAATGTATTTCCGCAATTGACAAAGAAATGGCAAAAAGTTCTATCATCAATGCGAGTAAAGTGGAACAGCTCCGAACAGAACGTTATCAATTGAAAAAAGCACTTGTCAATGTGCATTTAGCAGTTCGCTGGAATAAACAATAACCTTATTATTGCATTTTTCTGATGATTATTCAAAGAAAAGTAAAAGTTATAAAAGCTAGAGATATTTTGAACGAGAAGATTCGTCAGTTAATAACGCTTGCAAAGCAGCAGGGCTTCTTGACGATCCAAGATATTAATCGTCACTTACCGGAAAGTGTTAAAAAACCGGAGGAAATTGAAAATGTAATTAATATTTTAGAAAATTTAGAGATAAATATCCTAGATAACGATGAGGCAGAACATTACAGGCAAAAGATTGAAAACGCCGAAGAAAATCAATCGATAGAAGACGAAGACAGTTTAGAAGACCCCGTCCGCATGTATTTAAAGCAAATGGGACAGGTGTCCTTGTTGTCGCGAGATGAGGAAGTGCAAATTTCTAAGCGCATTGAAAAGGCGGAATATGCAGCTCAAGATAAGTTGTTTTCAGTAGCTTTGTCGCTCAATTTCCAGCAAGATTTAGCTCGAAAGCTTTTGGAAAAGAACGAGCGGTTTGATAAGTTGGTTGTTGATAAGAAAATTGAAAGTCGTGAAGAATATTATCAAATTTTGGAAAAATTGGTCAAGCAATGCGATACAATCGGTGATCAGTTGGATAAAATTTGGCAGGAGTACTTAAGTACCGAAGATGACGAAGAAAAGAAAAAGCTTTTGGCGCGTTATAAAAAATATGAGGCACAATTAAAGCCGATTTTTAGAAAATATTGCTTCAAATTAAAGATTTTTGAAGAATTTTTGAATCGTTTTTCTCCGCTCATTCGTGAGATAGAAACCATTGCAGACTGTTTGCAATCGGTGCATCGTAACCAAAGTGTTGTTCGTTTTAAAACGATCGATGCGGATAAAATGATGAAACGACTTCGTGACATTGAATTAGAATTACGTTTATCGCCCCAAGAGTTGGTTGAGTTGGTGAAAGGTGTTCGTAAACACATGAAAGAAGCGCATCGCGCAAAAACAGAAATGGTAGAAGCCAATTTGCGGCTTGTTATCAGTATAGCTAAAAAGTATACAAACCGAGGGTTGTCTTTTTTGGATCTCATTCAAGAAGGCAATATGGGGTTAATGAAGGCGGTTGAAAAATTTGAATACCGTCGCGGCTACAAATTTTCAACCTATGCCACATGGTGGATTCGTCAAGCCATCACGCGTTCTATTGCAGATCAGGCACGCACCATTCGCATTCCTGTTCACGTGATCGAAACCCTGAATAAAGTTATTCAAGTTCAAAAACAGTTGGTACAGGAATTGGGATACGATCCTACTCCCGAAGAGGTCGCAGAAGAATTGCAAGTTCCCGTAAACCGTATTGAATCCATCATAAAAATGGCGCAACAACCTATTTCCTTGCAGAGTCCCGTTGGAGAAAGTGAAGATAGTTGCTTTGGAGATTTTATTGAAGATAAGTCTGCGGATAATCCTTACGATATGACGGCCTACACTTTGTTGAAAGAAAAGTTGATTGGTGTTTTGGATACTTTAACGGATCGCGAACGTAGAGTTTTATCTTTGAGATTTGGATTACACGACGGTTATAGTCGTACTCTAGAGGAAGTAGGCAAAACCTTCCATGTGACTCGGGAGCGTATTAGGCAAATTGAAGCAAAAGCTTTACGTAAAATGCGTCACCCTACACGTTTACGTCAGTTTAAAGGATTTTTGGAAGGCGAAGTTGAGCAACAAGAAGCGAGTTTCGATAGTTTTCAAAAACCGAATCGAAAACAAGAAAAACTCGATTTCATTTCTCAACTGAAACAACTGGGCATTAAACCCGATGGTACCTTGTACGAGTGATGTTGTCACGCAATCTGTTTGATTTTGTGAAGGATCTCTGCTAGCAATTTAAAAATAGACATTAGTGGAATGAATTTTACAACCGCGATTATTTTGCATGGGCCACTATTTTATGAAAAACAAAAAGCCATTATGAACAGTCGGAAAATTTTTGAGTTAAAGACAGGAAATTCAAGTGCATAAGGTTAAAATTAGCGCAATAAATAGATATACATCTTTTAACTTATCATGGAAACTACCTAACCTAATCTAATTTTATGCAATTTTGACTATCGTACTTTATGTTTCAAGATCTGAAAGTGTTTTATAGAAATTTTTGCACAGGCTTTAAATGGAAAATTGTATACCTATTGTTGATTTCTTTCTTTGCAGGTATCTTTGAATTAGTTGGGATAGCGACTATTATCCCTCTAATTGGTATTCTTGCCGACCCTAGCAGTGTAAAGTTCGCATTTATGGCAAAATTCTCTGAAGCCATTAATTGCAATAATACATTTTTCATGTTTACCATCAGTTTATTCTTTGTAATGGGAATATTCCTCGTGAAAAATGTTTATATGGTATTCCATCAATACATTATTTACCGATTTTCTTGCTCACTAAAAAATAAAATTTGCCTAAGTTTTATGCAACGCCTATTTAACAGTCACTATAGTTTTTTCCTGAAAAAAAATTCGGATTCTCTCATCAATACAATTGATAACACAACACGTTATGTGATTCATCCTTATCTTGCTTACCTTGAGCAAGCCTTTACCTATTTGTTAATAACGTTATTATTAGGTGGGTTTATAATATGCAATTTTTTTTTACCAACGATCCTTGTATGTTTATTGTGCATTTTAATCTATTATCTCCAACATAAACTCGTTAAAAACAAAATAAGCGACATAAATTGCCATATTATTCAAATGAACACGAATAATGTAAGCATATTGCAAAAAAGCATTCTTGCCATTAAAGAAATAAAAATTTGGCAAGCGGAACCTTTTATTTTAAAAAATTTTTCGTTGGTTTCGAGTAAACTAAATCAATTAGAACAATACGGTATTTTTTTGCAGAATTTCCCTTCCTTTGTTGTTGAAGCGACCGTTATGATCTCTCTTTGCATGTTTTGCCTTTTCATGACTTATGTGCAGGGCATAAATACAAAACTAATTGAAAATTTGGGTATTATCGCTGTTGTATTTTTTCGCTTAGCACCTGCGTTAAACCGTTTCTGGACTGCAGTTGGCGTTGTTAAAGCTCACAGAGGATCATTAAAAAGCATTAATAATGAATACGAGGAATTGTTATGTTTTCAAAAAACTCTTGTTTCTAGTACGGTTGATGGTAACCAGAAAGCTAGCGCATTTAATAAAGCGCTTCGGTTAAAAAATGTCTCTTTTAAATATTCTTCCAATAAAGAGTTTTGCTTGAATAATATAAATTTAGAAATTATCAAAGGAGAATTTGTAGGTATCGTAGGGGCTTCAGGTTCTGGAAAAACAACCCTGATAGAAATTATTCTAGGATTATTAAATGCCGATGAAGGACAATATTTCATCGATGATAAGCCCATTCAGCAATGGGAACTAGAAAAGCTATATCCTCTTTTTGGTTATGTTACACAATTCCCCTATTTAGCTTCGGATACGATTGCTCATAATATTGCATTTGCAGAGCCTGAAATCGATTACAAACGTGTTGCAGAAGTCATGGATATTTGTCTGTTGAAAGATTTTGATCCTCAACAAAAGCTTTTGGAATTTGGTAAAACCATCTCCGGTGGCCAAAGGCAAAGAATCGCCCTTGCACGCGTTTTGTATCGTAACCCAAAGCTTTTAATTTTAGACGAAGCAACCTCTTCTTTGGATATTATAACGGAAAAAGAAATTTCGACAATTATTGATAATCTTAGAAATGTAATGACGATTATTGCCATTGCACACCGTTTATCTACACTAAAAACGTGTGATAAAATCATTTATATGGATCAGGGTAAAATTATTGATGCAGGATCTTTGCTTTACCTTAAAGCAACCCACAATAAGTTTGCAGAAATGATACAATTGTCTAATGTAACTTAGAATGGGGCGTAACACTTTTGCGATTATTAGGGGTAATATGTAAAGTAGTTTGTTTTTATATAAAACATGTGCGAAATAAGATTGTCGTTTTATTTTGCTATTTATTTGTGTTTTTAATAGGTAGGGGGTGATGTTTTATGATATCATTCGCCTCTAGTCTTGGTTTGCGGCTTTGCGGGGTGTCTTTTATGGCCGTGGTGCCCACTACGTAGTGGTTTGAAGTGTTCAAAAGGAAATTATTAAGGTGTTAAATTGACAAATTTCCCCTGTGGGCGATGCGTGAAATGATCAAAGAAAAAACGATCCCTCAAATGCTTACGGGTGATGTGGCTTCAAACTAAAGCTTTTTACCTGATACGGCAATATGTTCTGCAATCTATCAAAACTAAAGCTTCCTCTTCTTGCTACCGATTTTTTAAAATTTGATTTTCAGTAAAATACCTTACATATGTACGGATACCTTACGATGTGATTTGTCCCAAGCCACCGTACCGGTAACCAATGCGAACAGAGTGAAGTCGCGCCCCAATCCAACGTTTTGTCCCGGATGATACACGGTGCCACGTTGGCGCATTAAAATGGTACCGGCTTGGACATATTCACCACCGTAACGTTTTACACCCAAATTTTTACATTTACTGTCGCGTCCATTTTTTGATGAACCTTGCCCCTTATGATGTGCCATCGTTAACCCTTCCTAAAAATTTATTTTATTTCGATAGATTGTACTTTCACAACCGACAATGATTGACGGTGTCCACGCTTACGTTGATATCCTTTGCGACGCTTACGTTTTAGAATTGTAAGCTTTTTGTCACGCTTGTTTTCCAATACTTGAAGGCAAACGATGGCATTATCCACCACGGGAGTCCCAAAATAAACACCCGATTCATCTTCGTACATTAAAACATCTTTAATCGTTAAGACGCTTCCCGCTTCCGTATGAGGATAACGATTCACCTTGAAAATATCGCCCGCCTGAACGGTAAATTGCCTACCTTGGGTTTGAATAACCGCTTTCATAAATTACTTTTTCCAACTTTAAAGAGAACTGTGTGCAAAGACAAATGGCAAGCATTTTCGATAACTTTTAGTGCAGATAACTTTTTTCATGGGTCACCAGATTTTAAACCGGACTCTAATACGCGCAATCTTTGAATTTCATCTTTAAAGGAAGTGGGCAAATCCGATTGGAACGTCATACCTATACGTGTTGTGGGGTGACGGAAGTCTAATTGGTAAGCGTGTAAATACAGACGCTTATCCGGAATTTTTCCATATTTAAGATCACCCACAATGAGGTATCCCACGGACTTTAGATGCACTCGAATTTGATGCGTACGTCCGGTTTTGGGTTCGCATAGGAGCAGCGCTTTGTGGGAATTTTTAAAAATTTCTTTCAGTGACCAATGCGTCAATGCATACCGACCTTTAGAACAAATGCACATGGCCGTTCGATCTCTGGAACTACGGCCTACCGGTGATTCAATGGTTCCAGATCGCAAATGAGGTACTCCCCATACCAATGCGTAATAAACTTTATGTACCTGTCTTTCGGCAAATAGTCGTGTTAATTGCCAGTAGGTCGCATCGGTTTTGGCCAGCAAAACAAGTCCAGAGGTCGCCTGGTCGATGCGATGTACGACGCCCGGCCGATTCGTACCTGCAGCCATGCTGAGCGGACAATGAGATAGTAGAGCTTCAACCAACGTAGAACCCGGTTCCACACCATGTCCCGGATGTACTACCATGCCTTCAGGTTTGTCCACGATTAACAGAAATTCATCTTCGTAAATAATCTTTACGGAAGTACACGACGCAGTTAATCCGCAGGCAATTTTTTCTCTGAGTGTAATTGCAAAGTGATCACCTCGTCTTACGCGATACTTTTGTTGAATGCCTGTCTTACCGTTGCAAAGAATTTCTCCTTGATCTATCATGGCTTGTAGACTTGTACGACTTATTTGGCCCTGCAGCTGAGTCGTTAGAAATTTATCGACGCGTATGCCTTCGTCGATAGGTTCTACGAAAATATTAATGGAATGTTCCACGATCGCGTTTATTCACGTAAATTTACAGGCAGTGCGCGAGAAAATTTTTTATTTTAGCGAGCAATTTAAAAACATAAAAACTCGTGTGTACCATTTTATACATACGTCACTTGACATCTTTGTTGCTTATAATTGTTGATCAATGCATACCTTCATCGTAATTCGAATGCCTGCGACTAGAAATTGAATTATCCGCATAACCTAAAACTAAGGTGTGCATGACTTCATTTTGGGTACTTTTATCCACGTGCGTCTTCGATACCAAAAACAGAAAATGACGATGCGAATGATTGTGTCTAAGCCAATCAATTGCAAGTACAAAACGGAATTGTACCCACACTGTCCTACAAGAAAGTAAGTAGGAATCGAAACAATACCCCAAAAGCATACAACGTTAATCAATAGAACCGTTTTTGTTTTGGTGAGTGCAATGAGAAAATTTTGCATGCTTAGCCAAGCGGTTTCTAATCCAAAAAGTAACCACGACCATATTAAAAATAAGCGAATTTGTCGATTAAAATCAATTTGATTATAAATTTCAGCATCTACAAAGAAACGAACCATCGAATCCGAGAATCCGAGCAGAATAATAAGAAATAAGCATGAAAAGATACCGTTCCATCGAAACGACTGTTTCAAGATCTTGCCTAATAAATTGCGTTGTTGTGCACCAATAAAATTTGAGCATATAACCCCTACGCCTTTTCCCAAGCCATCCATCACAAAAAATACGAGCGTGTACAATGTAAATGAAACACTGTAAGCCATAAAATGTGTATACGTTAACTTTATGGCTAAAAATTGGTAGGCAATGGACCAACCTGCCATGACGCAAAAATGAGCAACGGCGTAAGGGAGACTTATGTGAAAAAATTTTTTTAACAGAGGCCAAGACCATTGAAAGCTAAAAACCGCATACTTTTCTCGGTACCTTTTTCTCAAAAAAAGCTTTAAAAAAATAATAAACCCTAGCATTTGAGAAATTAAAGTTGCACAAGCGGCTCCACGAATCCCTAGACTGGGCAAGCCGAAATATCCAAATACCAATAAAATATCCAATAGGAGATTTACAGCGTTAATAAAAACCAAAACGATGGGAATTAGTTTAGTTTCTCCACGACCTACGAAGAATGAACCTATGGCCCCAAAGCCAGCTAACTCGAAAGGGCAACTCAATAGTACAATTTGTAGGTATGGTTTTGCCAGAGGTTCTACGTTGCTGGCTAATAAATGGTGAGACAAGAGCGCGATGGGAATTACAATGCACTCGCATGCAAAAGCGACGACAACCATTTGCCAAATTAGTGGGCCCATTTTTGAAAAATCTTTGGCTCCATTGTAGCGGCCAATAAAGATTTCTGTAATAGAAATGAATGCCATAAGAACGCCTGCAACCGTCCAATACCAAGGTTGGGCTGCCGCACACGCAACAAATGCTTCCGAATTGTATCGTGCCAAAATAGTTCTGTCGATAAAGGTCATTAAACAACCCGAAAAGGATGCCAACATGAGTGGCCACGCTATGGTCCAGAATTCTAAAAAACTGCCCGCTCTGTGCCTCGTCAACAAAACAGGGGTTACTGGAGATTGCATGGACATTCGTTGAAGGTAATTGTAAGTTTTTGATTGCGTTTACGTACACCGCTATTTTGGCGATGAACACGTTTTGCAAATGATAAAAAGTGGTCGTTTTTTACAACATAGTTGCATTTATTTTCACTTTCGACTTTTAAAGAACATAGGTTTTTCCTACCTCCGGATCCAGGATGCGTATGGGAGGACAATTTTTTGAAAATTTTTCCAGAAACCACTGACGAGATTCTGCATCACCGTGGGTTAAAATTACTTGCTTCGGTTGGCGGTCCACCACAAATTGATACAAATCATCTCGGTCGGCATGCCCACTTAGATCAAAATGTTCAACCTGCGCCCTTAGTGGTGTTGAGAATTCAAGGGCTTTAAAGGTGAATACTTCGTCGGGTGATGTCTGTAAAAGTTGTCCTCCGGGTGTGTCTGGATCGCAATAGCCGACAAAACATACCGTATTTTTACAATCTCTTATGAGACTGGAAGCAACGCGATAGGAAGGCGTATGTTCCACCAGCATGCCACTGCTTAATAAATAAATTGCAGGTGTTGTTAATTGACTGTCTGGACCAATTTTTTTTCGTCTCAACGGCTTAACGTTCAATTGCTTCAATATCTTTCGGCTAAAGTGAACGGTATTCGTTGTTTTTCCAATTTCGTTAAAAACATTTACAAGCGCCATGCCCAAACCTGAACAAAAAATAGGACATTCTGGAATTTTATCCATCCTGCGAGCGTTGTACAATAAAACCAACAATTCTTGAATACGTCCCAACGCGAACGCTGGAATTAGGCATATGCCGCCACGTTGAATCGTATGCGCAATGGTCTTTAATAAACGTTCTTCTTCGTTCGCCCGATTGGACTTTCGTTCCGTTCTTCCGCGCGTCGTTTCCAATACAATCGTATCGAAGTAACGATCACTGGGAATATTTGCACCTTTCAAAGTGTGCTGATCTTGGAACAAAATGTCTCCCGTAATGAATATTCTTTGCCCTCCATATTCGATTAAAATGCTGGAAGCTCCCAAAACATGACCCGCGAGGTAGAAGGTAATGTCTAGGTTGCAGCCTTCTTTCTCCAGATGTTGAGCCTGACCAAATTTGACGGGCAAAAAACTTTGTTTTATCCGTTCAATATCTTTCTTTTCATACAACGGGTATTCTGGTATCGATTGTTCTTCCTTTTGTCGGCACATGACCGTATAGGAGTTTTCCAACATAATTGGGGTTATCAAGCTCGTCGGATAACTTAAAAACACACGAGCTTGTGATTGTTGCCGCAGCAAAACGGGCAGTCCACCCACATGATCCAAATGGCAATGCGTTAACAAGATTGCATCTACAGAGTTTTTGGGCAAAAGATCCAATTGCGGTAGCGCCGAATTTCCCACACGTTTGGGATCCATCCCCACATCTACGACAAAACGAAAAGCCCCCACTTCTAAAAGAAGGCCATTTGCACCAATTTCTTTTTCAAAATTAAGATCTCGTAGGTAACAACCTATCACAAAGTAAAAAAATTACGTCTTATCGATCCCATATTTGGATTAGATCGCATTTATTGGTTTATACTGTATTCTAGCTTCGTTTATTTGGCAAGAAAATTTTTTAGCCGTTTGTCCTAATCGGCACGTATGTTGCTTTGTTTAAAGTAAAATTTTACATTATGGCGTTAAATATAGGTGATCGGACTATACCTCAATCTACTTTGGTGGACGCAAGTTCAGCAGGAAATACAGGTATACAAACAGCAACTGACAATTCTGGTGTGCAACGTGCGCAGCCTAGCTCAAGTTTGGCACAGGCTCATGGGACAGAGGCAAAACAGGTTTCAGCAAATCAGAAAAGTGACATTATTGCCCTATCGGTAGAAGTTAAAAAATTACGGGAGGAGGCCAAATCGATAGAAAATCCCAAAGGTTTTGGAAAATTTATTAATGCGTGCAGAAATGTAGCAAGTAAACTGTTTGGATTCGTTCAAAGTCCGACGGATAGATTAAATTATTTACAGAATGAGATAAAAATTTTGGAGGACAAGATGGATGCGTTGCTCAATAAAATGATGGCAAGCGAGTCCTCTGGTCCTAAAGATGTTCAGCCTACACAGGTACGCGCTGACATGGGTGTTCAATCTTCATCGGACGACTTGCGTACGGCAAGAGAACTTGCTACAACAAGCGCTCAGCACATTGAGGATATTCACGATGAGGTAAAAACGCAGTTGACAGAGACATCTCGACCCCAGCAGGCATTCGAACCATTCATGGATAGAAATCTCGTTGAGATTATGTTTGGACCTCAACCAGACCTTCCTACACAGGCATCCGAAGTGCCCGGAGGTGTAGGCGGCCTTCCTCCGCCTCCTCCAGGCGGAGTACCGCCCCCACCTCCGGGAGTACCGCCCCCACCTCCAGGAGGTCCGGGAGTACTTCCATCTCCTCCGGGGTCTGCGGGAGCACCTAAAGCTGGAGGTACAGTCGATCAGAAGGCAGTCTTTGCAAGTGATGTGGCTTTATTTCAGAAAGTGCAAACGGAAGGACATCAGGTCAGCTTTTCTCGTCAAATCCAATGCGCGGATGGGAAATCGGTCTCCGTTAATGTTGCCGCAAGCATTCATTCAAAAGCTGAAGAAGCGGACTATAAAAGACAGTTGCAAGCTAAAGCAGGTGAACTAGGTACGATGATAAAAGACCTAAGAGCAGGTCTCGAAAATTTACAACAACAGACGCTTGACGTTATTGCGACCATGGAAAAGGGAGTTGCTTCGGGAGCACGTGGCATAAAAACCATAACACTGGACTCAGGACTAAAGGCTGAAGCACGTATCAAACTTTCATGCGATTACTCGAAAAATCCCTTACAGTTTTTCAATGACATAGGGCAGCTACGGACAGATGGGCTCATAACAGATTCGGAATACGATCGATTGCAGTCTATTAAAAATGAGCTTACCGCAAAACAGACGGAGTACACCAATGCTTTAACTAACGCCAAAGCATTAGAGACAGTTAAACAAGAGCTTGAAACGGCAAGTGGAAAAACCTACTTACCAAAGGGTAGCCCAATGTTTGATACCATTTCTTCCATTTTGTTTCAACGTTCTCAGTTACCTGCAGAATTGCAATCCTACTGGAATAATTTTAGTTACGAATCTATGGACGCAAGCTTAAAGCGCGCTCAAGACCTCCATCAACAAAAAATTGACCAGAAGTTGGCTCAATTGGAGCAGAAGAAAGCAGAATTAGGTGAGGCAAAAGCACAATATAGTCAAGCAAGGGTAGCTTTCTTGGACGCATTAGAACGCTCTTCTTTAAGCGAAGCTGAAAAAAGTAGATTGAGAAATACGTTCGACTCAGACGATGGTTTTACTCCACCAACTGGTTCGGTAGAAGAAACTAATCTATTAGGAAACAATGTAAACGCAATAAGCAATAAAGAGGTCTTTCAAGTATATAAACGGCTAACGAAATTTAATCCAAATGGTATAAAAACCAACATAGAAAAGTTGACTGATGAAATTACAACTCTCCAGAAAAGTGGTCCGTCTGCTGGATTACGAGGTGCCCTCATAGGCAAGCAGGTACAAATATCACTGGAACCGAATTTGCTCAAGGTTGCACAGCAAATACGTGGAGGTGCCCAATTTGATTTTGATGGTTTATCAAAAGCTATAGAAATCATAAAAAAAGATAAAAGTGGTGGTATTTCCAGCGCATTTATTGGTGCACAACCTCAATTAGAAGCATTTGCCTCACAACTAGGATATAATGCAAAGAATGCAGATGGTAACGTAGATGCAAATAACATAAAGGGACTTATGAATCTTGTAAAGCATTTACAAACACACAATAGTCCTGAAGATATTCACGCATTGGCTGAAAATATTGCACAATCAAAGACGTTTACTCAGATGCCCAATGCTGGAGGTATGAACAACGCATTTTTCACGTATGTACAAAAAATGGCCTAAGTAATCTTACTAAACAAAAGAGCCAGGGAATTCCCTGGCTCTTTTGTTTACATCTGTTCCAAGGTGTCCAGACCCAAAAGATGTAGGCCCGTTTCCAAAGTTGACAATGTAGCGCTGCAGAGCAATAAGCGAACCTGTTGTACGTAAACATCATCAACGGTAACTCTATCCGCGTTGTAAAATGCCGAAAAAGTTCCCGCTAGATCGAATAAATAACGGCACAACCAATGCGGCTTTAATTCTTTTATCGTCAAATCTAGAACGGAAGGGAATGCAATCAATTTTTTGGCAAGTGCACGTTCCGTTGCGGTCGAAAAGGATTTGACATCTTCCAATTCGGCAAAATCTAAAGTGGATGCTTTGAGATTCAACTTGCGAAAGATAGCGTGGATACGCACTATAGCGTACAGCAGGTATGGGGCCGTATTACCATCGAAATTGATCATCTTGTCCCACTCAAAACGGTAATCCCCCGTACGCTCCTGTGAAAGATCCATGTACTTGATGGCGCCCAAGCCAACCACTTCCGCAACCCTCCGCTTTTCAGCTTCCGATAATTCCGGACTTTTCCTTCGAATTAAATCATGGGCACGTCTGACCGCTTCGTCCAGTAACGTTTGCAATCGAATGGGCCTACCCATGCGCGTTTTAATGGGTTTGCCATCGGCACCTAAAACGGTCCCAAAATAAACATGGTACATATTGGGTATCTTGTAACCAACCGCCTGGAACCATTTTTTTACCGTTAAAAATAGCTGTTCGAAGTGGTCGCGCTGCCGACAATCCGTCACGTAAATGATATCCTGTGCACGGAGTTCTTGGACACGATATTTGGCCGTTGCCAAGTCTGTCGATGCGTAGTTGGAAGCTCCATCCGATTTGCGTATCAAAAAAGCTTGCTTGCGAAAACGTGGATGTTCCGGGTGAAATACAACCAGAGCCCCCTGATCGATAACTGCCAGATGATATTTTTGCAGTTCATCGTACACGTCATCCACTTTATTTCGGTAAAACGATTCTCCCAGAACATAGTCAAACTCAACCCCCATACGCCGGTAGATTCGATCAAAACTTTGACACGATAACTGGTTAATGCATCCCCAAATGGCAATATTTTTTATGTCTCCTTGTTGTAACTTGACAAGTTCCTGCCGAGCTCGATCGAGAGCGGCTGGATTTTCCTGCGTTTTAACAATACCCTCTTGATATAAATTTTCTAATGCCTCGATGGTTTCCTCAGGATTTTTGCTAAATGCATATTGAGATGTTTTGATTTGCATCAGTAGAATACCAAATTGTGTGCCCCAATCACCGATGTGGTTGTCTCGAATGACACGCCCTCTTCCAAAATGAATAAGCCGTTGTAAAGCTTCGCCTATAACCATGGAGCGTAAATGTCCCACGTGCATACGTTTGGCTGTATTCGGTGAAGAATAATCGATGACGACGGTACGATTTGCAAAGATGGATTTGTAGGCTCCTTGATACGAGGATGCCGTGTGAAATTTACAAAGCCATTGTATCAACGTTGTGTCTTTTAATGAAAAATTTAAAAAACCAGGTTCTGCCACGGAAACTTCAAATAGATGGCCTCGTTCAGCAAATAAGTCCATCAATTGCTGTGCCCACACGCGTGGATTTTCTTTTTTCTTGCCCAAATATGCCAATAAACCGTTGGCTTGAAAATCGCCGAAACGGGCATCAGCTAGCCTAATTTCTGGATCAAATGTCGTATCAAAGACAGGCAGCGTTAACGCAGCCTCTTTTATATGTTTTGTTAAATATACCTCTAAAAAAAATTCCACTTTAATTATACCAACGATTTATTTTCACCTGGATGACCTGGATGTTGTCAATCACGAAATGAAACTTACGCTACCGATGAATACTAGGGTACGAACTTGCGTAATCTATGTTGCAAAATGCAGTCGGAAATTCATTATAATTTTGCAACCAAGAATGATGCTAATTTTTCTTCTTGATCAGCTTGCTCAAGGGCGTGGATAAATGCCGTAAGGTCGCCCTCGAGCACGCGATCTAAGTTGTAGGACGTAAGTCCTATGCGGTGATCCGTTACGCGGTTTTGTGTAAAATTGTACGTGCGTATGCGATCGTTCCGATCGCCTGACCCGATTTGTTGTTTACGAAAGGCTGCATACTTTTCACGTTCCTCATCTTCTTTTTGTTTCAGCAGGCGAGCGCGCAACACTTGCAAGGCTTTTAATTTATTCTTTTGCTGGGAACGTTCATCAGCGCACGTAACGATAAGACCTGTGGGTTTGTGTAAAATTTGAACGGCAGAATCGGTGGTGTTAACGCCTTGTCCTCCGGGACCACTGGCTCTACAAACACTAATTTCAACGTCTTCCGGAACAATGGCGATATCCACCTCTTGCGCTTCGGGGAGTACTGCGACCGTTGCCGACGAGGTATGAATCCTGCCGTTGGTTTCCGTAATGGGCACGCGTTGAACGCGATGGCCTCCGCTTTCGTATTTGAGCGCTTTGTAAACGTTGTCTCCACTGATTAGAAAACTGATTTCTTTAAAACCTCCCGACTCGGATGGATGGCTACCCATGAGTTCAGTTTTCCATCCACGTTCTTCGGAAAAGCGTATGTACATGCGATACAAGTCGCCTGCGAATAGAGCCGCTTCTTCACCTCCGGTACCTGCCCGAATTTCTAGAATGATATTTCTAGAATCGCTGGGATCCGGGGGAATCATGGCAAGCCGAAGTGCACGTTGCGTTGTTTGACACCGTTGTGCAAGTTGTTCTTTTTCTTGGAGTGCCAATGTTTTTAAATCTTCTTCGGTGGAGTGCGTTAAAATTTCCTCCAAATCCTTTTGCTCTTGCTGTATTTTGAGCACATCGTCGTACAGTGATATAATTTTGGAAAGGTATTGATGTTCCCGGGACAACTTTGAAACGAGTTGATTGTTTTTAAACGTTTCCGAATCACTTAGCTGCAAATTAACGGTCTTAAGCCGCCGCCTAATAGGTGCAATGTCCGGAAGCGCAGATGCCATCATTTTACGACACATTAAGTATTTTAGAAGAAAAGTAAATACATGAACCCGAGAAAATGCTTTCCCATTGAATTACGTTGACCTGGAATGCCCAGGTATCACAATACCGCCTGTGCAGTATTTTTGCTATAATGAGCATCCCTGTTTTCAAGTGGATGATGCCAATGTGGAAGCAATTTTGTCGGCCATTCAAACGTATATGCCATTGGATCATTACGACATCATTACCGTCGCTTTTTTAAACGAATTGACTTTGATCGATCTGCACATGAAGTTTTTAAATGATCCAACCCCCACGGACGTGATCGCTTTTCCTGCAAGTAAAGGTGATGACGAGCGGGTTGGAGAAATTTGCATTTCTGTGGATCAGGCCAAAAAATATGCCGCCGAACATCGGCAAAATTTGGCACAAGAATTGACTTTATACATGGTGCACGGTTGGTTACATTTATGCGGATACAATGATTTAAAAGCGGGCGATCGTAGGGCCATGCGTGCGGCGGAACGAGCGGTACTTAACTTTTTAAAAGAGCGTTGTTTAAAACTTGAAATAAAATGTGACCAATAGAACGTAAGGCCACAATTTTTGCCCGACGTGTACCTTTGGTAACGTTGCAAAACAAATCCGTATTTTATTGGGTAAGCGCGAAAAACTAAATGGTCTTGTGTCGAATTTGATTTCTCTGCCTAAGGGTTTTACTCGTAGAGAGATCGCAATGTTGTGGCAGTAAAAATGTACGTTCCCAAAGAATAGGTTTGAAAAATTGCAAACGTTGGTGATCGAAAAAAGTTGTACTTTTACTTGTCTATTGTCAAAAGCATTCCATAATGCTATGGTAACCTAGATAAACATGATTCGTTCGATTTTAAAGGATCCGGGAACTTTTTTTGCTCTGGGCAATGCGTGCCTTTTTGCTTTGGTCAGTCCACTGGCCTTTGTGGTTATGGTGATAACGTTGGTGCTCATCATCTTGAGTCGTTGGTTGGTTACGTGTGCGCAAAAAAATTGGAAAGGTGTTTTAGGTGTTTTGCAGCAGGTTGGTAACGATCCCTGTTGGGGATTGGAGATGATGGGATACGCTTGTTTAATAGTGGCTCTATTCGCGATGATTAACGAGGCTTTTGTGGGTTTCGTTTGCAGCGTTTGCTTTGGTTTTGCAAATTTGCTGATGGCCCATCGACTCAGTAAAGGTATTTTGGATGTACTTCCGAGTTTTGAAAAAATTTTAAAAGAAATAAAATGCACGCATTCTTTGACGCCTTTGTTGTTGGCCCTTTTAAGGGAACCCATTGTGCTCATAGCGCTCGGAATGCTGCATGCCGGTTTAGCTGCAGGAGGGACTTCGCTGTGGGCTTTTCCTCTTATTTGTTTAGCACCTTATTTCGCCATGGTAAGACGGGATATGAACCGCGCAATTCCTCAAATTTGTTTAAGTATGTGTGCCTTGTGGTACGCTTTGGTTGGGATGGCAAATGCAAAATTTTGTGTTACGATTGCCAATGTTTGTTTTGCGGTTGCCTACTTGGAAATTGCGTTGCAGGAACATCGTATTTACTTAAAATCTAAGGATATTACGTTACTGTAACGGATAAAACATTTACAGCCATTCAATACCGTCGACTACCCATAGACGTTTTGTTGCGTCTGAAGCTTCGCGGTGAACAAGCATTTTGCAGGTTTTTTGAAAAGTTTCGCCGTCATTTTTTACAACGGCGGTGCCAATAATGACAAAGCATTCAGAACGTACCGATAAAGGATTTTTTAAATAGGAAAGTACATCGCTCTGGCGAATTGTTTTAAATGCGTCTACCTCGTTGAGCGTTGTCTGCAAAATGCCCGACTGAATAAATTGTTCCAGGGACAGAAAAGGTCTATTTTTTACAATGTGTTCCTGCAGCTTTTTTATGAAATGTTTTAAATCTGATGGATTATGTGTGTACCCTAACGCTTTGAAAACGTCTTCAAAATACATGTATTCGTCATTGGATACGGTGTTTACATTCAGAAGTGGCATGGTGCGATCACAATAGTAATAATAATCCCAGAAAAATTGATTGTAGGCGCTAATTTTGGAATTCCTGTCTGGGTTTGGCCAACCAATGCAGGCATAGGGAATTTGTTCCTCTTTCAGAAAGCAAGCTTGCATGCGTTGAAAAGGCGTTTGGGTTAAATAAGGTGTTGGTTTTGATAGGAAAGAGAGGCCTTTAAAATTTTCATCCGATATCCATAAATATTGGGTAAGGGATGTTGGCTTTGCCTGAGGTGCTGAGGGTTTAGGTTTTTTCCATCCAGGCGATTTTGCGGAAGATGCCATGGTAGGAATTTCATTGTGAGATGGCCACAGGTTAATGGCGTGGAAATCGTGGTACGCATCCGTGTTTAGGCAAATCGTAAGCGTTTTTGGTAGGCTATCACATGAAACATGAGCCATATGATACGTACATTGATGCCATAAGGTACCCGCTTGAATTTGTAGATTATTGAGCAAAATATTTTTTTTATCCTTAAGGTCGGTAGTTGGATAAATTATGTCATTTCGATACACATCTCCAGGTTTTATGCCTAGGGTTTGGTTAAATGTACGGTCGATGTGGGTACGTCCACTATCCGAGTGTATTGCAAGTGTAATTTGAAAACCCATTTCTCCGATCAATTCTCGATCATAAGGGTTCCACCAGAGATTTTCTGCGGTTATTCCCTGTTCGCTGAGATTTAATTTAGAATGAAGCAAAACGGGCAGAAAACCATTCCTGGTACTTAAGGGTTGAGAGCTGTCTTCAAGATTTAGAAATCTTTGACGGTTTTTATTCCATAATGCTTCTGAGCCCGGAAAATTTTTGGGAGGTGATTTACGAATTGCTTCGCTGAAAAGTTCGCGTAAGCCTCCTTGTTTCGCGTTACAAATGGGAGTTTTGTGAGCACGATTGGCGCATGGATCTCCTTCGCATACACCGTAAGCGATTGCAACATTGCTTGTTTTTTGTTTCAGAGGGAACGCTATGGAGTGGAGTTTATTTTTATCGATATTGACCTGAATGGATGATTCGCCTTTGGATACGATGGATTTTAGGTGATTACCGGTAAGTGCGTCGAAAAATTGGACGATGGGTAGTGTTGGATTTTCATTCTCATAGATGGCTACGGTATCGGCGGTAGCTTTTTTCGACAACTTTTTGAGTGCGTGATGGCAGGTCCATAAGGCTAATTTTTCTGCTTGTAGTGCATTTATTTTGAATTTCCATTGTCTGTGCAGAGAATTTTGTTTGTAGATACAAATGAATACGAGAGCGCCAAGGGTACTGAGTAGCATAATACTTAATATGAGACTGCCTCGCTGTTTTTTTTGTAACATTGGGTTAAGTCTTAGGTGAATGCGACAGAAATGCAAATTAGAAGACACAAGAGGTGATGTCGGTATCGTGAAAAAATGATTTGTAGAAGTGCCGAGGTGATTTGAAAGCAATGTTTTCAAAATGCCTATGCCTCGCACTGACGTCTCCTGGATGCTTATTGTAAATATTCGATATCTTGAATTTGTTTTAAACGCCTTAAATGTCGGAGTTCCATGCTGGGTACGGCCATCAAGCATTTTTGAACAATGAGGTAGGCGATATCAGCATCTAGGGTACCTGCAAGGCAAAGCATGTTGATGTGGTTGTGTTCGCGCGCTTTTTGAGTTACTTCGGGTGTATGTACGAGTGCTGCCCGCACATTTTTGAATTTGTTGGCAGTGATGCACATGCCAATGCCTGAGGTGCAAATGAGGATACCCAAATGTTGATTATTCTTTTGTACGTGCAAAGCAACTTTTTGAGCAATCAAAGGGTAATCGCAGGGGTTTTGCGAAGAAGGTTCTACGTCTTCGACGGGGTATTGATTTTGTTGCAACCAACGTACAATTTTTTGTTTAAGTTCAAAACCACCATGGTCGGCTCCTATAAAAATATTCATCCATTTATTTTACTTTAGATTTTCTGTTTTACAAACCAAAATTAAGTGATGCATACCGTATCGGGAGAATGATTCATGCTTTGGAGCGATTACGGCATTGCGCGAAAAACCTTTTGATGAATTTAAGGATACGTACTTGATGTTATCGGAGTTTTATGTTTGATTCAAAATCATTGTCAAAAGGTATGAGTAGGTCGATGAAATTGGTTTTTGTGACGGGAGGCGTTGTTTCGTCGTTGGGAAAAGGTTTAACGGCAGCATCCTTGGGAGCCCTGCTGGAAGAACAAGGATTACGCGTAGGGTTACAAAAATTTGATCCTTATTTAAACGTGGATCCGGGAACTATGAGTCCTTTTCAACACGGAGAGGTATACGTTTTAAAAGATGGAGCGGAAACCGATTTGGATTTGGGGCATTACGAACGTTTTACCAATGTTGCATTATCCAGAAAACACAGCGTTTCTTCGGGTCAAATTTATGAAAGTGTGCTTAAAAAAGAGCGGCAAGGACAATATTTGGGCAATACGGTGCAAGTCATTCCACATGTTACGGATGAAATTAAAACGCGCATTTTATCGGGAGCTAACGATGACACGGATATTTTAATTACCGAAATTGGAGGCGTGGTTGGAGATATTGAAGGGTTACCTTTTTTGGAGGCATTGAGGCAATTAGCCTTGGATTTTGGCCGAACCAACGTTTTATTTTTGCACGTTACGTTAATCCCATTTTTAAAAGCTTCTTCGGAGTTGAAGACAAAACCTTCTCAACAGAGCGTTGCAAAATTACGTGAAATTGGTATTCAGCCGGATATTTTGGTTTGTAGGACCGAAAGACCGCTTGAAAAATCTATTCGGCAGAAGTTAAGCCTGTTTTGCAATGTTTCGGTGGAGTCGGTGATTGAGGAAAAAGATGTTGAAATCTCTATTTACGAGCTACCGCTTTGTTTACATGAAGAAAAGTTGGATCAATTGGTTTTAGCACATTTTGGAATGCCTTATCGTCCCTCCAATTTAGATACGTGGAAAACAATTTTGCATAGGATTTGCTCTCCCAAGTTCCACGTCAAAATTGGCGTAATCGGTAAGTACGTGGAATTAAAGGATGCCTATAAGTCTATTTATGAAGCTCTATTTCATGCGGGTATTGCCAATGAATGTACCGTTGAGGTAAAACCGATCGATGCGGAGTGGTTGGAGCAGCATCAGGCGGACAATGGTTTAAGTGATCTAGACGGAATTTTAGTTCCCGGAGGTTTTGGGACAAGAGGCATTGATGGGAAAATAATGGCAATCCGTTATGCTCGAGAGAAAGGTGTTCCTTATTTAGGTATTTGTTTGGGAATGCAACTGGCTGTGATTGAGTTTGCACGTCACGTTGCCGACTTGCCGGACGCAACCAGTACCGAATTTGATGCGCAAACCACGACTCCCGTCATTGGTCTTATGGAAGAACAAAAGGGAAACATAAGTAAGGGGGCATCCATGCGTTTGGGCATGATGGAGTGTAATATAGTTCCCCATTCTTTATTGGAAGAAGTTTATCAAACAAATACCATTTTTGAACGACACCGTCATCGTTACGAAGTCAATAAACAATGGTGTAATCTTTGGACTGAAAAAGGATTGAAAATTGCTGGCATATGCCGCAATTTAGACGTTGTCGAGGCCGTTGAATTGGAAGGACATCCATGGTTTGTAGGGGTACAATACCATCCGGAGTTTCAATCTAAACCGCATGCGGCACACCCCTTGTTTAAATCTTTCGTGCAGGCTTGCATAAAATGAAAAACTTTCTTCGATGGTAAGGGGCACATTTATTATGAAGGTAGCGGTGAACATTTGTTTTTGCTTGAATGGTGGAATGGTAGACACGCTAGACTTAGGATCTAGTGCCGAGAGGTGTAAGGGTTCGAGTCCCTTTTCAAGCACCAGCGTTTATAACATTCGTAGGGATTGAGGAGGCCACATTTGAACCGTGTTGCTTGGTTAGTTGTTATTTCTTTTGCAGTGACATTTGTCCTGCCTGCGGAAAAACGGACGATAAGAATTGCTTTTGCCGATTTCTGTGCCGATATCTCGGGGCCATCGGATATCCAAGGGCAAAAGTTTGTTGCTATGTTGAAAAAGTATTACAACGTTGAAATAGGTCCAAACGCTGACTTTTTGTTTTATTCCTGCTGGGGAGATGCTTTTAGGCAGTATAAAAATTGCGTTAAAATATTTTATACGGGAGAGAATGTTGTTCCCAATTTCAACGAATGCGATTATGCCATTACCTGCCATCCAATTCACTTTGGATCACGTCATTTTCAATATAATTCGGATGTTCTAAGTTTTAAGTCTTGTGAACGTATGCGTTTGCAAGTGGATCAGAAGTGCCTACATCGAAAGTTTTGCAATTTCGTATACTGCAATGCTTCCAAAGGCGACGGAGCCATTCTAAGGCAGGATTTTGCTAAAAAATTAATGCATTACAAAAGGGTGGATTGCCCTGGACGTGTTTTAAATAACATGCAACAGGCCATTGTTCCACGGGGAGGTGGTAATGCATGGGAGAGTAAGGTGGATTTTATCAAAGATTACAAGTTTACAATCGCCTTTGAAAATGCTTCGAGTGAAGGCTATGTAACTGAAAAACTAGTGCATCCTTTCATGGCAAATTCTATCCCAATTTATTGGGGAAATCCAAGTGTAGGTACATTGTTGAACACAAAAGCTTTTATTAATTGTCACGAATACGACGATTTGGATGCGGTGATACGAAAAGTGATAGAGCTTGACCAAGATGACGCAAAATATCTTGCTATGTTTCGTGAACCTATCACTAAAGAGAAAACGGTGCTGAATAATGAAAAAAATTTGGAACAATTTTTGGTTGCCGTTATAGAAAAAGGGAATGTGCCATTTTACAAGTCGCAGTTGTACCTGCCTAAAAAGAATCTTTTTACGCGCATAAGTTATTTCAATTATTGTAGGTATTGGATTTTGTCAAAAATGTTGTTGGGGGCAAAAGGTCGACATTATCGCAATAAGTTTGCAGAAATCAAGTTGCAGCTACGTTGTTTGGGAAATGGTGTAAAAGTATTTTGAGGAATATCGAGTCGGTTAAACTTAGGTCGGAAGTAGACATGACAGTGCATGCGTTTTGAAAATTTTCAGACGTGTGCAATGGCGATCAAAAATTATTATCCTTATTTTTTAACATTTTTTTAAATAAAGGGTTGACTGTTTGCAATTAGGTATCAAAAGTTTAACTTTCACAGTATTTTGGTTAGAAGCCAAAAGTGGATGAGAAGTTGCCCTTGTAGCTCAGTTGGCAGAGCACATCCTTGGTAAGGATGAGGTCGGCGGTTCAAGTCCGCTCGAGGGCTCCATCAGCCAAATTCTATCTTAAACTCAATTTTTTGGTATGGCTAAAGAAACCTTCGCAAGAACAAAACCACACGTTAATGTGGGAACGATTGGTCACGTAGACCATGGTAAAACAACGCTCACAACGGCTATTCTTAAAGTTCAATCGGACAAAGGATTGGCAGAATGTAAGTCTTATGCAGAAATCGCAAAAGGAGGTACTGTTCGCGATGCTTCGAAAATTGTTACAATTGCCGTCGCACATGTTGAGTATGAAACGACGGTTCGTCACTATGCACACGTAGATTGTCCAGGGCATGCGGACTTTGTAAAGAATATGATTACGGGAGCCGCGCAGATGGACGGTGCTATTTTGGTAGTTAGCGCCTACGATGGTCCCATGCCTCAAACCCGTGAACACATTTTGTTGGCGCGTCAGGTAGGTGTGCCTAATTTGGTTGTTTTTCTCAATAAAGTGGATCTTGTGGATGATCCGGAGTTGCTTGAGTTGGTAGAAATGGAAATTAGGGATCTTTTGAACAAATACGAATATAAAGGTGATGATATTACCATTATTCGCGGATCTGCTTTGGGGGCTTTGGAAGGAAAATCTGAAGGTGTAGATTCCATTAGTCGTTTATTGGAGGCTGTTGACAAGGATATTCCCGAGCCGCAACACGATTTAGAAAAGTCTTTCTTAATGTCCATTGAAGACGTTTTTAGCATTACGGGAAGAGGTACCGTTGTAACGGGTCGCATTGAACGAGGTAGCGTTAAAGTGGGTGATACGGTGGAAATCGTAGGGTTACGTCCAACGCACAGTACAACCTGTACAGGTGTTGAAATGTTTCATAAATTATTGGACCGTGGGCAGGCAGGTGACAACGTGGGTGTCTTGTTGAGAGGTATTGAAAAGAAAGATGTCGAACGTGGTCAAGTTTTGGCAAAGCCTGGGTCTATTACACCGCATACAAAGGCTAAGGCAGAGATTTATGTTTTAACGAAAGATGAAGGGGGCCGTCATACACCTTTCTTTAAAGGGTATCGTCCTCAATTTTTCTTTGGTACAGCCGATGTAACAGGAGTTTGTGCCTTGCCGGAAGGGGTTGAAATGGTGATGCCGGGGGACAATTTATCCATTGAAATTGAATTGCAAAAGGCGGTTGCTATGGAAAAAGGGCAGCGCTTTGCCATGCGTGAAGGCGGAAGAACCATTGGTGCGGGCCGTATTGTTGAAGTTATTGCCTAAGTGCTTGGGTAACGTTTTGGGGTGATTTTCGTTGACAAAAAAATAAGACTTCCAGAAAGGTTATTGAACGTGAGGGTTTAATTTCGATAGGAGAATGGCGCAATTGGTAGCGCAGCGGTCTCCAAAACCGTCGGTTGGGGGTTCGAGTCCCTCTTCTCCTGCCAAGATGTAAAACTAAGATGAAAATTTTTAAAAAAATACGTACTTTTGGATGTGAAATGGTAGAAGAATTAAAAAAGGCGTCTTGGCCGAGTTGGCATGAGTTGCGTAAATCTTCAATGATTGTCTTATTAGGAGTGTTATTTTTAGGAGTTTTTGTGAGCATGGTCGATTTTTCATTATTTCAAATGGTCGATCTATTAATACGTTGTGTAAGTCGTTGATCGCGTGATAGAAAATATAAAATGACCGAAGTAGAGGTGGATGATAGTTTTAAGTGGTACGCGGTTCAAACGGCTTCTAATCAGGAATTAAAAATTAAACGTCATTTGGATCATTTTACCGCCATTGAAGGATTGGAGGCATACATAAAGACTGTTTTGGTTCCTACAAAGACGGTCATGGAGATTAAAAATGGTAAAAAAAGTAGTAAGGTCCATAAATTTTATCCGGGTTACATTTTTCTTCACATGCGGCTTTACGACGAGAATGGAGAAATGTTACAGCAAGTTGTTTCGTATGTAAAAAACATTCAGGGAGTCTTAAATTTTATGGGAGGAGACCATCCTGTTGCCCTTAAAAAAAGAGAGATGGAAGGCATACTAGGACAAGTGGAAGAGACCAAAGGTAAACAGGTCTTGAAGGTTGCGTATGAAGTTGGAGAAACGGTCAAAATTATAGATGGGCCATTTTTAAATTTAACCGGCAAAATTGATGTTGTGGATCCCGAAAGAGGGAAGTTAAAGATTTCAGTCTCTATTTTTGGACGTTTCACCCCCGTCGAATTGGAGTATTGGCAAGTTCAAAGGGAAAAAGAATGAGGGTAGGTTTTTAGGCTATGGCGATTAAAAAAAAGGTTATTGGAGAAATACGTTTGCAGTTGCCTGCGGGTGCGGCTAATCCTGCACCGCCAGTAGGACCGGCGCTGGGAGCGAAGGGTGTTAACATTATGGCGTTTTGCAAAGAGTTTAATGCACAAACCAAAGATCAGACAGGCTTGGTGATTCCGGTAGTGATAACAGTTTACGCAGATAAGTCTTTTTCGTTTATTTTGAAATCGCCTCCGGCATCCGTGTTGTTGTGCAAGGCGGCTAAGGTTCCAAAAGGTTCAGGAGAACCCAATAAAGCGAAAGTGGGTACGGTGACTCGCAAGCAAGTGAAAGAAATAGCGAATGTCAAGCAATCGGATTTAAATTCACACTCTGTGGAGAGTGCTATACGGATGATTGAAGGGACGGCCCGTAGCATGGGTATTCAGGTGATAGACTGATGATAATGGTGAGAGAAGCAATGAAGAAGCATAGTAAGCGTTATAGATCAGCTTTGGAAAAAGTGGAAGAAGGAAAATCGTACGAATTACTCCCGGACGCTTTTCAATGTTTGTTAGAAATGCCGGCGGCTAGATTTGATGAAACGGTTGAATTGTCGATGCATTTGGCGGTTGATCCTAAGCAGAGTGATCAGATGGTGAGAGGTATTGTTCAATTGCCTCACGGTAACGGTAAAGAGGTACGCGTTGTTGCGTTTACGGCTAAGCCCGAAGAAGCTTTGGCTGCGGGTGCTTGTGAAGCTGGATTGGCGGATTTAATTGAAAAAGTTAAGGAAGGTTGGTTGGATTTTGATGTGGCCGTTGCGACACCCGAGGCAATGAAGGAAGTAAAAGTCGTTGCGCGTATATTGGGACCGCGTGGGTTGATGCCTAATCCAAAGACGGGTACGATAACGGATGATTTGGTAACTTGTATTGAAGCTTTGAAAAAAGGGCGTGTGGAGTTCAAAATGGATAAAAGTGCCAATGTACAACTAGGTGTAGGAAAACGTTCTTTAGGCATTCAAAAACTCGTAGAAAATGCAGAAACTGCATTGCAGGCTATTCAGCGCGCACGCCCTGCATCTTTGAAAGGTAAATTTGTTAAACGTGCGGCGGTTTCAACTACAATGAGTCCAGGACTCACTTTGCATGAAACTTTGCTGGCTCGTTATGGAAAGTAGGTTTTAGAAAGGAAAATCTGATGAGAATAGAAAAAACATTTTTGGTGCGTGAGGTTTCAGACCGTGTTAAGGATTCGAGTTATTGGTATTTGGTTGATTTTAGGTGGGTAACAGTTTCGGAAATCGCACAACTACGAGCGGATTTATCCAAAGAAGGAGCTTTTTTTCACGTTGTTAAAAATGCAATTTTACGTAAAGTGGGAGAAGATCTCAAGTGGCCTTCTTTTGTGCAATGGTTGGAAGGACAAACCGCCATTGTATACGGGGGTAATAATCCATCAGGTGTCATTAAAGTGTTGTTGAAGTTTGCTAAGGATAAAGAAAAGTTAAATGCGAAAGGTGGTTTTTTAGAAGGGCAACTGTACGATGTTATGGCTTTGGATACTTTATCAAAATTGCCTGATTTGGCAACGCTAAGGGCTATGTTTTTATCTTTGTTATGGACGCCTTATCGTCAATGTTTGCACGTTATGCAAGGTATTCCGCAGAGTTTTTTGACTCTGCTAAAAGCGTACGAAAAAAGGAGCTGTGCCACAAAATAATTTTTCAGGTCAGGTTAGGGAGATTTTATCTTCTTAAATGCTTCGTCTGAGAAAAAAATAAAAGATGAACGCTAATCTGCGCTAGGAGGAAATATGAGTAATCTAAAAAAGGATCAAGTTATTGAATGGTTGAGTAACCAATCGGTTTTGGAAATTGCTGATTTGGTTAAAGATCTTGAAGCAAAGTGGGGTGTAAGTGCCGCTGCTCCGGTTGCGGTTGCCACAGCGCCTGTAGCTGTCGAGCAGGCCGTTGAAGAGAAGACAGAATTTAATGTTATCTTGGCGGATGCTGGTGCTAGTAAGATCAATGTTATTAAAGAGATTCGTGCCATTACGGGTTTAGGCTTAAAGGAAGCCAAAGATTTAGTGGAAGGGGCTCCGAAAGCTGTCAAAGAAAGTATAGGAAAACAAGAAGCGGAAGATCTCAAAAAGAGGCTTGAATCAGCCGGTGCAAAGGTTGAAGTTAAGTGATTTTTGATTTGTGAACGTGTCTTGTGTAAACAAGGGTAGGATGGAGAGAAAATCCTTGTTAAGATTTTGTTTATTTTATGTCACATCGCATTAATTTTGGAAAGCTAAATGAGGTTGTTTTACCGCCTGATTTAATTCAATTGCAGCTTGCTTCTTTCAGGGAGTTTTTACAGGCGGATAAAGCACCGCGTCAGCGGGAAAATGTTGGATTAGAGGCTGTATTTCAAGAAGTTTTTCCAATCGAAAGTTACGACAATAAGTTTCATTTGGAGTACGTATCTTATCAACTTGTGGAACCGAAGCAATCGGATTATACATGCATTAGAGAAGGTAATACTTATTCTATTTCCTTATACGTGACTTTACGACTCAAAGCTGAAGAATCCATTCAGGAAAGTGAAATTTATATGGGTGAAATTCCATTGATGACGGAAAGAGGTTCTTTTATCATTAATGGAGCTGAAAGAGTGGTTGTCAGTCAATTGCACAGATCGCCTGGTATTTGTTTCGAACAGGAGGCGCATACAACGGGTAAAATACTACATTCTTTTCGCATTATTCCTGACCGTGGTACCTGGATTGAGGTACAGTTTGATCCCAACGATTTATTGTACGTTTATTTGGATCGTCGTCGTCGTCGTCGCAAATTTTTGGTTACCACATTCTTACGCGCGCTTGGATTCAGCAGTGATATGGATATTTTAAAGCTTTTTTATGCACCGGAAAAAGCATCCGTCCAAATATTATTGTTAAAAGAAGATTTGACGGGGCATATTTTGGTTGAAGATGTGATTGATGCAACCAAGGGATTAGTTTTGGCACGCGCATTTGAACCCGTTACGCAAACGGTATTGCAAGCGTTTACCCAGTCTAATATTGAAAGTGTATGGGTTGTAGATAGCAGTGTGGATGAAGGGGCCATTATTCGTTGCTTAAAAAAGGATACGGTTCCCAATGAAGAAGAAGCGTTAAGAGATATTTTTAGACGTTTACGTCCAGGAGATCCAGCGACTTTGGCGAACGCTAGAAATTTATTTAAAAGGTTGTTTTTTGATGAGAAACGTTATGATTTAGGACGTGTAGGACGTTATCGTTTAAATCAAAAATTTGGCGAAAATGTCAGCTTATCTAAACGCTTATTGCAACCCCATGATATAGTTCAAGCAACGCGTTATTTGTGTAGTTTAAAAAAAGGAAATGGTATGGTGGACGACATCGATCATTTGGGAAGCCGTAGAGTACGTCCAGTGGGAGAATTGCTATATCATCAGTGTCGTCTGGGATTGTCTCGTACGGAACGCATTGTGAAAGAGCGCATGGCATTGTACGATCAAACGGTGGATGCCGTCACGCCGCAGCGTTTGATGAATACCAAAGCTTTGGCAACCGTTGTACGTGACTTTTTTGCGCGCAGTCAATTATCGCAATTAATGGATCAAATTAATCCGTTGGCCGAGTTAACGCATAAACGTCGTTTGTCAGCGCTGGGCCCGGGAGGATTAAACCGTGATCGGGCTGGTTTTGAAGTACGTGATGTACACGCTTCTCATTATGGACGCATCTGTCCCATTGAAACGCCAGAGGGGCCCAACATTGGTTTAATTAATTCGTTGACGACGTACGCAAGCGTCAACGAATTTGGTTTCATTGGAACGCCTTATAGGGTGGTTAAGAAAGGTATGGTAACCAATGAAGTTCATTATTTGACGGCGGATCAGGAAGAACAAGTGGTTGTTGCGCAAGCTAATTCTTTCGTCAATAAAGAAGGTCGTCTGGAAGGAAGAATTACGGCGCGCAAACGATTTGAAGTGATTGAAGTGGATCCCAAAGAAGTTAATTATATGGATGTTTCTCCAAAGCAGTTAATTTCCGTTGCCACGGGGTTGATTCCGTTCCTTGAACACGACGATGCGAGTCGTGCTTTGATGGGATCAAATATGCAACGTCAAGGGGTTCCATTGTTACGAGCTCAAGCGCCTTTCGTGGGAACAGGTCTTGAAGCTAAAGTAGCCCAAGATTCTCGTACCGTGGTGGTTGCTGAAGCAGATGGGAAAGTCGTCGAAGTTGACGGAAAACATATTGTTGTTGCAACAAGTGGGACTTTACCATCGCGCATGGATAAGCATTTAAAGACGGATCGCAAGAAAGGCGTTTACGTTTACAATTTGTACAAATTCGTTCGTTCCAATGCAACCACCTGTTTTAATCAAAGGCCTCTAGTACGTTTGGGTGACACGGTGACAAAAGGTCAAATTTTGGCAGATGGTGCTGCGACGCAGGACGGTGAATTGGCATTGGGCAGTAACGTCCTGGTTGCTTTTATGCCTTGGAATGGTTATAATTTTGAAGATGCCATTATTTTAAGTGAGCGGCTCGTCAAGGAAGATGTTTTTACATCCATCCATATTGAGGAATTTGAAGTAACTGCGCGCGATACAAAGTTGGGAGCCGAGGAAATTACACGCGACATTCCCAATGTAGGCGAAGAAGCGCTTAAAAATTTGGATCGCAACGGTATTATCTGTGTAGGTGCTGAAGTGCATCCGGGAGATATTTTGGTTGGCAAGATTACACCCAAAAGTGAAACGGAATTGGCGCCAGAAGAAAAGTTATTGCGAGCAATTTTTGGTGAAAAGGCAGCCGATATTAAAGATTCTTCAATGATTGCACCTCCAGGTTGTTCGGGTATCGTCATGGATATCCGAACATCGGTACATACCAATAAGGAGGATGAAGAGGAGGCCGTTGAAATGGTAGATTACCGTCGCAAACTTAAGAAAATTACGGAAGAACAGAGGACTGTAAAGGAACGTTTGCGCGAAGAATTAACGGAAGCTTTATCCAATATTTTATTGGGTGAAAAAATCCCTTTGAATATTATCCATCAAAAGACGGGTGAGATTATTATTCCGGCGAATCGTAAGATTACTAAAACCTTGCTACGCCGTTTAGCTTCGGCCCCTGACAGTTTACAGATAGAACAATCACCTGTAAAAGTTAAGATTGTTGAAATTTTGAACCAGTTCAAGAAACGTTTTGAACTTTTGGAGGAAGAATACGAAGCAAAAATTCGACACGTTGAAGAAGAAGGTGAGGAAACGGGTACCATTAAAAATGTAAAGGTTTACATTGCCGTAAAGCGTAAGATTCAAGTGGGTGACAAAATGGCAGGTCGTCATGGAAACAAAGGGGTTGTTGCCCAAATTGTGCCTGTACAAGACATGCCTTTTTTAGCCGACGGGACACCGGTGGATATCGTTTTGAATCCGCTAGGTATTCCAAGCCGTATGAATGTGGGGCAAGTTTTGGAAACGCATTTAGGTTGGGCTTGTTGTGCTTTGGGGATTAAAATCGCGACACCGGTTTTTGATGGTGTTTCCGAAGATACCATTCGTATGTATTTGAAAAAAGCAAATTTGCCTGAGAGTGGTAAAATAACCTTATACGATGGTTGTACGGGTGAAGCGTTTTTTCAAAAGGTGATGGTTGGCTGTATCTATATGATGAAACTTAATCACTTGGTTGCCAATAAAATTCATGCGCGTGCGGTAGGTCCCTACAGTTTAATTACGCAACAGCCATTGGGTGGAAAGGCGCAATACGGCGGTCAACGTTTCGGAGAAATGGAAGTGTGGGCCTTGGAAGCTTACGGCGCTGCTTACAATTTACAGGAATTATTGACCGTGAAATCAGATGATGTACAGGGGCGTACGCGTGTATATGAAGCCATCGTAAAAGGACATCATTCTTTACAGGCGGGTATACCTCAATCTTTCAATGTTTTAGTAAAAGAAATGCAGGGTTTGTGTTTGGATGTACGATTGGGATCTAAACAGCAGCAACTCTTAGAAGACGTTCGATTCTAAAAGGAATTATGACTAAAGAAGAAGTTCGTGAAGTACTTGGTTTTGATGAAGAACAAAATTTTGATTCGGTGAGTATTGCGGTGGCGTCTCCGGATACCATTCGTCGATGGTCTAAAGGTGAGGTAAAAAATCCTGAAACTATCAATTATCGTACATTTAAGCCTGAATCGGGGGGATTATTTTGCCAACGAATTTTTGGTCCTGTTAAGGATTACGAATGTGCTTGCGGTAAGTACAAACGTATCAAATACAAAGGGGTTGTGTGTGACCGTTGCGGTGTGGAAGTGACACTATCGCGTGTACGTCGTGAATGGATGGGACATATCAATTTAGCTGTTCCCGTAGCGCATGTTTGGTTTTTAAAAACGATGCCAAGTCGTTTCGGTTTGTTGTTGGAAATGACCATGCGTGATTTGGAAAAAGTCGTTTATTATGAAAATTACATCGTGATTGATGCGGGGCGTACGTCTTTGGAAGAAAAGCAATTGTTGACGGAACAAGAATATCAGATGGCTCAAGAAGAGTTTGGAGAAGACGCTTTCGTGGCCAAAATGGGGGCTGAGGCCATTAAAGATTTGTTGTCGCAAATTGACTTATCGGCGGAAGTGGAGTCGATGCAAATGGAAATTTACAATACGCGCTCGAAACAAATTAAGAAAAAATTGGCAAAGCGTTTAAAGATGATGAACGGTTTTTTGCAATCGGGTACACGACCCGAATGGATGGTTTTGGATGTTATTCCCGTCATTCCACCCGATTTGAGGCCACTTATTCCCCTTGAAGGAGGAAGGTTTGCCACCAGTGACTTGAATGATTTGTATCGCCGTGTTATTAATCGTAATAATCGTTTACGCAACCTGTTGCAATTAAAGACGCCCGATGTGATTATTCACAATGAGAAACGTATGTTGCAAGAAGCCGTAGATGCACTTTTTGATAATGGTTGTCACGGTGCACGTCCCGTAACGGGTTCAGGTAATCGACCTCTCAAGTCGTTAAGCGACATGCTGAAAGGTAAGCAAGGTCGGTTTCGTCAAAACCTGTTAGGCAAGCGTGTTGATTACAGCGGTCGATCGGTTATTGTGATTGGCCCTGATTTGAAATTGCATCAATGCGGTTTGCCAAAAAAGATGGCTTTAATTCTATTTGAGCCGTTCATTATTCGTCGTTTGAAAGAATTAGGGTTTGCGCATACGGTACGTTCAGCGCGCAAATTGATTGAAAATAAAGCGCCGGAAGTATGGGATATTTTGGCTGAAGTCACCAAAGGACATCCGGTGTTGCTCAATCGTGCGCCATCGTTGCACCGATTATCCATACAAGCTTTTGAACCCGTATTGATTGAAGGCGATGCCATTCGTCTGCATCCGTTGGTATGTTCCGCGTTTAATGCCGATTTTGACGGAGATCAAATGGCCGTACATGTACCTTTGTCGACGGAAGCGATTATGGAAGCGCGTTTGTTGATGCTTTCAACGAATAACATGTTTGCTCCTTCGAGTGGTAAGCCTGTTTTAACACCTTCACAAGATATTGTGTTGGGGATTTATTATTTGACGTTGAATTTAACGGAGAAGCCTGCAAAATTGGTTCGTGTTCCCGTCGTATCCGGTATTCAGGAAGCATTAATGGCACAAGCTGAAGGTATGTTAACATTGCACGATTGGATAGATATGCCAAATCCGGATTACGGTAGGCAGACACAATTTGGCAATAGAGATGTTAAGTTCATTCGTACGACGATTGGTCGGACTGTTTTTAACACTATTTGGCCTACGAGCATGGGTTTCATCAATGAGCCTGTAGGTAAGAATAAACTATCCGAGTTGATTGCGTTGTCTTACAATTTAGTAGATCGTTTAGAAGCTGTACACGTGTTGGATTCTTTGAAACAAATGGGTTTTTTAACGGCTACAAAAATAGGTGCTTCCATAAGTATTGACGATATGGTGGTTCCAAAAGAAAAATCGATCATTATTGAAAAGAGTCGCAAAAAGATTAAGGAAGTTGAATCTCAATTTAAAAAAGGTATCATTACCAACGGTGAACGATGCAATAAAGTGATAGATATTTGGACAAGTGCTACAGATGAAATTGCCAAAATGGCATTTAAAGGTCTCGAAGGTGCGCGCGATGGGGAAGTAAATTCGGTGTACATGATGATGGATTCGGGAGCGCGTGGTAATCGTCAGCAAGTACGTCAGTTATGCGGAGCGCGTGGTTTGATGGCTAAGCCATCCGGTGAAATTATTGAACAACCCATTTTATCATCTTTTCGAGAAGGATTGAATGTCCTTGAGTATTTTATTTCAACGCATGGTGCTCGTAAAGGTATGGCCGATACCGCCTTAAAGACGGCGGATGCGGGTTATTTAACGCGTAAATTGTGCGACGTTGCAATGGATTGCGTGATTGTGCCAGATACCGATAACTTGGATTACAATAAAGGTATCTGGAAACAAGCTATCTATGAAGGTGACGAAGAAATTGTTAAGTTATCGGAACGGATTGTAGGTCGTTGTTCTTGTGAAAATGTTGTGAATCCGATCAATCCAGAAGAAGTCATTATTCATCGTGGTGAAATAATTACGAGAAAGATGGCTGAATGGGTGGAAGAAATGGGTATAGTCCGCGTAAAGGTTTTATCTCCGTTGACCCACATGAACAAAGACTGTATTCCTGCTAAAGCTTACGGTTTGGATCCATCAACGCATCATTTGGTTGAGGAAGGAACTTCGGTAGGTATCATCGCTGCCCAATCGATTGGAGAACCGGGTACGCAATTAACGATGCGTACTTTCCACGTTGGAGGTGTTGCAAGCCAAGTGTTAAAATCTCCAGAAAGTCGTGTAAGACATTCGGGACGAGTTAAATACAATGGATTACGTACCGTAAAAACGGCTGACAATGCGACAATCGTTTTAAATAAGACAGGAACTGTTTGCATTGTTGACGATGAAGGTCGTGAAGTTGAGACGGTTCACATCTTTGCAGGTTCACTTTTGACGGTCGCCGACGGTGATTTCATTGAGAGTGGCAGTGTTTTGACCATGTGGGATCCACATAACATCCCGATTTTATCCGAAAAAGGAGGTATTGTCCGTTTTAAAGATATGATGTCTGGGATTACGATCCGCCGTGCAGTGGACGATTCGAGTAGTCAAATAACCAGTGTTGTTATTGAGCACCAAGAAGATTTGAATCCTTCCATTGAAATTATGGATAAGAAGGATGCCCATAAAGTATTGGCTACGTACGCTATTCCGGTAGGTGCTCAAATCGTTGTTAACGTGGGTGACGAGATATATCCTGGAGCGTTGCTGGCGAAAACTCCGCGTTCGGCGTCTCGGACCCAAGATATTACGGGTGGATTACCTCGTGTGGCCGAATTATTTGAAGCGCGAAGACCCAAAGATGCTTCGGAAATAGCCAAGATTGAAGGCATTGTATCGGTGGCTTCGGGGATGGTCCGTGGTAAAAAGCGTTTGTTGATAACAAATCCAGAGACGGAAGAAAACGAGGAGCACTTAATTCCACACGGCAAGCAGTTAATTGTTTACCCGGGAGATTTAGTGAAAAAAGGTCAATGTTTGACGGAAGGTGCCGCGGATCCGCATGAAATTTTGACAGTTTTAGGAGTACACGCTTTACAAGAGTATTTATTGACGGAAATCCAAAAAGTTTATCGTCTGCAGGGCGTGACCATTGATGATAAACATTTGGAGGTTATCATTGCGCGTATGTTGAGTAAAGTACGCGTGACGGATCCTGGCGATACCGATTATTTCTGGGGAGAACAGGTAGATCGGATGGACTTTCTGAACGCTAACGAAAAAGTTTTGACCGCGGGTGGTAAACCTGCGGAAGGCGAGCCTATCTTATTGGGTATTACAAAAGCTTCCCTTGAAACGGACAGTTTTATTTCGGCAGCTTCATTCCAAGAGACGACGCGCGTGCTAACCGAAGCGGCAACCCTGGGAAAGACGGATACGTTGAAAGGGTTTAAAGAAAATGTTATCATGGGTAATTTAATTCCTGCGGGGACAGGCATGGCGAAATATCGCCGTATGACCATTCGGTCTTTATGCGAACCAACCAATGAATCTGAATGCAAAGGAGAGGAATAATGCATAAAATGGAGAACTTTGTAACTGCTTTTTTATCAAAAAAGGCTTGCAACGCGTGGGATGCTAACGCTAACTTTCTTGTGAATTAATATAAGATGCCTACGATTAATCAGTTAATTTTAAAGCCAAGAGCAAGGGTTTATGCGAAGTCGAAAGCGCCTGCATTGGGGAAGAATCCATTCAAACGTGGGGTTTGCGTACAAGTGATGACACGTACACCAAAGAAACCTAATTCTGCTGTTCGTAAAGTAACCAAAGTCCGTTTAACAAACGGTGTGGAAATTATTGCCTATATACCCGATGAAGGGCACAATTTGCAAGAACACAGTGTGGTATTGGTGCGTGGCGGTCGTGTTCCCGATTTGCCGGGAGTACGATATCATGTTGTTCGTGGTACATTAGATGCACAGGGAGTTGAGAAACGTCGTCGTAGTCGTTCAAAGTACGGTGTTCAACGGCCTAAAGAGAATAAAAAGAAGTGAATTTTTAAGTTATGGCACGTCGTAGAAGAGCAGTACGTAGAAAATTAAAGGAAGATCCTCGTTATAAAAGTACGTTAGTTGAACAATTGACGAATCGCGTTATGCGTTTCGGTAAAAAATCTTTGGCAAGGCGTATTGTATATGGTGCCATTGAGCGTGTGAGCGAGAATTTAGGCAAGGGAGATCCCCTGGATTTCTTATTGGCTGCACTTGAAAATATACGTCCCAAGTTGGAGGTTAAAAGTCGCCGTGTTGGAGGGGCTACCTATCAGGTGCCCGTGGAAGTTGGGTATGAACGTCAGGTAAGCTTGGCTTTTCGCTGGTTGGTCCAAACTGCAAACAAGCGTAAGGGAGCTATGGTGGAAACGTTGGCAAGTGAAATTATAGAGGCGTATAACAATTCGGGAGAAGTTGTTAAGAAAAAGGAAGAAGTCCACCGTATGGCCCAAGCAAACCGTGCATTTGCACATTTGCGTTGGTCCTGAATGAGGTAAGTAAAGTTAAGTCATGAGCAAAGAAGATCTTTCCGACGCAAATTCTCCCCAACGTAAAAACCCATTGGAGTATTTACGCAATATTGGTATTGCCGCCCACATTGATGCCGGTAAAACCACGACGACAGAGCGTATTTTGTTTTATACAGGTGTGGTGCATAAAGTTGGGGAAGTTCACGAAGGTGAAACCGTAACCGACTGGATGGAGCAGGAGAGGGAACGAGGTATCACCATTACGGCAGCGGCTATTAGTTGTGATTGGACAAATAAAAAAGGCCCTTTTGAAGGGATACCTCATCGTATTAACATTATCGATACTCCGGGGCATGTCGATTTTACGGCGGAAGTGGAACGTTCTCTGCGTGTATTGGATGGTGCCGTGGGAGTGTTTTGTGCGGTTGCCGGAGTTCAACCTCAATCTGAGACGGTTTGGCGGCAAATGGATAAATATCGTGTGCCTCGCTTGGCTTTTGTCAATAAGATGGATCGTACGGGCGCAAATTTTCTAAATGCCATTAAAGATATTCGTGAGAAATTGGGAGGCAATGCGCATCCGTTGTTTTTGAATATAGGTCAAGAGGACAATTTTCGTGGGCTTATCGATTTGATTGAGGAAAAGGCTTACGTTTACGACGAACAAGATCCTCATGGAATGCGTTACGAAAGCGTTGCTATTCCTGATGAATACGTGGAATTGGCGCGTCGGTATCGCGAGCAATTGATAGAAACTTTGGCAGATTGCGATGATGATTTGGCGGTCAAATATCTTGATGGAGAGATTTTATCGACGGATGCGATTAAGGGGGCTGTGCGTAGAGCAACTTTGTCGATGCAATTTCTGGGTGTTATTCCGGGGAGCGCTTTTAAGAATAAAGGTGTTCAAATGTTGTTGGATGCTATCGTAGATTACTTGCCAAGTCCTTTAGATTTGCCACCTACGCAGGGCGATCGGGATGAGGAAAAGGTGGAAATTTCGCCGGATGATCGCAGTAAGCCTGTAGGGTTAGTATTCAAATTGATGACGGATCCTTATGTGGGTAAATTAATTTTTTATCGTGTATACGCTGGGGTGGTTCGTAAAGGCATGGTTTTGTATAATCCACGTACGCGTAAACAGGAAAGAATTAGCCGATTGGTGGTCATGAAAGCCAATGAACGGGCAGATATAGAAGAAGCTTTTTCGGGTGATATTTGTGCTTTAATTGGTCCTCGAGAAGTTGTGACGGGTGATACTTTGTGCGATAAAGATTTGAACGTGCAGTTGGAGCCTCCAACATTTCCGGAGCCCGTTATTAGCATGTCCATTGAACCCAAGACCAAGTCGGATCAGGAGCGTCTATCCATGGGATTGCAACGTTTGGCTGAAGAAGATCCCACATTTAGAGTCAGCAGTAATACGGAAACGGGGCAAACGTTGATTTCTGGCATGGGGGAACTGCATTTGGAAATTATTAGAGATCGATTGTTTCGTGAATTTAAAGTAGAGGCGGATGCAGGTCGTCCTCAGATTGCTTATCGTGAAACCATTGTTCAATCTGCAGAAGGTGAAGGTAAGTTTATTCGTCAAAGTGGAGGTCGTGGACAATACGGGCACGTTGTCATTAAACTTGAGTCACTTGAAAAAGGCAAAGGCATTGAGATTGTCAATGAAATTGTTGGAGGCGTTATCCCTCGTGAATTTATAAAACCTACGCAAGAAGGCCTTATGGAGGGCGCTCAAAATGGTGTTGTGGCAGGATATCCTGTCGTGGATTTCAGAGTTCGTATTGTGGATGGTAGTTTCCATGAGGTAGATTCTTCGGAATTGGCATTTAAAATGGCTGGAATTTTTGCTTTCAAAGATGCTATGAAGAAGGCGAATCCAATTCTTTTGGAGCCCATCATGAAAGTTGAAGTGGCAACGCCCGAAGAATATCAAGGTGATGTTATGGGGGATTTAAACCGTCGTCGTGGACAAATACAAGGTATGGAAACTAAGGGAACTGCGGGCATTATTATGGCTTTTGTTCCTTTGGAGACAATGTTTGGTTACGCGACGGATGTTCGTTCTCTAACGAAAGGGCGTGCTTCTTATTCGATGGAGCCTTCGCATTTTGAACAAGTACCCGCAGGTTTACTGGCTAAAATTGTTGAAACTGTATCGCGTGCACCGGCAAGGTCGTAGGTGGTTGCAATAGGATGTTCAATAAAATGTTCGCAAAAAATTAAAGAAAGAATTCAGATGGCTGGGCAAAAAATTAGAATAAAATTAAAAGGATTTGATTATCGTACGGTCGATCAGTCTACGTTTGAAATTGTTGATACGGCTAAAAGGTCGGGTTCCAGGATTTGTGGACCTATTCCAATGCCTGTTAAAATTGAACGATTTTCGGTAAATCGTTCGCCTCATGTTGATAAAAAATCTATGGATCAATTTGAACTCCGTACCCACAGTCGCCTGATCATAATTATAGATCCTACGCCACAAACGGTAGACGATTTGAAAAAATTGAATCTGCCTGCAGGCATAGAGATTGCAATTCATCTTTAATTTTTTTAAATAGCGTTGACAGAGAAGGTGTATTTATTTTGTGTCGAGTGTAAGTATGTTGTAAAAAAACGATGATAGGCCGCTTAATGTATCGAAAACGGTGGATGATTTGAAGATATGCAAGATAGATTGTTAATTGTAGGAAAAAAAATAGGTATGACGCAGTTGTTTGATAAAAACAGTTGTTTGTTGCCTGTTACGGTCATTTTGGCGGAACCCTGTAAAGTTACTCAGATTAAAACGAAAGACAAAGATGGATACGATGCGATACAATTTGCTTATCAAGAAAAAAATCGTGTGAGTAAGCCCGTTATGGGTCATCTAGAAAAAGCTGGCGTGCAGGATAAATTGGCTTCCTTTAAGGAATTTACCACAAAAGATGTGGGCAGTTTTTCGTTGGGGCAGACATTAACGGTTGATTTTTTTCAGGAGGGCCAAAAGATTGATGTCATTGCCCAATCGAAAGGTAAAGGTTTTCAAGGACTTGTAAAGCGTTATGATTTTGCTGGAGGACGTGCTTCGCACGGTTCTATGTCGCATAGACGTGGTGGAGGATTTGGTCATTTTCGTCGCATGGGACACATTACCAAAAACCAAAAAATGCCAGGACATATGGGAGCAGTACGTACGACCGTACGCAATTTGGTGATCGTTAAAACGGTACCAGAAAAAAGTTTGATCTTGGTAAGAGGAAGCATTCCTGGTTTTAAAGGGAGTTTCGTAATGATCAGGCAAGCCAAGCAAGCGTAAGGAAGAAACGTATGAAGGTTAATTTTTACGATGTTGATAGCGTTTTTCGAGAAGAACGGGAATACGGTATTCCTACATTTGAAAAGAATCAGGGTCTTCAAACGCTGAAAGACGTGATATTGGCTTATCAGTCCAATTTGCGCCAAGGGAACGCTTGTACAAAGACGCGAGGCGATGTACAAGGGTCGGGAAAAAAGCCTTACCGTCAAAAAGGAACCGGCATGGCGCGTCAAGGTGAAAAAAGAAGTCCGATTTGGCGAGGAGGCGGTGTTGTTTTTGGTCCAAAGCCGCGAGATTTTTCTGTTACCATCAATAAAAAAGAAAAAAAATTGGCCTTGCGGCGTGCTTTGTTTGATACGGTTTCTGAAGGTAAGTTATCGGTTTTGGAGTGTTTGAGACAGTTTGATTGCCCTAAAACTTCTTTAATGGTACAGTGGTTGCATAATTGGATGGTTAAAGGTAAGATTTTGTTAGTTGACAATGAATTTGAAAAAAATGTTTTGCTGTCTGCGCGTAATTTAGATCGTGTGTATACGGTTGATACGTCATCTTTAAATGCGTTGGATTTGTGCCGTTATACCAACGTATTGGTTACTGAGCGGGCATTACTTTTATTTTTGGATCGAATTTGTTGATGGAAAACATGAAAGTTACTATGATAGAGTCTTGTAAAGTGGTAAAAGAGTGCAGAGTAACGGAGAAAGCAAGCTTACTCACTTCGAAAGATGCGTGTTATACGTTTGAAGTTGTCCAAGAGGCAAACCGTTTGGAGGTAAAAACGGCGGTGGAGAACGCGTTCAAAGTGAAGGTCAAGAAGGTTCGGATTTTAAATAGGAAAGCTAAAATGAAACGCAGTCGCGTACGGCGTGCTCGTCCCGGTTACGTGGGAGGTATGAAAAAGGCGATGGTTGTTTTGGCAAAGGGCTACAAAATTGATATGATGTGAGGGTGAAATTGGTATGATATTGATAAAAAGTACGCCTTTAACGCCCGGACAACGATTTTTGGTGAAAAATAAGTCGTGGATATCTAAAAAAGAGCCGGAGTCAAAATTAACGGAAGGTTTTCAATACAATCGTGGACGTAATTGTTACGGGCGTGTTACGTGTCGTCATCGTGGAGGTGGGCACAAACGTTTGTATCGTTTGGTTGATTTTAAGAGAGATAAATGTAATGTTACCGCAACCGTAGAGTCCATAGAATACGATCCAAATCGTTCTGCGCATTTGGCACTTTTGAAGTACGTTGACGGAGAAAAGCGTTATATTTTGGCGCCCGAAGGCTTAGCGATCGGTGATTCCGTAGTGAGTTTAGATAAACCCATTTCTAATTATCGCATAGGAATGAGTTTCCCATTGTCGTGTATTCCATTGGCCATGAAGGTGCATGCGGTTGAATTAGTTCCAGGTAAAGGGGCTCAATTGGCTCGGGGGGCCGGTGTTGGATTAGAATTGGTGAGCCTTGAAAATGGATACGCTTCTTTAAAAATGCCCAGTGGAGAAATTCGTTTGGTGGATGCGCGTTGTCGGGCTACGATTGGTAGGATAGGTAATATTGATCACCAGAATGTAATTCTTGGAAAGGCAGGTCGTAAGCGTTGGAAGGGACGTCGACCAAGTGTTAGAGGTGTAGCCATGAATCCCGTGGATCATCCAATGGGGGGTGGTCAGACGGGTGGAGGGAACCATCCGGTATCTCCGTGGGGGCAGCTTGCAAAAGGTTACATAACTCGGAAACGTAAGAATGTAACCAATAAGTATATTTTAATACGTCGTAATGGAAAGAAATTAAAAAAGGGATAAGGAAATTATGGCACGTTCGTTAAAGAAAGGCTTTTTTGTGGATCCAAAATTGATGGATAAGGTGGATTTATCTCAAAAATCTGGGAGCAAAAAGCCTATTCAAACTTGGTCTCGTCGGTCCACCATTACGCCAGAGTTTGTGGGTTTGAATTTTAATGTACATAATGGAAAAAGTTTTTTCCCAGTTTACATTACGGAAAACATGGTGGGTCATAAATTGGGTGAATTTGCACCTACGCGGACTTTTAAATCGCATAATCCTCATACACAGAAGGCCGTATGAAAGTTCAAGCTGTAACAAAATATGTGCGAATTTCTCCATTGAAAGTGCGTGCTTTGGCGAAAAATCTGGTGGGTATGCCGGCAGATGGTGCTTTGCAAAGTTTGAAATGGATTCCTAGAAAATCAGCTCGTTTGATGCTTAAAACTTTAAAAAGTGCTGTGGCAAATGCTGAAAATAATTTTAATTTATCGATAGATCAATTGACCTTATCGGAAGCCATTGTAAATGAGGGCCCAGTCATTAAAAGGTTTCAAGCGGTTGCGCGTGGATCAGCTCATCCTATTCGAAAACGGACAAGTCACATCAAAATTGTGTTGACCTCCAAGGATGAGATTGAAAAAGATGGTAAGAAGTAAATTATGGGACAAAAAGTAAATCCTATTGGTTTTCGTCTTTCGGTGCGTAGAGATTGGCGTTCGCGTTGGTATGCTTCAGGGAATCGTTATGCTTTGTGGATTGCCGAAGATTACAAGATTCGCGAGTTTTTGCACAAGAAATTACGTTATGCTTCCGTACAGGATATTTTGTTGGAGCGTGCGGGTTCTCGCATCAGAATTACCGTCTTAAGTGGTCGTCCGGGGGTTATTATCGGCAGGAAGGGTCAAGAACTTGAAAAAATTAAGGATCAGCTACAAAAATTGGTGTGCAAAGATGTCTTGTTAGATGTACAAGATCTTAAGAATCCTGATTTGATAGCCCAATTAGTGGCAGAAAATGTTGCGTTGCAATTGGAGAAAAGAATTTCATTTAGGCGTGCCATGAAAAAGGCCATTCAATTGGCAATGAGCATGGGTGCCAAGGGCATTCGTGTGCAATGTTCTGGCCGTTTAGGTGGGGCCGAAATTGCCAGAACGGAATCGCAGCGAGCGGGAAGTGTACCTTTGCATACATTACGTGCCGATGTAGATTATGGTTTTAATGAAGCTCAGACCGTTTACGGCACCATTGGCGTGAAATGTTGGATTTGTCACGGTAATAATTAAAGTAGGTTTTGTATGGCGATTTTACTTCCAGCTAAAACGAAATATCGTAAAGTCCAAAAAGGGCGTGTTTACGGTAATGCAAAGGGTGGTAGCGCGTTAGCTTTTGGAGATTTTGGGATTCAAGTTATGGAACGAGGGAAAATTACAGCTGCGCAGTTGGAAGCTGCACGCGTTGCAATTAACCGTCATTTAAAAAGAAAAGGGAAAATGTGGATGCGTGTATTTCCTCAAAAGCCTATCACAAAGAAGCCCGCTGAAACACGTATGGGTAAAGGTAAGGGAAATGTGGAATATTGGGTAGCCGTGGCAAAACCGGGTACTATTTTGTTTGAATTAGCGGGAATTTCGCTGGCCATAGCGAGGGAAGCCATGAGTTTGGCGGATAGAAAATTGGGCCTTCGTTGCCGTTTTTTAAGTAGAGAAACTTTAATGCAGCGTTTTTGAATGAAATTTTATAATGAAAGCTAGGGATGTTTTAAAGTTAACACCGGGAGAAATGCGTGAACGAATTGCTGAATTTTCGCAGCAATATTTTGAATTGCGAATGAAAAAAGGATTAGGTCAGCTTAAAAGCCCTTCGGTAATGCGCAGCTTACGCAAAGATATAGCGCGTATGAAAATGGCATTGTCGCGACAGACTACGTAAGGTTACAGTATAGGGAAATGCGTTTATATATGAATCGTTTGGTAGAGAGAAAACAGCGTAAAACTTTGGTGGGGAGCGTTACAAGTCGTTCGGGCAATAAATCGATTAAGGTCGTTTTCTTTTATAAACGGCCCCATGGGCTTTATCGTAAAGAGATAAAACGTAAAACGGTATTGCACGTCCACGATGCCGATAATGTTTGCAATGTGGGGGATAAAGTGGAGATCATGTCTACCCGCCCCCTGAGTCACATGAAGCGTTGGCGCGTTGTTCGTGTATTGGAGAAAATTCAAGTATAAAGGGATGGGGTTATGTTGCAGATGAATAGTCGATTAGAAGTTGCGGATAATACGGGAGCGAAATATGTAACTATGATCCGTCGTTTAGGTCAAAATAAACGTACCGCTAAAGTAGGTGATGTGATTATTGCGGCCGTTAAAGAAAGTGCTCCCGAGGCGAATATAAAAAAAGGAAGTGTTGTGCGCGCTGTGATTGTTAGAACAAAGTATCCGATTGCTCGCAAAGACGGGAGTTTTTTACGGTTTGATTCGAATGCCTGCATTATTATTGATGGTAACGACAATCCGAAGGGTACGCGTGTGTTTGGTCCCATTGCTCGCGAATTACGTCAAAAGAATTTTATGAAGATTATTTCGTTGGCTCCAGAGGTTATATGATGAAATATAATTTAAAAAAAGGTAGTGATGTTGTAATTATTGCGGGGGCTCACAAGGGGAAAAAGGGGAAAATTTTAAAAGTTTTTCGCGAAACGCAGAAGGTACTTGTAGAAGGTGTCAATTTACGCAAAAAGCATTTAAAAAAGACGCAGGAGAATACTACGGGAAGTATTGTGGAAAGAGAGATGCCGATTCATTATTCCAATGTTATGTCCTTGGTAGAAGCGGAGAAAAGAGCTCAAAAAAGGTCAGCGCGTTAATTGCAGCAGTAGGATATGTAGAATTAAATGGAAAACAGTCAAATGAAAACGGTACCTGCATTGAAAGATTATTATTTTAAGCAAGTGATTCCAATTCTGAAGAAACAATTTGGTTACGAAAATATTCATGTTGTACCGAAGGTTGAGAAAGTTGTTGTGAATTCTAGAATTAATGCGGATGCCGATAAGGCACATGTGGAACAATTGGTCAAAGAAGTGAGCTTGATAGCTGGGCAGAAGCCCTTGATTACGAAAGCCAAAAAGAGTATTTCAAATTTTAAATTGCGACAAGGGGTACCTACCGGAGTTAAGGTAACTTTGCGGGGAAATCGCATGTACGATTTTTTATATCGTTTAATCAACATTGCTTTACCAGTGATTCGAGATTTTAGAGGTGTGTCCAAGAAAATGGATCGTCGAGGTAATTTAAATGTGGGCATAGTAGATCATACCATTTTCCCAGAAATTAAGGTGGAATCTAGCAATCGTCAGAACATTGGGATGGATATTGCTATTGTAACAACTGCGCGTTCTGACAAAGAAGGTTTGAGTTTATTGGAAGGGTTGGGCGTAGTATTTAGGAAATAAGGAATTTTATGGCGAAAAAATCTTCTGTGGAGCGAAATAAAAAGCGTGTGTATTTGGTTGAAAAACACTCGGAGAAGCGTCGAGCGTTGAAGTCCAAATTATTGGATTTAGAGGTCTCGGATGAAGAGTTTTTTAAAGTCCAACGCGCGTTGGCTTTGCTGCCTAGAAATTCTTCACGTGTGCGCGTGCGGAATCGCTGTTCAATTACCGGGCGTGCGCGTGGATATTTTAGAAAATTTGGTGTTTCGCGTTTAACTTTGCGTGAATTTGCATTAAAAGGTTTACTGCCAGGTGTAACAAAAGCTTCTTGGTAACAATATGGATACGATAGGTGATTTTTTGACAATAATTCGTAATGCGGTTCGTGTGCGGAAGTCAGCATGTAAAACGCAATTTTCAAATATGCGTAAAGAGATAGCGTTGCTTTTAAAACAAGAAGGTTATATTACGAATGTAAATGAGATTTGTAACGAAAAGGGGTTGAAAGATTTGGAAATTCAATTGAAGTACGTGAAAGGAATTTCGGTTTTAAATGTTTTAAAACGTTGTAGCAAGCCGGGTGCACGTTGGTACGTAAAGAAAGATAAAATTCCAAGTGTGTTAAGTGGCTTAGGTATATGTATTTTGTCTACGTCGAGAGGCATTTTAAGTGGGAAACAAGCGAGACAGATGTGCGTGGGTGGTGAATTAATTTGTAAAGTGTGGTAAGTATGAGCAGGAAGGGGAAACTTCCCATCATGTTGGGAGATAAGGTTAAGGTAAGTACTGTAGGTTCAGAGGTTACGGTGACAGGGCCTAAGGGTGTCCTAAAAAAGACGTTTGCTTCTTGCGTTAAGATTCAGCAGGATTCCAATACATTGACCGTTATTCCTTTGGGATCAGATCGACTGTCTCAGGCCATGCACGGCACAGCGCGTTCCATACTGGCAAACATGGTACGCGGTGTACAAGAGGTATTTTCTAAAGATTTGGAAATACAAGGCGTAGGTTTTAAAGCCGCCTTAAATGGAAACGTATTGGATTTATCTTTGGGGTTTTCGCACGTTATAAAGTACAAAATTCCCGAAGGTATCGCCGTTCAGGTTAAAGATGGTACGAAGGTTCATGTGGAAGGGGCTGATAAACATTTGGTTGGACAGGTCGCCGCACACATTAAGTATTATTATCCGGTTGAGCCTTATAAAGGTAAAGGGGTACGCATTGCAGGTGAATTTGTTCGTCATAAGGAAGGTAAGAAAAAGGCTTAGTTGAAGGTATGAAATTGTTTGAAAAGCAACGTTTGGAAAAAAGTCGACGTTTTAGAATTCGTTCAAAGGTGAAAGGTACTTTGGAACGACCTCGTTTAGCTTTGCGTCTTTCCAATAAGCACATGTATGCACAGTGTATAGATGATACGACTGGAAAAACTCTCGAAGCGTTGTCTTCTTTATCTAAGGATTTGCAAGAACAGCATTTGAAGCCTAATTATTCAGGTTCAGAGACTTTCGGAAAAACTTTTGGAGCTTACTTGAAAACAAAGGGAATTGCATCGGTTGTTTTTGATCGTTCCGGCCGCTCGTATCATGGTTGTGTAAAGGCTTTTGCGGAAGCTGTTAGGTCGCAAGATATTCATTTTTAAAAAGTATTTATGGTTACGAAGGTCAGAGAAGAAAGTAAGCTTACGCGAGAATTTGAAAACTTAGGAAATCCATCTGAATTGCTTATCTCAGAACCTATTCAAGGTTGGAGCGAGAAGGTAGTTTATATTAATCGTTGTGCCAAAGTTGTCAAGGGAGGCCGTCGTTTTAGTTTTGGAGTTTTGGTGGTAGCGGGTAATAAGAATGGGTTGATAGGTATTGGTCAGGGTAAATCTAAGGAAGTGTCGGACGCTATTCGTAAAGCGAGTGGAAGTGCCAAGAAGAGGGTTTTTCAAATTTCTTTACTCAATGCCACAATCCCGCATGTTACCACAGGATGTGCGGATGGTGGGCGCGTTATTTTGAAACCCGCTTGCCCAGGTACCGGTGTTATTGCAGGGGGAGGTGTTCGGGCTGTATTGGAAGTGGTTGGTGTGAAAGATGTTTTATCCAAGTCATTGGGTTCCAATAATCACATCGCCATGGTACGTGCAACATTGGATGCCTTGTTGAAATTACGTACAAAAGAGCAAGTGATGGCTCTGAGAAGTGCAGATGTAGATCAGGGAAGCGTGTAAACTAGTTGAAGGAGTTTTGAGGATGAAGTTGAGTGAGTTACCAAGAACTGCGGGCCGTTCGAAAAAGGCAAAACGTTTGGGTTGTGGTCGTGGAAGCGGTCATGGGAAGACTTCTTCCCGCGGTAATAAAGGAGGAAATGCTCGTTCTGGGTATGCTACGCCTACTAATTTTTCGGGTATTCCGATCTATCGTCGTTTCCCCAAGAGAGGTTTTAATAATGCAAAGTTTAAAACGCACTATCAACTGATTTCTTTGGCGGATTTGGAAGGAAAATTAGCCCAAGATTTTTCAGGCATTGTAGATCATAATGTCTTATTTCATGCAGGATTGGTCAACACCCAAGCGATGCCTATAAAATTGCTGGGGGATGGAGAAGTTACGCGTGCATTTTCTGTTAAAGTAGATAAGATTACCGCCGGAGCTAAGTCTAAACTTGAAGCTGTCGGTGGTCAGTTTATTGCGATATAATTTGGGAGTCATGATTGCTGCTTTTTTGAATTGTTTAAAAATTCCAGAATTAAAGCAAAGGATCGTGTTTACCTTGTCTTTACTCTTTGTTGCAAGAATAGGTTGTAATATTCCATTGCCCGGTATTGATCCAACAACTTTAAAATCCTTTTTTGAAAGTCAAAAAATGTTAGGTGGAGGACAGTTGGTAGGGTTGTACAATTTGTTTACAGGGGGAGCTTTTTTAAAAGGTGCAATTTTTGGTCTTGGGATTATGCCTTTCATCAGTGCGTCGATCATATTCCAATTATTAGGGGCCATGCTGCCTTCTCTAGCCAAGTTACAACAGGAAGGAGAATTTGGACGTCAACGATTAATGCAGTATACGAGGTATCTTACTTTAATAATTTGTTTTATTCAGGGATGGTTGCTGATGATGGCGTTTACCAATTATCCGGATAAATTGTTTCCAGGGTTTGATGTGAATACCTACGGTCCCATTGCTTTATACGGTGGCTTTTCATTTTTGCTTGTATCTACATTGCTGCTAACGACGGGAACCCTGATTTTGACGTGGTTGGGTGAACAAATTACGCAACGTGGTGTAGGCAATGGTATTTCTCTGTTAATTACAGTGGGTATATTATCGGGGTTACCTCAAAGTGTATATTTATTTGGAAGTTTGTTTGCAAAACCTTTGGGAATGGAAGATGGAACGCATTTTGGCCTTCTTCAAGGGGTACTCATGATTGTTTTACTATTTGCTGTGGTGGCGGCGATGATTGCGGTTACGCAAGCCCAACGGAAGATTGTTGTGCAGTATGCAAAGCGTGTTGTGGGACGTAAAATGTACGGAGGACAGAGTTCTTTTTTACCCTTAAAAGTCAATTATGCAGGCGTGATGCCGGTAATTTTTGCCAGTGCTCTCATCATGTTTCCCCAACAATTATTAGCTTATTTGGGAGCTGCATTCGATGTCAGTGTATTTCAAAAATGGTCCATGATTCTTATGCAAGGTTCTGGATTGTACTACACGGTTTACGGTTTGCTGATATTAGGGTTTAGTTATTTTTGGGTTTCCATCATGTTTAAGCCGCTGCAAGTGGCGGATGATTTAAAAAAGAATGGTGGGTATATCCCGGGTGTTCGGCCTGGCAACGGTACAGCTCAGTTTTTAGATTTTGTGATGACCCGATTGACATTGGCGGGTGCAATATTTTTGACAGTCATAGCTTTATTTCCAGATTTGCTGTATTTCTTATACAAGATACCTTACAAAGTAGCTTTATTTTTTGGTGGTACGGGAACTCTTATTACGGTAGGTGTTTTATTGGATACCATCAAACAATTGGAAACTTACCTGTTGCAAAGAAATTATGATGGATTTTTGGCAAAAGGTAAAATAAAAGGACGTTTTACTTTTATGTCCCAAATTCAAAGATTGGCCGATACAGAAGATAGCAGTTTACGGTTACTGTGGATATCGGTGTTTGTTTTGTTTGTTATGGGATTATTGGCGTGGATTTTAAATACGACGTTACTTTAACAAAGGTATCAGAGTAAAGTAAAATTAAAATGATTGCGAAAACGAATCAAGAAATTGCTAAAATACGGGAAGCGGGAGCTTGTGCCGCATGGGTACTTGATCAAGTAAAAAGATCAGTTACACCGGGGGTAAGCACGTACGAATTAGATCAAATTGCCAAAAAAGCTATGGAAGAAAGTGGTGCTGTGAGTTCAACTTATGGTTATGGCCGCAAAGGCAATGAATTTCCCGCTTACATGTGCGTTTCGGTCAATGAGCAATTAGTACATGGGATTGGGAGTAAGGAAAAATTTTTGAAGGAGGGCGATATCGTAAGTTTGGATGTGGCGCTTAATTACAATGGATTTGTTGGGGACAATACGTGTACTATTGGATTAGGGCAGTTGGTAGAGCCGGTTAAAAATTTACTTACGGTGACCGAACAGGCTCTCCATAAAGGTATAGAACAAGCGCTTTCAGGCAATAGGGTGGGAGATATTTCGTGGGCTATTCAATCTTTTGCCGAAAAAAATCACTTAGGTGTAGTGCGTGAATTGGTAGGTCATGGTGTGGGTCGTGAAATGCACGAAGAACCTCAAATTCCTAATTTTGGTGCGCCGCATAGTGGACCTTTGTTGCGTGCTGGCATGGTTATTGCCATTGAACCTATGTTAACATTGGGATCTCCGGCGATAAAAACTTTATCGGATGGGTGGACTATTGTCACGCAAGATGGCAATTATTGTGCTCATTTTGAACATACGGTGTTAATTACAAAAGATTTACCAGAAATATTGACAAGTCTAAGAAATTAACGCATTCCTTTTAACATTACAGGAGTTATAAAAAAAGCAGATTATTATGCCTCGTTTACTCGGAGTTGAAATACCAGGAAATAAAAAGTTGGCTTATGCGTTGCGTTACGTTTACGGTATTGGATTGACGCGTGCATTAGAAATCGTTAAGACTACCCAATTGGATCCAGACAAACGGGCACGTGATTTAAATGAAGAGGAGCTCAATAAAATTACCGAAGCAATCACGCGTTCAGGTTATAAAATTGAAGGTGATTTACGTCGGGAAATTATTGGAAATATTAAACGTTTGCAGGCGATTCGGTGCTATCGTGGATTGCGTCATTTGAGAGGTTTACCCGTGCGTGGTCAGCGTACGCAAACCAATGCACGTACGCGTAAAGGGGCTCGCAAAACGGTGGGTGTGGTCACGAAAAAGTAACATTGTGAGCGAAAAATGTTTATGGATGAAAATTTAAAATCTGAAAAAAAAGTAGAAGTAGGGTCCGTTACAGTTGCTGGTCAAGGCACAAAAGGTGCAGTTGAAAAAAAAAGTGCTAATTCTTTGCTGATCCAGGAAGGATTAGAAGATGGTTTAAAAATTAAGCGTGCTAAAGGTAGTAAGAATGTTACCACAGGGGTTTGTCATATTTTGGCCTCCTTTAATAACACAAAAGTTACATTTTCTGATGTGCACGGAAATGTGTTAGCTTGGTCAAGTGCTGGACGTTGTAATTTTAAAGGATCACGGAAATCGACGGCTTATGCAGCGCAAGTGGTAACCACCGAAGCTGCTAAGATCGCTATGGGGCACGGCTTAAAAGAAATTGTGGTTAAAGTCAAGGGGCCGGGTATGGGGCGTGATTCTGCAATTAGAACGTTGCAAACGTTGGGATTAACTGTTTTGAGTATTAAGGATGTTACGCCTGTTCCTCATAATGGGTGTCGTCCTCCAAAGAGACGAAGAGTTTAACATTTAGAGATTTTTAAGATGCGTTATATTGGACCTACGACTCGTATTAATCGTCGCTTTAAGATGGCTATTTTCCCATTGAATAAGGCGTATGAAAAGAAGCCTTATTTGCCAGGTATGCATGGGGCTCGTTTAAAGAGACGGGTTAACGATTATTCTTTGGGGCTCAACGAGAAGCAAAAATTGCGTTTTATGTTTGGTTTATCCGAAAAGCAATTTCATTTGACTTTTTTGAAAGCCAAAAACATGCGAGGCATTACGGGTGAAACATTTTTACGTTTGCTCGAGTGTCGCTTGGATAATATAGTCTATTTGTTAGGATTTGCCAAAACCAGACGTTCGGCAAGGCAATTAGTAGGGCATGGGCATGTGTGTGTCAATGGACGCAAGGTGAACATCGCTAGCTTTGCTTGCAGTCCAGGCGATACTGTTGTAATGAGTGAAAAAATTTCTTCGCGTCAACTGGCAACGCGTAATTTGGAGGATACCCATTATCGTAATTGTCCGGCATGGTTATCGGTGCAGCCAGACGCCTTTAATGGTGTTGTAAATCGATATCCCTCACGAGAAGAGATGCTTCCTGAAATTAATGAACAATTGATTGTAGAATACTACAGTCGTTAATCTTAACTAATAAATTCATGGCTAAACGATTAGGAAAATTTGAGTTACCCAGCCGATTGATAAGGGTAGAGGAAACGGCAACTCCCACATTTGCTTGTTTCATCGCAGACCCTTTTGAAAAAGGTTTTGGACATACAGTAGGCAATGCACTGCGTCGAGTTTTGTTGAGTTCTATTGAAAGTGCCGCAATTGCTTCCGTTAGGATAGAGGGGATTAATCACGAATTTCAAAGCTGTGAGGGTATTATTGAAGATGTTACAGAAATCGTATTAAACCTAAAAAAAGTTCTTCTTAAAAGTACGCAACGTGAGCCCGTTGTATTGCATATCGATGTTACGCGTAGAGGTGAAGTGATTGCTGGAGACATTCAATTGGCACCCGGTATTGAAATTGTTAATCCGGAACAAATTATTTGTACATTGAGCAAAGAACAGCGGTTTCAGGCTGAATTGAAAGTCGTTATGGGACGTGGGTATCGTCTTGCGGATGACAATAAGGAAGAAAACCAACCGATTGGTGTTATCCCAATTGATTGCTTGTTTAGTCCGGTCAGGTTGGTGAAATACAATGTCGAAAGTACCCGTGTTGGGAAAATGACCGACTTTGATAAGTTATATTTGGAGGTTACAACGGATGGTCGCATTGCTCCAGAAGAAGCCTTGAAGGAAGCGACGGTTATTCTTTTACATCATTTGAAATTGTTCGATCGCTTTACGACACAGGAGTTTGAATTTGAAGACAAGAAAAAGGAAGCAAGTGAGGAACAAAATCGTTTGCGCAAATTATTAAATATGAGTGTCAATGAGATTGAACTTTCCGTACGCGCTGCAAATTGTTTAAACAACGCAAATATTTTGACGGTGGGTGAATTGGCGCGTAAAACGGAAGCAGAAATGTTGAAGTATAGGAATTTTGGTAAAAAATCTTTGAATGAAATTAAGGCAAAATTGGAGCAATTGGGACTGTCCTTAGGCATGAAGATTGATGAACGTTTGCTGGATACAACTTCAACTATTATTTGAAAAGTGTTAAATTATGCGTCACACAAAACATCGTTTTGAGTTGGGGGTAAAGAAAGAACATCGTGAATCTTTGATTGCAAACTTGGCAACTCAGTTATTTACATACGGAAGAATTAAAACAACTTTGGTGAAGGCAAAAGCTTTGCGCCCGTTTGCAGAAAAGGTGATTACTTTAGCAAAAAAAGCCTCAAAAGCGGAGAATGTGGAGAAAAAATTGCACTTTCGTCGTTTGGCTCTTGCACGCGTACGCAGTAAGGTAGCCGTTCGTAAGTTATTTGCGGAGGATGTGCAACAATTTTTAGATCGCGAAGGTGGATATACACGTATTTACAAATTGATACCTCGTGTAGGCGATGGTGCGCCTATGGGTCTTATTGAATATGTGTCGCATCAAGTGAGCGAAAAACGCCGTAGGAAACCTGTCCCTAAAAAATTGCAGTCTGCCGTTGAGGCTAGCGAAACGGCAAATGCTGCTGAAGATAAAAGTCCTGAAAATAAGTGAATTTAAAAATTTACCAGCAAAAAATGGGGCTTTTTAAGGAGGAAGATTTTTGCTAAAATGGGATCTTTAGAGTACTGCCTAAGCCTTTTTTACTGTGCAACAATTATTTTATTTGTCGTTTGGCAGGCAAGTTTTGAAAGATGTGTTCTCAAAGATTATGTGTTATTAAAATTGCGCCATGTTTTTTATTGTAAGCACTGTGGTGCAGTATATTTTAACGTGGATAATTGTGAAGAACAATGTTGCCGGAAGTGTTCTACAAAGAATACGTCGTTAAGCTTTTAGGCTTTGTATGCATTGTGTTGGTAAGAAAGTTTTAGCTGAAGAAATTGCCAGCCTCTCAAGAATATATGAGCGTTTTGATGAAGTATCTTTTGCAAAAGTTGTCTCCGTTATTTTGAATCACCCGGGCAAGGTTGTATTTGCCGGCATCGGAAAATCAGGGTATATTGCCCAAAAGTTGGCTTCAACGTTCAATAGTACGGGAACGCGCGCTGTATTTTTACATCCAGCTGAGGCTATGCATGGGGATTTTGGCATTTACTCGGAGGGGGATCCAAGCATTTTGTTGTCGCGCAGTGGTAGTACCGAAGAAGTGCTGCGTTTAATACCGATTTTGAAACAATTTAACTCACCCATCATTGCCTTGGTGGGTAATCTTGCTTCTCCTTTAGCCAGGCAAGCGGACTTTATTTTGGATGCCTCTATCGTGCGCGAAGCAGACCCGTTGGGATTCATACCTACGTCGAGTACGACGGTTGCCTTAGCTTTAGGAGATGCCTTGGCCTGTGCGTTGATGGAAGCAAAGGGCTTTCAAAAGAACGACTTTTTTAGGTTTCATCCCGGTGGACAGTTGGGGAAAAATTTGGGCAAGACGGTGGGAGAATTCACTTGTCCTCTATCGCAGGTGGCCTGCGTTTCTCAAGAAGCTTCTTTACGCTGTATTGTGATTGAGATGACGGAAAAACCTTTGGGAGCGGCATTTGTTTTGGAGGATGGTAAACGATTGTTGGGATTAATTACGGACGGGGATGTTCGTCGATGCTTGCAATCCTGTAAAGACATAGAGCAAGTGTTTGCCAAAGATATTATGCAAACGCACCCCATTACCGTTGCGACTTCTTTGAGTCTGGGAGATGCGGTACGTTTAATGGAAGACCGACCTCGCCAATTGAGCATACTGCCGGTTTTTGACGAAAACAGAAACTGTGTGGGACTATTTAGGTTGCACGATGCCTATCGTCGAGAATTAAAATAATTTTGCATTTGACCATTAAAATGGGTGCATGCCTTTAACTCACTCAGGTAGGGCAACGAAGTTAAAATGTGGTTCACTCAACATCATTTCACCCGATGAGATGTGAATGGTTGAAACGTGCCTATTATCATCTAATTTAAATAGCTTATAAGAACCGAAATCTTCAAAAACGTTAAATAGTGAGAAGCGTTCTTCTTTTGTTAAACGTTTGTAACACTCTGACATAATAATAGGATGGTAAGTTGTTATGATATTGGTTAAGCTCAGTAAGACATCTTTGTCATATCCTTCGGTATCAATTTTAATGAAACTTAACTTTGGTAAGTACGCTTTCATATTTTCGTTTAAATAAGTTGAAAGATTTATGCCTTTTACCGTTAGTTTATGGGAATGATGATGAGGTTTTGTCTGAATTTTAGATAAAAATCCTCCATTACAGAAAGATGCATCGGAGTAATTAAACTCAAATGTCCCGTTTTCTGAAGTGGCCGCACAACACAGTGGAATGATCTGCGCAAGATTTTTATTAAGTTGTGCATTGCGCTCTAAAATCTTAAAGACGTATGGATTGGGTTCTAATCCGAGTACTAATCCTTTAGATCCAGCGACAACGGCCATGGGAACGGTTGTATCTCCCGTGTGTGCGCCGATGTCGATGGCAAAACTGTCTTTGGGAATATATTGCTCATAGAATTGCAACAATTGCTTTGTGATTTCTTTTTCGGTTTCATAAGGATGCAACCATTGGGCGTATTCCATAAGACCGTAAGGTTCAATGTCGAAATTTTTTAATTTATATCCATATTCGTGAAAGAAATGTTTGGAACGGATTTTCTGAATTTTTTTGTTTATCCACTTTGAAATTTTACGTAACATGACTATTATGTAGATAGTAAGTGTTTACGTGTACAAGGCTATTTTTTAATAACTTTAGGAGTTGACAAAAAGTTTTTTGTTAAAAGATGATAATCTTGCATGTTCAAGTACAGTAAATATTTTACTGTAGCTTTGTGTTTGGCTACCGAAATGCTGTTTGCATTTCCCCATTGTCCGACTTTTGTTTTAAAAGATTCAAATAATCAAAAAGATAAAGGTTTTTTGTATATTCCTGCAGAAATTTTTTGCAGAAAGTCTTTTTCCGCAGAAGAATTGCCGCACGTTCTGAATTTGTACCGAAAATACAAATCCGTTCCTCCATTTGCCGTTCAGTTTGGGAATTATTGGGTGTGTGGTAGTATTGCCAATTACGCGTGGGGATATCCCTATTTTCAGCATACGTTGCCACATTTAATGAAGCAACCGGACTGCGTGTTGCAACACTATGCCTATCAGGATAACGAAGATTGTTTAGTGGGTCTTCCATTGGATATTACGCAAAAAGATATCCAAAAAGTGCGCGATATTTGGGAGCAGTATTTTATCGAACCGATACGAGCACATCGACAGCATTTAATGGAAGCACTTTCATTATTATCTACAGCTGATTTCCTAAATGTTCTAAGCTATACGACACATTTTTTTAACGATTTGCTCATGGATAAATGCAGGGATTTATCTTTACATCCAACCGACGCGTGGTCTTCTCCTTTAACGTGTAAGCCTTCTACTTTCATCCTCGTTCCTTGCAAGTTTTTAGATAAACTCAAGATAAGTCATGCTGCCTGGGATGCCTTTAAACGGTTATCAGAATTGGACAATGTGGCGAGTAATATTGTAAAATTAATGCAACATTTGGACCCTGCGTGCGAACCTTACTTAAGTTTGTTTTCTCCCCACGTCACTTGGTGTAATTGTAAAGACAAGCATTTTTGCATCGATGTAGATTCTTTTTTTACGCTCTGGTTGTACGTTTCCATGCGCGAGCGAAGTGTTGCGTGTGAACTAGAAAAATTGCACAAATGTGATGAAGCGTACGATCATTTGTTGGAGGATCTTAAAATTTCTACGGTAGAGGATGTTTGTGAGGTAGCTGATATGGTTGTCGAACAAGATCATGGGCAGGTCGTTTTTGATCAGCCGGGGAAGCACTTTTGGACAATTCCGGAAGGCGTGCATAGCATTACGATCGAAGCGATTGGTGCAGGCGGAAGCGGTAGTCCCGCTTTGCAGTATCGAGATTGGGGCGTCCCGGTGGAGCAAATAAGCGATCTAAACTTAGAATATCATTCATGGAGAGGATGGATATGGAGTAAAACACCCATATGTGTTACAGGTCCAGCGCGTGTAACCAATGTTACCAGACGTATGAGTAGATTCCCAGCAACAAGTAATGAATTTTTGGTCTATAGGAATGATAATCCTCATAACCTACCTCGATTTAATCAATGCGTAGAACTTAAAGATAAGGAAACAAGAAATTTTGTGTTAAATATGATATACAATGATAGAAAACAGAAAGATTACGTTTACTCTTATGGTGTTTCTTTTTCTCACAATGTTACAGATCGTGGGGCTAATCAAATAAATGAAAACAGTTGGTTGACGAATGCCGATGCGAGAACAAAATCGCAAAGCAATATGAGAATTTATCTCGATGTACAATATTTAACAGATTTTAACATTAGTGGAAACGGTGGAGGTTCGGGTACTTTTAGGACGGAGAGAATCGAGGGTGTACAAAGTGGAGGCATCGTTTCCATTTATGTTGGGCAAGCTTCAGAGCTAGCTGCAGGTGAGGCAACTACGGTCCACGTTCATTCTTTGGAAATTCATTGCGGTGGAGGAGCAGTGGGTGTGCCGGCAGCAAGAGGTAGTACGAGTCATTGTACCGGACAGCAAGTTGAAATGTTGGGTCAGTTTGGGAATGGGGGTAATGGGCAAAAGGATTACAAGGTGAAAGAGCGTTTAGCGGGTCAAAGTGGATGCGTTCGTATTCATTGGTAGAGGTTGTAATTAGAAATTTTCGAATAACTTACGATTTAAATTCGCGTTGACAAAGTTGCCCGTAGAGATTTTACTTTCGAGGTATGAAAGTCGCTTTAAATACCTTAGAACGGTACATCCATTTCAATCGGTCTGCGATGGAATTGTGCGAAGTCTTGATAGGGTTGGGGTTCGAAGTGGAAAATGTTGAGACGATTGGATATTGCGGCAAAGGTGATTTGGCTGTAGGTCGTGTTCTAAAAAAAGAAAAACATCCCCATGCCGATCGATTGAGTGTTTGCGAGGTAGATATTGGGCGAGATAGTGCGTTGCAAATCGTTTGCGGGGCGACGAATTTTAAAGAATGGGATTTGGTTCCCGTTGCGTTACCGGGTTCACAATTGGGAGAGATTGTTTTAAAAAAGACACGCATACGGGATGTTGAATCATGCGGTATGATGTGCAGCGCCAACGAATTGGGATTGGGGAAAGAGGGTGCGGGCTTATACATTCTCAATGACTTGCATCCAAATGTTGGAGAGCCTTTAGCAAAGCTTTTTGCGGATCAAAGCGATACGGTTATTGATCTAGCCATTACCTCCAATCGTGGGGATTGTTTGAGTTACTTGGGAATAGCGAGAGAATTGAGCGCTGCACTGGATTTACCCATTATTTATCCCGAATGTTTGCTAGATTTGCCTCCGGGAAAAAATATATCGGTGGAACTCAATTCGGATGCGTGCGATTACTATGCGGGTTGCCTTTTGAAAAACGTGCACGTAGGTCCTAGTCCGGATTGGTTAAAAAATGCACTGCAATCGGTGGGCTTGCGTCCCGTCAACAACGTGGTGGATGTAACCAATTTTGTACTTTTGGAGAAAGGTCAACCGTTACACGCCTTTGATTGGGATCTTATACACGGGGATCGTATTTGCGTACGTGGTGCGCGTGTGGGAGAATGTATGAGAACATTGGATGGAGTTACGAGGTCTTTGCCGGAAAATACTTTGCTTATTGCAGACTGCGATAAACCTTTGGCGATTGCAGGTATTATGGGAGGAGAAGAAAGTGAAATTAAAGCAACCACAACGGCCGTTTTTTTGGAAAGTGCCCATTTTCAAGCGGATATCATACGTAGGTCTTCTCACAAGTTGGATCTAAGTTCGGATAGTTCCTACCGTTTTGAACGTCACGTGGATAAAACGCGTGCGCGAGAAGCTTTGTGCAGAGCCGTCCAATTACTGTTATCCATGGACGATAAAATTGTATGCGAACAATATGTGTTTGCGGGATCCGATGCTGTTCCGCTACGTAAAGTAAAACTTGAATTTCCTCGGGTGGAAAAATTGTTAGGTTTTCACGTGGACCCAAAGTTTTTTGTCGATACTTTAAAAAGATTAGGATTTAAAGTCGTACCTTGTGGCAATGAATGCTGGGAGGCAACAATCCCTACCCATCGGGCCGATGTTGCACAAATCGTGGATTTGGTTGAAGAGTTTTTACGTTTGTTTGGAACCGATTCTATACCTTCTAAAATGCCCGAAGGACCCGCATGTTGCTTGAATACTTCAGACGTACATCTCCTAAAAAGGAGGCATGCGCAACTGTTATCCGCACACGGATTTTTAGAATGTTACACGGATAGCTTGCAGCCGGCCTCTTTGTATGAAAATTTAATGTCGGAAGAAACATTAAAGGCGTTGCAGATGTTCAATCCGTTAAGTGCCGAGCATGCGTGTTTGCGTTCTTCCCTCATCCCGGGACTATTGAATGCTTTGTGCGACAACCGACACCACGGCAACGATGTGGAACGTTTATTTGAATCGGGATGTGTATTTCGAGTTCAAAAAGATGGTCAATTGTGCGAGTTGTTTGCAAGTGCATTTGTGGTGTGTTCGACCGACATTAAACGATGGCAAGAGATACCTCCGTTTGATTTTTACGATGCGCAGGCGCTGGTACGTGCGATGACGGTGGCGAGTGGAGGAACGAATGAAATGATACAAAGTGCTGCAAAACGGGCGAATGCCTTGTGGCAAAAGGATTATGACGGAACCGTGGGCGCATGGGAACAACGCGGCTTTGAAGCCAGTTTTGGATACGTGAATTTAAGTTTTACGCGTCGATGGTTTAAAGAAGCGGTTGTTTTGGCGGGAGAATGTTGTTGGATACCGGATAAACTACGCATAAAAGATCACAAAAGTTTTCGGGTCTATTCGGAATACCCTGCCGTGCGTAAGGATTTAGCTTTGTGGGTAGACACAGATACATTGGCCGAGACAGTACGTCAAAATGTTGAAAAATCGGTTCGCAAAATTATTCAACGTCCGATGCAATTGAAATGTGTAAATATTTTCGATGTTTTCTGTGATGCGTCGAATAGTGAGAAAAAAAGTCTCGCATTTTCAATCGCATTTGATTCAAATATAGGAACCCTAACGGATGAAGAGGTGAACGATGTTTTTGAGAAATTACAGGCTCATTTGGAAAGAAATTACACCTATCAAATAAGGAAGCAGGCTATATGATGCATTCGGAGATCGATATCGATCATTTGGCTAAATTAGCTCGTATTGAACTTGATGAGCGTGAGCGTGAAATATTTTTAAATCAGTTGCAAGATATTGTTGGGTACTGTTCAAAGGTATGCGAAGCGGATGTGGAAAATTTAGAACCTATGGTGCATTCTTTTTCTCACGAGGGTAATTTTTGGGCCGAAGATGCTCCAGAGTGCCGTGAAAACGGCGTTGATTTTTTGTCTCGCAATGCTCCAGAAATGAAAGAAAAACAAATCGTAGTGCCACGGGTTTTGTAGTATGGAGGACCTGATTTTTGGTACGCTTGAACAATTGAGTGAGGGATTGGAGAAAAGACAATTCTCATCCGTTGAATTGACGAAAGCTTTTATTGAACGAACTCATGCGGTGGATAAATTCGTAAAGGCATTTTTGAGTTTTGACGAAAAGAAGACGCTCGCCGAAGCCGAAGCATCCGATGTACGTCGTGCTAGAGGACAAAGTTTCGGTAGATTGGACGGTATACCGGTGGGACTCAAAGATATTTTTGCCGAAAAAGATCAACATTTGACCTGCGGAAGTCGCATATTGGAACGTTTTGTGAGTCCCTACGATGCAACCGTGGTGAAAAAATTAAAGGGTGCCGGAGCCGTTTTGTGGGGAAGACTTAATATGGATGAATTTGCCATGGGCTCTTCTTCTGAAAATTCTGCCTTTCAGGTAACGAGCAATCCGTGGGATTTGGATAGAATTCCAGGGGGTAGTAGTTCCGGAAGTGCGGCTGCCGTTGCCGCAGGCGAGGTTCCTTTGGCATTGGGTACGGATACGGGTGGATCCGTTCGTCAACCGGCTTCTATGTGCGGAATTGTAGGATTGAAACCTTCTTACGGACGGATCAGTCGTTACGGTATGGTTGCCTATGCAAGCTCATTGGACCAAGCAGGTCCGTTGGCGCGCACCACAGGGGGTGTCGCAGCCCTTTTGCAAATTTTATCGGGAGCCGATCCCAAGGATTCGACGTGCGCACGTATACACGTTCCGGATTACTTAGCTGCCATACAGGCGAATGAAGGGAAAAAGTGGACATTGGGAGTTCCGGAAGAGTACTTTGGAGAAGGATTGGATTCGGAGGTAAAATCTTCAGTGGAAAAGGCAATTCATTTTTATGAAACGCAAGGATACGTTGTAAGGCCGATTCATTTGACCTCTCTGGGGTATGCAATTCCAGTTTACTATATCATCGCCACCGCGGAAGCATCTTCCAATTTAGCGCGTTACGATGGCATTCGTTACACTTATCGTAGCCCACGTGCAAAGAATATTGATGAAGTTTACGATTGGTCCAGGAGTGAAGGATTAGGGGAAGAGGTCAAGCGCCGCATTTTATTGGGAACTTACGTCCTCAGTAGTGGTTACTACGATGCGTTTTACGGCAAAGCTCAAAAGGTAAGGCGGCTTATTTACAATGATTTTATGCGTGCATTTGCGGAAGTAGACGCCTTGGTGACACCTACTTCACCCATGCCGGCTTTTAAAAAAGGCGAAAAGACGAATAGTCCATTGGCAATGTACTTGAGCGACATTTATACAATTTCCGTTAATTTGGCTGGATTGCCTGCAATTTCTTTTCCGTGTGGTTTTACCGGCAATGGGTTGCCCATAGGATGCCAACTTATTGGAAAACCGTGGGAAGAAACAACCTTATTGTCGATGGCGTATGCATTTGAAAAATGTCATCCTTTTAATCTCAAAATTCCGAATCTTTGATCTATTTTAATATGACGCAATACGAAGCTGTTATTGGGTTAGAAGTTCACGTTCAATTAAAGACGCAATCGAAATTGTTTACGCAAATACCTTATCGTTATGGTGTCGAACCGAATACCTTGGTGGATGAAGTTGTTTTGGGATTGCCGGGTTCTTTGCCGGTACTAAATAAGGCGGCCGTTTTAAAGACGGTGCAAGTGGGTTTGGTATTTGATTGCGAGATTGCTCGTCAATGCAAATGGGATCGTAAAAATTATTTTTATCCGGATGCGCCTAAAAATTATCAGATTTCCCAATTCGATCAACCGCTATGTCGCGGTGGACATGTCGAAATTGAACTTGAAGGTCCTGCCAGGAACATTCAAGGAAAACATCGCAAGGTAGCTTTGAATCGAATTCATTTGGAAGAAGATGTGGGTAAGTTAACCCATTTCGGGCAGGAATCCTGGATCGATTACAATCGTGCGGGTACACCGCTCATCGAAATTGTATCCGAGCCCGATATGCACTCTCCGGAAGAGGTTTTTGCCTATTTAAAATCTTTGGTCATGCATTTGCAGTACGTTGGGGCTTCCGATTGCGATATGGAAAAAGGACAGTTGCGCTGCGATGCAAACATCAGCCTAAGACCTCGGGGAGCAACCGACCTGGGGACCAAAGTTGAGTTGAAGAATTTGAATTCGATTTCAGGTGTGTGCAATGGCGTTCGGCATGAAGTCAATCGACAATTGCAGGCCATTGAACAGGGTAAAGGCGTTGTGCAGGAAACGCGACGCTGGGATGCGGATAGGTCCGAGAGCTTTGTCATGCGATCCAAAGAAGATGCCCATGATTACCGTTATTTTACGGATCCAGATTTATGCCCAATTTGTTTGTCGGAAGCAGATATCCAGACTCAGGAAAAAACTTTGCCGGAGTTTCCATTCGACAAGCAGGAACGTTATTTACGGACATTACAATTGCCGTATACGGTGACCTCCGTCATTTGTCCCGATAAACGATTAAGCGATTTTTTTGAATCCGCTTTGGGTTTTTATGCGAAAAATCCTCTGGGTATTGCCAATTGGATTGCAAACGATTTGTTGAGAGAGCTTGCCGCGGAAGATATGCATCAGGCTTGGAAAAATTTAAAGATGGAGTCTCGTCAGGTTGCAGCATTGGTGGAGTTGGTAGATTCGGGTGTAATATCTAAACAGAGTGCAAAAGAGGTATTTGAGTCCATGTTTAAGACAGGCGAAGATCCCCAGAAGATTGTGAAAGATAAAGGGTTAGAAATTGCCATAGATGTGGATGCTTTGAAAATGATGTGTGCGGAAGTGATAGACGCTTTCCCAAAACCTGCCGAAGAATTTCGTTCCGGAAAAGAAAAGGCTTTGAACGTGTTAAAGGGGCAAGTCGTAAAGCGTACGCAGGGGAAAGTTCCGGTAAGTGAAGTGGATCGCCTTTTGAGGGAGCTCTTATCTCAATGATGGAACAATGTATGTAAAGAAGTTTCACCGTAAGCCTAGAGTGCTTCCAACAAAAATTTTGATTGCTGCCGTAGGGGCTGCCATGTGAAATAGAAGAGCAATAGAGTGTTGCTGGAAATGTCCACTAAGCGCTATGATAGGTGTATAGCACAAGAAAAAATAGTTTGTGCTTAACGAATATTTAACTTATTCTTAAACTTCAAGTGGGTAAAAGTAATTTGTAAAAAAGATTAAAAAAGCTTGCCAACATTAAAATAATTAACAGGATGACCTCCATGAAAATGAAAAAAATATCTATATTTAATTACGTTTAAACTAATAGCAACACTGCCAGTGATGGCTGTAGTATGTTCCTATTGTGGTCAAGAAGGGCACGATGAACATTATTGCCCCCAGAATCCCGATGCGATGTGTCCCCATTGCCATGTAAGTATGAAATCAGGAAATCATATGTCGTGGTGTCCGAATATGTGACTAAGGCTTGAAAATTTATAAACCCTACGAGAATACGTAGGGTTTATTTTTTGAATTATAAAAAAAGGTTTTCAACTTTACAGTGCTGGCTTTTTTTGAGACAATGAAATAAGTTGGATATGTGTTCATTTGAAGAATTTTTGACTTATAGGCCGTACTGTTTCACACTGTCCAATGGATTCAAGGTCATTTTTTTACCCGTTGATCACACCGGTTTGGTTGCAATTCAGGCGTGGGTAAAAACGGGCAGCATTCACGAAGACGAATATTTGGGTGCGGGTATTTCCCATTTCGTGGAACACATGGTTTTTAAAGGGACGGAGCGGCGTACGTACGCGGATATTTTTTCGGAAGCTCAAGCTTTGGGAGCTAGCCTTAATGCCTACACGTCGTTTGATAGGACCGTTTATACCTACGATGGTTCGTCGGAATCTGTGGAATTGGGGTTGGATATTTTAAGCGATATGCTGCTGCATCCTACATTTCCAGAAGAAGAAATGCTCAAAGAAAAAAAGGTGATTTTGCGTGAGATTGATATGTGCAACGATGATCCGGATGATCGACTCAATCAAGTGGTATTTGAAAATGCGTTTCGTAAGCATCCGTATCGATTCCCTATCATCGGTATTAAAAGTATTTTTGAACAATTGGCGCGGGAAGATTTGATGGAATACTGGCACAAGCGCTATCTCATCAATAACATGACGTTGGTTATTGTGGGTAATTTGTCATTTGAGTGGATTCAAGAAAGGGTGAATCATTATTTTTCCGCATGTTTGCCAAGGAGTTTGCAACCGATTTTGATCCCTCGAGAACCTTTCCAAATGGCGGAAAGAGTGGAACGTTTTTATGGAGACTATCAGTTGGTACGTGGAGCATTGGCATTTAAAATTCCAGGGTTAGGTCACAAAGATGGAGCTAAGTTGCAAGTTTTGTCCAATGTACTGGGTTGCGGTGACAGCTCACTTCTACATCAAAAGTTGAGAGAAGAGTTAAGATACGTTTATTCCATCGATGTGTCCACTTGGATGGCTGATCAAGGATTATTTTGGATACAGTACGTGTGTGATGGAGAAAAGCGTGTTTGTGTGGAGGAATTTTTATCAAAGAATTTGCAGTGCATGGCGGAAGCGGGTATTGAAGCAAAGCATGTGCAGAAGGCACTTAACCAAGCAATTATATCGGAAATAGATTCTCAAAAAACGGTGTCAGGGCGAGCACACCATTTAGGATGGGCTGACACTTGCTTGGGAGATCTACAGTATGCGCGGCACTATTTGGAACAATTGAAACAATTAGATGCAAAAAGCGTAATAGCGATTGTGCGCAAATATTTGAAGCCCGCAATTTGTACCAAAGTGTCTTTAGAACCAAAAGCATTGGAAAAAGGCTTTTTAAAAAAATCTGCGGTGACGCGTACGCATCCTGTGGAATCAACAACCTTACCAAATGGCGTACGTTTGGTGATGCAGTATAATCCGTCTTTCCCCAAAACGCACGTACAAGTACTCAGTTTGGGGGGTGCTTTGTATGAACCTGTACATCAAAGAGGTATTTCGCATTTGGTAGCTTCTTTGTTGATGAAAGATACCCAAAAGCATACGGCACGTGAAATTGCGGAAACTATTGACGCAATAGGGGGCCAATTTAATAGTTTTACAGGGACTAATCATATAGGATTGGCTTTTGAAGCTTTATCTCAAAATACGGCTATGGGATGTCATTTGTTGAGGGAAATTCTGAGTATGCCTCGATTTAAAGAGGAAACATTTGAAATTGAAAAAGCTTCTCAACGGGCTTCCATTCAGGAGATGATGGATGATGTATTTTATGTTGGATTTAAAAGAATGCGTCATCAATTTTTTGGGCAACATCCTTATGCTATAGGTCAGTATGGTATTGATGAAGACGTAAAAACACTGCGATTAGAACACTGTTGGCACTATTTTAGAAAAATTTTTGTCAGTTCCAATTGCGTCATATCGGCGGTCAGTCCGCTGCCTGCGGATAAATTAATAAAGTTATTGGAGCCTATTGGTGATGAAATTTCTGAAAGTTGTTTTGAGAAAGTATCTGATGACATCTTTTTTACTTCCGAACGGTTTTGTGAATGCCAATTAAACAAAGAACAATCAATGGTTTTCCAAGCTTACCCAATGGCAGGCGTATGTTCAAAAGATTATTATGTGGCCGATTATTTGGAAGAATTATTCAATGGTTTGTCGAGCCAATTTGTCATCGAAGTAAGGGAGAAATTAGGTTTGGCTTATACGGTTGGAGCAACGCGTTTAACGGGATTGAATCGAGGTATGTTATGTTTGTTTGCAAGTACTCAGGCATCCCATTTGAAGACGGTTGAAGCAGAAATGTTCAAAGCGACACAACGTGTTTTGGATTATCAAATATCTTCTAAAGAATTTGACCTATGTCGAGCACATCTTAAAGTGAGTCAGAAAACGCGTTTGCAAACAATCGCCAAAAAAGCATTTTACGCCGGCATCAATGCATTATTTGATTTACCTCAAGACGCTTGGCTAAATTATGACAAAGCCATCGACGATATATCATTGGAAGAATTTTTTGAGCGATCCAAAGCGTATTTGCAACCCGATCTTTCTCATACCTTGTTAGTTTCCTCTGAAATGTGAACAAGAGTCTTTGTTTTAAGTAGGTAGATATAAAGTTCTCTTGGCTAAGGTCCTATATTGCGTCTTTCACTAAAAACAGCTTTGTTTTCGTTACTATTTCACGCGCGAAAGTGTAAAAATGGTATTATTTATTTGCGAAATATTGCAATCTGTTATTTATTAATATCATGGGGAACCCAAAAGATATTACGCATTGTTTTGCTTTTGATAAAGTGCAAAAATCTCAAAAGACCCCGCGGATTCAACGTGTTCGCAACGAATTTGTATACGGCACTTACTTTTTGTTAGGTATATTAATCGTACTCCAATTTTATTTTCTGTTCATTATTTAGTGTACCGCAATTGTCGTCCGGTAGTAATAAGGATAAAAATGTAGAAATATCAAGTGTTTTACCCACATACCTCGGAGGGATATCGAGTTAAATGTGAATACGATATGCAAGTGTGCTATTTTGAAACTAAAAAAATAACCAACGTACACATGTGTTACGTACGTAAGGATCTCATTTAAAGAAAATAGCGTTTTTGTTTGTCGGAAATGGGCATGTGGAGAAATTCCATGACATGTAACATGTCTTCCCAGACGGTTCTTTTGGCTTCTTTGGTGGCATTACGTAATAGATAAGAAGGATGGTAGGTGACCAGCAATGGAATTTTATGGAAGGAAAACCATTGACCCCGACAATCGCGCATGCGTCTGGAAGCATCATGTCCAAATAAACCGTTCACCGCGGTGGCTCCCAAAGCAACAATTACCTTGGGTTGGACAATATCTACCTGCCCCTTGAGGTAGGGTAAACAAAATTCCATTTCCGCCTGCGTGGGTGGACGGTTCCCAATCATATTGGGAGTCTCGGGGCGCCAGTTCATGATGTTGCCAATGTATACGTGAGAACGATGGAGGCCCATGGCTTCAATAATCTTTGTCAGTAGTTGACCGGCCCGTCCGACAAAGACTTCCCCTTGCTCTTCTTCATCGGCTCCCGGCGCCTCGCCGCAAAAGAATATATCCGCATCTAAGTTGCCGCTTCCGAATACAACCTTTTTACCTGGATGCACGTGCGATAGACAGGTAGGACACGTTAAAACGCGATTTTTTAACCACTGCCAACATTCTTGCTTGGTACCCGATGGTAAAGTTAATTGTTCCGATGTAGGTATTAAATCTTCCTGTATCAATGGAGAGGTTGGTGGCATTGCAATTGTTTGGCTTGTTGCGGAAATAGGTTCCACCGTAGCAACACTGCGAGCTGTTTGTAAAAATTTTTGTAAGACACCCGCATCTAACGGAAACACGCTCTTTTCGTAAAGGGTTATTTGGCTGTTTAGCAAATTTTTTAGTTCTTTGCAAACATCGTCCTGCATGCAATCAGTCCATTAAGTTTAAAAACGTACGTTTGGGATCAACATCCTGTTCGTAATCAACATCTTTGAATCCAAACCCAAAAAGTTTCAGAAAATTTTCTTGATATCCACGAAAATCACTCAATTCGAATAGGTTACCAGAATTGATTCCTTGCCAAATCGCTTTTACTTCCGATTGTACTTCGGGCATTAATTCCAAGTCGTCTAATCGAATGCAAGTTTCGCTCTCTTTTTTAATTGATAGGTTGTCAAATAATGCAGCAAACAAGCGGTACATTTGTTGAACACAATCTTCGTGCAATCCTTTTGCCTTCATTACCTTAAATAAAATTGAAATGTACAGAGGGACCACTGGGATTGCAGAACTCGCTTGCGTAACCACTGCTTTGTTAACCGAGATAAGTGCACGCCCTTGCAGCTGACTATGCAAAAATTGGTTTAATGTTTCTGCCGTTTGGGCCAAATGCTCTTTGGCACGTCCAATGGTTCCGTCTTTGTAAATGGGCCACGTGATTTCAGGTCCTATGTAGGAATAAGCCAGGGCTGTCACGCCATTTGCCAGTAATTTTTCCTGTTCCAGCAAACGGATCCAGGCTTCCCAATCTTCGCCCCCCATAACCTTTTTTGTGTGCAATATTTCGTCTTCTGTAGCAGATTCGATGGTAGTTTCAAATACTTCGGCTTTGTCGGTATTAACCGTTTTTCCGGAAAATTTTTGGCCAACAGGTTTTAGGACAGATTTGTAAACATCCCCCGTAACGTCTACCCTTTGGGGGGCCGCTAAGCTGTAAATAATGCAATCGACGGATCCTATTTTTTCTTTTAATGCTTTTACAGCTTTATTTTTAAAATCTTTGGAAAAAGCATCACCGTTCATGGAAAAAGCTTTTACGCCGTACGCTTGCGCCACTTTTTCAAAAGCCACCGAATTGTACCATCCGGCCGAAGCGGGTTTATTATCTTCACCGGGGCGTTCGTAAAAAATGCCGAAAGTATCCGCATGTCCGCCAATAGTCGCAACGATCCGACTGGCCAACCCATATCCCGTTGAAGCGCCTATCACAAGTACACGTCGAGGGGCATTTTTTAACGGCTGTTGTGCGCGTACATAATCAACTTGCTCTTGAATGTGCGACATGCATCCTTCCGGATGCGCCGTAATGCATATAAACCCACGAACTTTCGGTTTTATAATCATGAAAGGCATTTTGCCCAACTTCCCTTATGAGGTCAAAAAATTTTTGTAAAAAAGTTTCCTTTTTAGAATTAAGGATTTAGAGTGGGAAACGTTAAAATCACTGCAGCCTTTACTGTGTTTTTGATACTTCTAAGGCAGGTATTTAACGTGTAATATTGACTATGAGGAACAATAAATTGTTGAAGGAAATGATATGAAATTAAGTCAAAAAATAGAAGAGGGATTAAATTTGCAGATGCATCATGAATTTGATGCGGCGTACACTTATTTAGGATTGGCTGCGGCATTGGACGCAACCGTATTTACTGGATTTGGGCATTGGATGCGTAAACAATACGAAGAAGAACTTGCGCATGCGATGAAATTTTATCACTTCATCAATGAACGTAACGGCAAGGTTTGTTTATTCAATTTAATCAAGCCCGATTTTGCGATAACGACGCCTTTACAAGCTTTTGAAAAAGCTTACCAAGCTGAATTGGACAATACGCAAAATATTCACCATTTGTACGCTTTATCGGTGGAAGAAAAAGACTATGCGACCCAGGAATTTTTGCATTATTTCATTAAAGAACAGGTTGAAGAAGAGAATAGTGTCCAAACGATCATAGATCAATTAAAGTTTATAGGAGATCGCCCTACAGCCTTGTTCAGTTTGGATCAACGTGCTGGCCTACGATGAGTGAATCGTGCATTGGGTGTTTTTGAAAATATGTATTATCCGTGTTGCCAGAGCCACATAATGATTTTTTACCGGCCTAAGGTTAGTAAGGGTTCTTGCAAAACGCATTGTGCATAATACCTATGGCAGGGGCCTGAGCTTGTGATGGATGCCGTGTTATCGACTTAGTCTGTAGGCGGCCCAAGAACTTAAGCAATAACTCCAACAATACGTCCTGTGTCAATGGTTCCACCTTCGCGCATGGGAAATGCTGTTCTTTTCCCATGGCAACCGTCTGTTTTAAACGGTTATGCCGGGATCTAGTGCGATAGTTCTTCGGCAATGCGAACAAGTTCTGCAAGTGATTTTGCCTCCAGTGCAGCCCCTCCGATGAGACCTCCGTCGATGTCTTGTTTCGATAATAATTCCCTCGCATTGCTTGGCTTAAGAGAACCGCCGTATAGTAAACGAACCTGTTCTGCAACGGCCGCAGTGTAATGAGAATGCAACCATTGCCTTATGAAATGATGTATTTCTTGTGCAATTTCTGGAGTTGCCGTTTCACCCGTACCAATAGCCCAAATGGGTTCGTAAGCGATGGTGACGGCACGCATATCTTCGGCAGAAATGTCTTTCAATCCGCTTGTCAATTCTCTTTCAATCACCGCAAAAGCGCCTTGTTCCGATTGCCTTTCTTCCAACGTTTCTCCAACGCACAAAATGGGTTTTAAACGGCCTTGAATCACAGTTTTTACCTTTTCATGGATACACGCATCCGTCTCACCAAATAATGTCCGCCGTTCGCTGTGTCCTACGATAACGTATGTGACATTCCATTCGGTCAACATGGATAGAGAAATTTCTCCCGTAAAAGCGCCTGACGCTTTTGCGTGAACATTTTGGGCTCCCAATACGGGGGACTCTTTCAAATGACGGTAGGCTTCGGGAATCGACGTAAAAGGTGGACAAATGAGGATTTCAGTTTGAGTGGGAAACGTTAAATGGGATGACAATTCTTCAAAAAAAGACTTTGTCTCTCTCGCTGTCTTGTTCATTTTCCAGTTACCTGCAATTAAATAGCGACGCATATTTTTCTCCTTTAGATAAAAGTTGTTTATTGTTTTAAGGCTTCTAGCCCTGGTAATGCTTTACCTTCCAGCAATTTAAGGCTAGCGCCCCCACCGGTACTTAAAAATGATATTTGTTGAGCGCATCCACTTTGGTTAACCGCTTTGACGCAGTCGCCGCCTCCCACAATGGTGGTACCTGTAGAAGTAGCCATCGCTTGGGCAATTTTGATACTTCCTATGGCGGCAGCTTTTATCTCAAATACGCCCACAGGGCCATTCCATAGAATTGTTTTGGCTTCGTGAATAAATTCTGTGTACATATCTATCGTTTCGGGACCTATGTCGACACCTTCCCACCCTTCATCTATAGAGCCGTGAAATGTTTTAAGTGTACCTAAAGCGCGACGTTCCCTATCCATTTTATCGGTGGCAATCGTATCCACCGGCAAACACAATGCAATACCTTTGCTTTTGGCTTTTTGTAGGAGCTGCAACGCCAATTCAACCTTGTCGCGTTCCACCAAACTATTCCCCACCGTTTGTCCCTGCGCTAAAGCGAATGTGTAAGCCATGGCTCCGCCAATCAGTATACGATCGGCTTTATTGAGCAAAGACTCAATCACGTGAATTTTATCACTTACTTTAGCACCACCCAAAATAACGCAAAATGGCCGATCGGGATGTCCCACTTTTTGCTCTAAATACTGCAATTCCTTCTCAATGAGAAAACCAACGGCTTTTTGGGGTACAAATTCAACCATACCGACGGTGGAAGCATGCGCACGATGCGCTGTCCCAAAGGCATCATTCACATAAACATCCGCCAATTGTGCTAAAGATTTAGAGAATTCGAGATCGTTGGCTTCTTCTTCCGCGTGAAAGCGTAAATTTTCCAGCAAAACAATTGAATTTTCGGCCATTTCTTGAACGGCTTCTTTCACAACGTTTCCTATGCAGTCTTCTAAAAATAAAACCGGCTGATTGAGTTTTGTTGCCAAGGTTCGAGCTACGGGTCTCAGACTATACTTGGTTACCACTTGACCTTTGGGACGTCCCAAATGGCTTGCCAGAATAACTTTTGCGCCGCGTTCTAACAAAAACTGAATTGTCGGCAAAGCTGCCACGATACGCGTTTCGTCCGATACATTTCCTTGCGCATCTAAAGGAACATTAAAGTCAACGCGCACAAATACCTGTTTACCTTCAACCGCCACATCTTTTATCAGTTTTACACCGCTCATAACCTTTGTAATTGTAACAGTATTTTGCACATCTTGAAAAGCTATTTTTTAAAATAAATTTTTCACTGCTTATCATACTTTGCGACGAACTTCTTACGAAATGCCAAAAACTCAATGAGTACTCAAAAGTCTACGTCTACTATGGGAATGTTACCTTTATCTAGGACATCACACAAACAAAACATACCTCTTTCACGACAATCAATTGTACGTAAGTGTAGAACAAACTGTTACTTTACTTGTATCAATTTGCGTGAGTCTTTAAACGGTATTACCTCTTTTTTAAGCTTTGTGAAGCATAGCAAACTGAAATCGTAAAAGATAAAACGAGCGCACGTTTTATTTAAAAAAGTCTTTTACTCCTTTATGAGTGGGTTGCATACCCGTCTTACCTTTGTGCCAGTTAACGGGACATACCTCTCCGCACGTTTCAAAATGTTGTAGCGCATCTACCATGCGCAAAGTTTCTTGTACGGAACGGCCTAGGGGCATATTATTAACCACCTGATGTTGAATGGTACCTTGTTTGTCGATAAGAAATAAGCCTCTATAGGCAACCAATGTCCCTTCTACTTGTAAATGATCTTGTTCATCGTAATAACAGGTTCCTGCAAGAATACCGTAATCGTTTGTAATCGTTTTGTTAACATCGGCAACAATGGGATAAGTTACACCTTGAATACCTCCTTCTTTTTTGGGCATTTGTAGCCACGCCCAATGACTGAATTCGCTGTCGGTAGAACATGCAATGACCTGCGTTGACCGATTCTCGAACTCTTTTAGGGATCTTTGAAAAGCGTGTAACTCGGTGGGACATACGAATGTGAAGTCTTTTGGATAAAAAAACAGTACTATGTATTGATTCCCCAAATACTTTTCTAGAGAAAAATTTTCAACAATCTGATTCCCGTTAATAACTGCGTTTGCAGTAAAATGAGGGGCTTTTTTGCCAACCAACGTAGAAATATGATGACAAGTATACATACGCTATAGATGTATAAGTCTCAGGTAATTTTTTCAAGCTTTTATTTTTGTAATACTTGAGTACGGATAAGTATACACTGAATGATGTGTATGCAATTCCATGGCGATTAGTTTAAATGCGTGTCTACTTTGTTCCAGAGGGTTGCATATTTCTAAGATGTGAATGGAATGTTGTTATTTGAACTGTATTGTACATTGCATAGTGCGTGTAAATGGAGGATTTTTATTTGGAATGAGGATGTTAACCTTCAAAATGTTTACCTAAAGCGTGGACAAGATTTTTGGAAAAAACGCTTGGCAAAGGGAAAAAATGGGCTACCGTACTTACGTGAAGGTGGGGTATCCAAGTGGCTAAAGGATGCAGACTGTAAATCTGTCAGGGGTTCCCTTTCGAGCGTTCGAATCGCTCCCCCACCACCAGGTGTTTTAAAAATCACCTATCTGAAAAGCGCTTTGCTGTAAGTCTTCGTGTGTTAACTTTTTTGTTAATTTTAAGCGCAGTAAGTGAGATATGCTCTTGAGTTTGAAGAATTTTTTTAAAGTACTGTAGGCTTCGTATCCGCAATGTTCAATAAGATTGAAGTGTTTTTTGAAGCAGCACGCGTATAGCAGCTGAGATAAGTGGTCGTAACAAATTGTATCTTCAATGCGGTCACTTGTGCACGCTTGCGGCAGAGTTAGAAATTTTACCTGGACTTGGATTTGTACGGGGGTAAACTCCTGAAATTCTTTGGGAAAACATCCGAGTGAGATGGGAAATTCTTTGGTTTGAAATTGGAGTTCTGCCGTAGGCCATGAGTCTGTATTTGCTGGATTACGTGTAGGGCAAGGTTTTCCACAACAGCTGGAGGTAAAGGTAGTAGAATTTATTTTATGCGTTCCGCGCATGGATACGCATAGGTGTTCTGCTTGCATTTCGACGCGTATTCCTTGCGCTTGCGTAAGTTCAAGTAGCGTATTTGCGACCTGGTACGTGAGACGTTCTTGGATTTGAAGTCTTTTGGAAAACATGTCTATAATACGATATATTTTCGACAAACCGATAACTTTTTTGTTGGGTAAGTAGGTAATGTCACAGTGCCCAAAAAAAGGCAATAGATGATGTTCGCAGAGGGAATAAAATGGAATTTTTTGAATGTAGACGGGTGCATCATTGTCGCAATCGAATAATGCATCGTTGAGAATTTCTTGTGCCGATTGACGGTAACCTTGTGTCAATTCAAAAAAACTTTGCATGACCCTGTGAGGAGTTTTTAAGAGTCCTTGTCGGTTGGGATCTTCGCCGCATTTTACAAAAAGTTCTCGGAAAAACAATTCTCCAGAATTATGCAATTCTGCGGTATGTGAAGTGTTGTTATCCATGACGGTGCATTTTGCGTTGTGTGTTGGACAATAAAGTGGATAATCGGCCGTTTGAGAAACAACATAACAGTGTGGGGACTGTGGGTGTCAATCCTTCGATGCAGGCAATTAGTTCATTGAGTGAACCGAATACATTTACCTTAATCCCGTTTTGTTGTAGCGTTTGCTGGACTTGAGTAAAATCCATAGGTACTAGAGGTTGAATGAACTTGTCGCAATAAATATTTGCTTTTCGTGGAGCAAACCAAACTTCGTCGGCGCAAGAAAAAGTTGGATAGGATTGTTGTGCAAACCAGGTGGATGCACTGGTGTTGCAGGCGGGTTCAAAGCAAGCAATCAAGTAATGACGTGGGTAATGCGCTTTGAGTGTTTCCAGTACGGACCGTATGGCGGTTGGGTGGTGTGCAAAATCTTCCAGTATTGTCAATTGTTCGGATTCGAAGAGCATGGATTGACGCCGGTGAACACCTGAGAAAAGTGTAAGGCGTTGCACATCGATGGCGGTATATTGATTTACGTAACAGGCAACGATCGCCAAAGCGGCATTATGAGCGTTAAATCGACCCAACAAAGGTAGGCAAATATTGGCAAAGATGCATTTCTCTGATTTGCATAAGTCAAATTGACTGCCACGAGGTGTTGTTATAAAATTTTTAATTTGCCATTCATTTTGTTTTTTAAATCCTACACAATGCGTATGCGTCCAATCGCATGGAAGTAGCGCTGTCACATTTGGGTCGTCGCCATTCATAACGATGTGTCCGTGCGAAGGTACCATACGTGTCAGTTGATAAAATGTACGTTGAATGGACTTGAGGTCGTCAAAAATATCCGCGTGGTCAAATTCGATATTGCTGATAATGAGTGTATGCGGCCAATAGTGAAAAAATTTACTTTTTTTATCAAAAAATGCCGTATCGTATTCGTCTCCTTCCAACACGAATGGGGCCTTCGCATCACCCCAGGAGGTGCCATGTTCAAAATTGTTGGGGAGTCCTCCAATCAGATACCCTGGATCACAAAACTGTTTTAGCAAGTAAGTTAATAGAGTGGTGGTGGTGGTTTTACCGTGGGTTCCCGTTACAACAAAAGTTGAACGCCGAGGGATGATGTGTTGTTCTAAAAACTGTGGAAAGGAGTAAAGTGGACAAATGGGTTCATTGAGTAAATATTCAACTTCTGGATTTCCACGAGAGATGATATTCCCTACGATGACACAATCGGGTTTTAATGTTTGCAGTCGCTGCGCATCGAACCCTGTGTGGGTTTCTATTTGATTTTTTATGAGCAGATTGGCAATGGGATCAAAAAATTGCGTATCGCTGCCTACGACCGAATGCCCTAATTCTTTGAATAATAAGGCTACGTGAGCCATGGCAGTGCCGCAGATTCCCATTAAATAAATCTTCATGAAAAGTGTTTTTTTATATTGGAGGTATGAGTATGTCTAACTTTTTTTGCAACTATTATTGCTCTTTCGTGGGTATCTGAATTGGATATTAACCCATAACTCAGTTGCTTTTGAGCAAACAAAACTTGGGTAGAACTATACCCATATGCATGTGAACGGTTATTCTATCTCATCAAGCAAAGCATCTACAATTTTATCCAGGTGTCGTGGTGTAGGATAATGTGGATTTTGAATCAATTTTTGAGCCATTTTGACTTTTTCAGGCCTAATTAGAGTTGCCGTGATGTGTTGCCTATTTTCAGAGGATGTATGCGTATTGAGTTTTATGGCCTGTTTCATAAGTTCAGTAGGACTTTTAGCCGAGTGTACCTGTGGCTGCCTTAATTGTTTCTGTTGTGGATCCGTTGAATCATTCATATGTATATTTTAGGGCAATGACTAAAACCCGCATGAAATGTGCAAGACATAAGAAAACTAGATTATTTAAGTACTTATTATGAAAAATTTCAAACATATTTGTTTGATTTGTTAATACGTAGTTTTTAAAAATTGCTTGGACATGAGTGAATTGAAGCCAATATTTTGTTATGCATATGCAATTGTTGATAAGTAAACATGAAAATTTCATTTCTATTAAGCGTTATTATAGTTTGTGTGCCATGGACGACTTTGATCGCTGCGGTCCAAAATTATGTATTGGCAACCGATAACAAGTATGTCGTACCAACGGCTGTGGCTGTACAATCGATAACAAGTAGCGATCCGTACAGCATTTATCAAATCACTATTTTTATAGATGGTGTGTCATGTGAAAACGTTTATAAGCTGCAAGCTATGTCCGATGAACGGTGTACGATTGTTCTGGTCCCTTTGCAGGACTCTCAATGGAAATCAATGCCAACAATAGGCGGTCGGCAGATAGATTTGATGGACTTTGCAGACCGGATTAAATGCGTAGGATGGAGTCGATTGGTTAACCTGCACTTACTATTCCCGGATATTTGGTATTCAGGGTTGTTGCCAGAAAACGTACAAAATGTTAATAGCTTTTTATGGCTGGATTCTGATCTTATCGTTATAAAAAGCTTAGCCCCTTTGTTTGACGAATGTGAACGTATCGATCAGGAGATTATTAGCGCGAATTTGTACTTTCCAATACATGGAGGCGTAGGTTGGGTGAACGCACAACATCTTAATCCACTGTCTGCAGATCAGAGCGGTAAGGATGGATTTGCCCGCGTAAGTGGGGGAGTCGTCTTTTGGAAGATTGGGAGGTTGGTAGATCGTTTTGTTTCTCAAGGATTCAACAAACTTTTGACATTGTATGAGGAAAGAAAACGTAAAGAAAAGAGAAACCCACAAGATGAAGTCGTCTTAGGTGATTTTCTAAAGCAACAAGAATGCGTATATTTTTTTAGCCCACGGTATAATGCAAACCCTGATCCTAAATTACGTCTTAATTTTTTCATGCATTGGCCGGAAGTCCCAACCGAAGAAGACTATCGTCGAAGAACTCACATGGGGCTCATTAGAGATAAAGAATGTGTTAATCCTTTAGTTATTTTGAAAGATCAAGAAGATATAAAATGCTTCAATCAACATATGCAAGCGCTTTGCAATGGCGACGTATATATTTTCCATTGGGATTGCGTACAAAAACCATGGAAAAAAAGTTGTGCTTGTTTTTACAGTGATATGATGCCAATACATCGCTGGTATATTTATCGTCAGCAAACACCTTTTAAAGTACCCTTATCTATTTCTCAAGAAATAGAAATGGCCTTGACAGAATAAGCATTTAAAGTCAGGTTCAAATTTTATTTGTTACCATGACTCATTTTACAGATTTAAATCTTAACGCATCTATTTTAAAAGCATTGTCGGAACAATCTTACGAGACGCCGACACCGATACAGCAACAAGCCATACCACATATATTAGCCGGAAGTGATTTTTTAGGTATTGCACAAACGGGAACCGGTAAAACAGCTGCGTTCGTCTTACCTTTATTGCATCGTTTAAACGAAGATCGTACTTCGAAAAATTGGTGTTTACCCAGGTCGATTATTTTAACGCCCACGAGAGAATTGGCTGCACAAATCCATAAAAAACTAAAAGATTATGGGAAATATTTAAAGTTAACATACGGTGTTATTTTTGGTGGCGTTAATGAAAAACCTCAAATACATATGTTGCATCAAGGGGTTGATGTTCTGGTAGCTACGCCAGGCCGTTTTTTAGATCTTTTGCAACAAAAGTGTTTTTCGCTGAAATATGTTCAGTGTTGCGTATTGGATGAAGCGGATCGCATGTTGGATATGGGATTTTTGCCAGATATAGAACGTATTGTTAAGCAATCGCCCAAATGTCGACAAACTTTGTTATTTTCGGCAACTTTACCGAAAGCAATCGAGCACCTGTCGGATCAATTTTTAAATCATCCCGTACGTATAGATATTACACCACCTGCAACAGCTTCCAAAAATGTTGAGCAGAGCTTGTTTTTTGTGCAGAAATCGCAAAAGCAGGAGCTGTTACGCAATATTTTAAAACACGGTGCTTGCAAACGCGTGTTGGTTTTCACGCGCACTAAGTTTGCTGCCGATCGAGTTTGCCAAGGACTAAAGAAAGGAGAGGTGGCTTCGTCTGCCATCCATGGAGATAAATCGCAACGGGAGCGCGAAAAGGCGTTGAATAAATTCAAATTGGGAACTATACGTGTCCTGGTAGCCACCGATGTGGCCTCACGCGGTATCGATGTGGCGGATATCACACATGTAATTAATTACGACTTGCCCGAGGAGCCGCATGGTTACGTGCATCGTATTGGTCGAACGGGGCGTGCTGGCAATAAAGGATGCGCTTTTTCATTTTGCGATTCTGGAGAAAAGTCCCTGTTAAGGCACATTGAAAAGTGTATTCAAAGAGAAATTCCTGTGACGTCGGTGAAAATTTTTTGGCCCGATTTTGAGCCCATGAAAGTGTCTGAAAATGAAAAACCGAAAAAAACTAAAAAAGCTCCAAAGATTTGTTTTTATAATGCTAAATTTGCTCGAAAGAGGCAACGCAATGCGTAAAAGGATATTCAGTATTTTCCATGCGCAGAGATTACATTTTCAATAAAAAGATTTGCAAAGAGTTTTTTGTGTAAACTATGATTTCTTGATTTAGGATTTAAGAACGCTAATAAAAAACAAGAGGATTTTTGATGTCTCAAAGTGTACGTCCTTACGAAACAACCGAAAATAACTATAAAACGGCCGATGAAGTGAGTCGGGAATATACGTATTGGCGTCGTCGGCTTACGTATGGCCTCATCGTAGGATATGCTTCTTTTTACCTCGTAAGGCAAAATTTTTCAATGGCCAAAATGTCTCCAAAATTCCCTTTTAGCGCCGAAGCGGTGGGGTGGGGATTTTCTGTATTTTCCATTATTTATGGTATTTTTAAGTTCATCAGTGGGGCTGTTTGTGACCGTTCCAATGCCCGTTACTTTATGCCCGTTGGTTTGGCGTGTGCGGCATTGGCCAGTTTAATTGCAGGATGCTGCAATTCAGCATTCTGTTTCGGTTTGATGTTGGCCGTAAGCGCTTGTTTCCAATCGATGGGTTGGCCCTCTGTTTCCAGAACTCTCACCCAATGGTTTGGTCCACGTGAATTGGGTATGCGGTGGGGAATTGTAAACGCCTCGCACCAAATAGGTAGCATCTGCATTTTATTGGGGGGGGCTTGGTTATTGGAATGCTATTCCTGGCGCTACCTTTTTGTTGTTCCGTCCATCATTTGCTTCGTCATCGCAATTTGGTTGTGGGATCGTTTAAGGGATACACCCGAGTCTCTGGGATTGCCATCCGCAGAGGTTTATGAAGGTTTACAAGCTGAAGAAGATGTTCCTCCGTCGGATGTGCATGAGAGTTTTTTTACCGTTTTTAAAGAGCATATTTTATTTAACTATCGTTTGTGGATTGTTTGCGTTGCTAATTTTTTTGTTTATTTTGTGAGAATGGGATACTTTTGTTGGGGCCCAACCATTATTGCGCAGACCCAACAAAGTGGAGTTATGGTAGCCGGTTGTAAAGTTGCAGTTTTGGAAGCAGGGGGATTACTAGGCGGTTTATTTGTGGGTTGGTTTACGGACAAATATATGCCGAGTCGAAGAGGCGTTTGCGGTGCTTACATGATGATTTTGCTGGGTGTTGTCATTGGAATTTATTGGATTCTTACCAGCGTTGTTCAAGATCCTTTGTGGAGTGCATGGATGGCAAGTCCGATTGTTGATACAATGTTTTGGGCTGTTACCGGATTTTTAATTTATGGACCTCAGACTTTAGGTGGATTATCGGGTGCCGAATTTGGTTCCAAGAAAGCCGCCGCCGCCGCTGCGGGCTTAACGGGTACGGTGGGTTATTTGGCCGGTGGATGCGTGGGCATCGGTGTTCCCACGATTGCCAAGTATTGGGGTTGGAATGCCGCCTATATCTCATTCGTCATAACCTCCATCTTGGGAGGCCTATTTTTCGCACTCACCCTAAAGAAAAGGTAATATCCAAAAAATTGCTCCAGGTCCAAAAATTTATTTTTGCCAAATAAAAACAAAGAAAGGCAATTGTGATTTTGAGTCGGAAGCATATGAAGCCGAGAAACCAACATGAACTTCGTTGCGTAAGTATGTTGACATTGCCCTTTCTATTAAAACTCCAGCGCTTCCTGTCAATACGAAGCTTTTTGGACACCTAAAGTAAACTTTTAAAAAGTCAGAACCAAGAATTTATCCCATTCGTGGCAATCTTCATCAAACGCGCAAAAGAGGTATTTTAATAAGCAATTTTGCACTATTTTGCAAAAGGGTAATATACGTGGATGTTATCTGTTGATTTTCGAGTGAATGTTTATCCAAAATTTTTGAGATTCTCTTTACCGCTTAACCTCTTTTAACTTCTTGTCTGCGAGCTTTGCAACGATTGCGCAAAACAGGAATATATATGTAAATCGATAGCTGGCGGCAAAGAACACGGAATCACAACATCCCGCAATGAGGTAAGCTCCATTTAAAGTAATGAGTGCTTGACCGTAAAAATCATGTCTATGTTTCCACCCATAATAAAAACTGTAACTAAACCAATAGGTAAATGCAATCATTCCCAATAATCCCCATTGGGTGCAAATGTGTAACCATTCATTGTGGGGTTGGGCGCACCGTTCAAAGGCAGCTGTTTTATTGATATAACTCCAATTATGATGTATCAGAGATTGTCCAAAAGAGCAGGTCCCGTGACCTACAAGCGGTTTTTGCTTGATTAGAATGAGACATTGGTGTGCCATTTTTAAGCGTTCTGAACTGGAGGCGTCCAATTGTCGGGAGGCGTCCAATGAAATTCCCCAACAACTTAAATATATATAATTTAATGGTGTGTGCGGTGGAGATTGTTTAAAAGGTTTTACATCCATATATCCATGGAGATGATCGGTGAAAGGTTGCCTGGAAGAGTAAGTTTTTTGACCCATAAATTTTTGCTTGAATAGCTGTATCACCTTTGAGCAGCGTGGTTTTAATAAAGCAAGTACCGTTTTACACTGTGAGCATGCGAAGCTGTGAACACGCCTTAATAAAGCAGTGGGGTTTTTGTAAGTGCAAACAACAATTAAGCCAATCAATAGTACGGATAAAAGTGAGCGCAGAAAATACTTTTTTAGAAAAAGAAGTACAATTAAGCTGTATCCGACTATAAACACAACAAATCCTGTCTTTTTCGTATTGATGTAGAGTAGATAGTAACAAAGCATGCTTATGAAACATATACGAATGACGAGCTGGTTAGATGTGTAATACAAAGTTAACTGAGTCCAAAGGAGCACAAGGGTAAAAAATAAGCTTACGGCAATTGGATTCATATGGATCCTACATGGGTGAAGTGAAATACAGAAAAATAACAGACTGCCGATGACAAAGCTGCCTAATAATAGGGATGCAGATTTTTTATCGTAGTAAAAGTAGGGTAATAAAAGAATAAATAATAGAAAATAAGCATATTTTCTAAAGCCGTAAATACTGACTACTAATGGGGCACTAGAATATATAATGCCCAAGAGTGCTACAAAAACGATGCAACATGCAGGTTTCCAAAAGGATATTCTTTTGTGAAAATTGTAAAATGTTGACTTAAAATTTTGATCAAAACAGTAGTGTAACCACACACACGTTGCCAAACCTACCCAACCTATGGATACAGGGACTATGGAAAAATAACAACCTATGCCTACGCACAATGCAAAACCTCTACCCAGGTACACTAAGAAATCCATTTTTTTACTACAAATCAAATTTTAAGAAGACAACATTTTTTGTGCGCAACTAATATTGTAAAAGACATTGTTTACACCTGCATATGAAAAGAAATGTACTTGAATGTTACAACATTTTAAATGCGTCAGGATCTTGAGTAAAAGATCTTGCAAAATAATTGCTTTTTTGCGTTGAAAATAAGTTGCTTTTTCATTTTTCTGTTCACTGTGTTGCTTGGGTGGCGGAATGGTAGACGCTGAGGACTTAAAATCCTCTGACCGTAAGGTCGTACGGGTTCAAGTCCCGTCCCGAGCACCATAAATTTGTCTTGAATTTTTTGGTATTTTCCATGTTTGTTCCTCTGTAAAATGCGAAGGTGATGGGTTAGAAGGGGACATTTTTATCATTTTTTAGATGGGATACCGATTTATGCATACACGTATGTACCGTGATTGTGTAGGTCGGTAACTTCAAAGTTAACGCGATGTTGTTGTGCAAATTGAATTGCTTGTGCTTGAACGATATCTGAGCCGCCTTGGGAAATGGTGAGCAGATCATTCAAGCTGAGTTTTTTGAGAAAAGTCCTCCCCTTGGTGGAACATTGGGGATCCATTGTGGCAATACCGGGGACATCTTTTATCAATTGACAACGGTCTGCCTTTAGGACGTGCGATAAAATAAGGGCGGTTAAGTCGGATCCGCCTCGCTCCAAAGTGATTAAATGCTTACGTTCGTCTAAGGCTTGAAAGCCACTGACGACCACGACATTTTTTTTGAGGGCTTTCAAATAATTTGAAACATCTACGTACCATTGATGTTGTTTTGTCCTGTACAGACCTACAAGGGCTCCACTTTTGATGTTTACGGGTATGCCACAAATATCAAGTGCTAATCCTAGTAGAGCGCACGATTGTTGTTCGCCAAGCGATAGGAGTAAATCTAAACTTTGCCCTTTGGGCATATGAGGGTTTATGCGTTGGGCTTTACGTAATAGACGATCGGTCATTCCTTTGAGTGCAGATACGACAACCACAAGTTGATGTCCTTGTCGATGTAAACATGCGATGGAGTGCGCTATTTTTATAAATTGCCGTTCGCTGTTTAATACGCTACCACCAAATTTTTGCACGATAAGAGCCATAATGGTCGCTAAAAATGGTGTTCTTTGCTTGACCAAAGACGCTTCAAATTGGTCCTATGCAGCCACACAACAATGCCTGCAAACGCCATAAGCGGAAAGGCATGTTTTTGTTGTACAGAGGTCTCATTGCATAAAAAATTAAAACACGGTAAAGTAATTACAAAAATAATGGAGGCTAACGATACGTAGTGGGTTAACATAAAGACGCTCAACCAAACGATTAAGCCTAGTATCAGTGGAACGGGTATTAAAAATGCAAAACCACCGATGAGTGTGGCGACTCCTTTGCCGCCTTTAAAATGGGTAAAAAAAGAAAAACTGTGTCCCAATAAAGCGCCTAAAAGCGTTAAATAAGGTGCGTTAAAGAATGTTCCGCAGTAAACAGCCACGCATCCCTTGAAAGCATCCAGCAGAAATACGCTATAACCTGCTTTTTTGCCTAGAATTCTCAATACGTTGGTTGCCCCTGGGTTTCCGCTACCTACCTGAAAAATACAAATGCCATGAGCTTTGGCGATTAAAAAGCCAAAAGGGATAGCTCCTAAGAAATAACCTACAGCTAAACTGATGATAATCGCCTCCATCTTCAACATTTTATGAAATCATTCATCTTTTTAAAAGCCAAGCCTAAAACGTGTGAAACTTAAGCTGTAGGTTTAAGCACAATTTTAAGTAGTTTGACAATATTATAAGGTACGATACTACACAACCAGAGAATCTAGAAAATGGCCTTTGTGGCTGATAAACGGGAGTTGTAAAATACGTCTATTATCTAAAATTATTGGTTATTTGGGCAAAATGGAGGAAGGCCCATATAAGATCTGTAAGCATTCTAGCCAATACTTAGAACAGGAAGATCATGCAGTGAATGAAGGATTTTCATATTTAACGATGCCTCCACGAGCCTTTAGTGCTTTTAAAGTAGCGGCATTTTCCTTGCGTTCCGTTTTTGAAATTCGATCTACAAACAAAATTCCATTTAGATGGTCCACTTCATGTTGGATACAACGTGCCAGCAAGCGTTCGCAGGTAAGTTCGTGAGGCGTTCCTTCAACATCTTGGTATTTTACAAAAATCTTTAAATAGCGATTTACGTGTCCGTGAACATCGGGAATGGAAAGGCAGCCCTCCTCACCTAAAATTAAAATATCGTTTACGGGATCGAAGGAGGGATTGACTAACACCAATGGCTGAACTAATTGTAAAGGAATAATCTTCCTATCCAAAGCAACCATTTCGCTATTGGGCTCCATTTGCAAATCGATAACGATGACTTGCTGCATTTCTTCCATTTGAGGGGCGGCAAGTCCAATACCTTTGGCGATGTACATTACTTGCAGCATACGATCCACTTGTTCTTGGAGACGTTTATCGAATTGTTCTACACGCACCACCTTTTTGCGAAGTGCCGGTGAGCCATACGCGCATATCTGAACGGAGGACACAATGGTTAAACGGCTCCTTCAGGTTTCAACTCAGGTACAAGGGATATGTCGGGTACAGATTCTACTTTAACCGCTTGAGGCGCCACAACTTCTGAAACAAGGACTCCATGCTTAAGTATTTCATATACATATTTACCTTCCAACGTTTCATATTTAAGCAAAGTCTGTGCTAAGGACTCCAGGCAACCTCGTTTTTCCGTTAAAATTTCAACAGCTCGATCGTATTGGGAGCGTACGATTTTTGCAACGGTTGCATCGATGGTTTGCGCGGTTTGTTCGCTATAATTTTGCTCACGTGCAATTTCGCGTCCTAAAAAGATGTGATCCTGATTGTCACCAAATGCCAAGGGTCCCATATCACTCATACCCCAGTCGCAGACCATTTTACGAGCTAATTTGGTGGCAGAACGAATATCGGCAGAAGCGCCACTCGTTTGTTCTTTAAAAATAAGTTCTTCCGCAATACGTCCTCCCATGGAGCAGCAAATTTGATTGAGTGCTTGTTGTTTGGAGTAATTTAAAATGTCTTTTGAAGGTAACATCATTGTACTGCCTAAACTTTGTCCTCTGGGAACGATCGTTACTTTGTGTATGGGAAGCAAGCCATCATCAATGACACCTTGTACGATGGCGTGACCTGCCTCGTGGTAAGCTGCAATACGTTTATCTTTATCATCCATCAATTTTTTGCGCTCTCGACCAAAGGAGATTTTGTCGCGTGCTTCTTCCAAATCAATTGGCTCTACCACTTTTTTAGACTGACGAGCCGCCATAAGTGCACCTTCGTTTAAAAGATTTTCAAGATCGGCACCAGAATACCCAGACGTGTTACGAGCTACTACTTTCAAATCGACCGACGGGCTCAACTTTATTTTTTTAGCGTGTACCTGAAGAATTTGCTCGCGACCCTGAATATCCGGTAAGTCCAAAACAATTTGTCGATCAAATCTCCCAGGACGCAAAAGTGCACTATCTAAAACATCCGGTCGGTTGGTAGCAGCCATCAAAATGATCCCTTCACGCGATTCGAATCCATCCATTTCCACCAGCAGCGCATTCAGCGTTTGCTCTCGTTCATCGTTGCCACCGCCGAGTCCGGCACCACGTTGACGTCCAACGGCATCAATTTCGTCGATAAAGATGAGACAAGGCGCACTCTTTTTCCCTTGTTCGAACATATCTCTTACGCGTGATGCACCAACCCCCACAAACATTTCCACAAAATCGGATCCGCTAATGCTAAAAAAAGGTACATCGGCTTCTCCGGCAATTGCTTTAGCCAAAAGTGTTTTACCTGTACCTGGGGCTCCAACCATTAAACATCCTTTGGGTACACGCCCCCCAATTTCTTGGAACTTTTTTGGATTTTTAAGGAAGTCGACGATTTCTTTCACTTCTTCCTTAGCTTCGTCGCACCCAGCCACCTCTTTAAACGTAACTTTCTTCTTGTCTTCCTGCAATAACCGTGCTCGACTACGTCCAAAGCCCATGGCTCCTTTTCCAGCCATGCGAACTTGTCGCATAAATAAGAGATATAAAACCCCCAAAATAATCAAAAAAGGTAGAACGTTAATAAGTATGGAAGATAACAATGTACTTGCGGGACGTTCTTTAAACTGAAAACCTAAATTACCATCCAAAAGCTCATTAAATCGAGCGTCGGTTAGACGTCCCGTAGCTTCAAAATGCAGGGGTAACGAAACTGCGTTGTGCGTTCCCTGGCCTCTCATTTGCTTGGCCCAGATATTCGTGGTGTCGTCTTGTAAAATGCTGTAGATTTTTTCAACATCGTTTTTCAAACGACCTTTCATTTTATACCATTGGTGCCCTCCGGTGGCATCCGATTGAATTTCACCATTTTCGATGAGATGCTGCCGAGCCATCGTTAATACTTGCGATACGGTGAGGTTCAGCCTACCTTCCGGTGTCAATGCCAGAGAATTTAAGAGTAACAAAAATAACAAAATAATTCCCCATATAAGAAAACTTTTGGGCTTAAACGACTTCTGTTGAAGATTGTTCTTATCAGAACTATTTACCTTTTTTTTCATTTTGACATAGTTTTATACTATTTCACCAAATTTTATAAGTTAAAAAAACAGATAATTTTGTGTGCGGTTCCACTCTAAAATGGTGTGCAGGCGGTAATCCTGGAATCCAAATGATTTGGTTGTTATCATCGCAAATAACAGGCAGTTGGTGTCTAGTGGAATGATTTATTTTGCGTTCTACAAATAAATTTTTGACTTTTTTTTCACAGTCAAAATAAATGGGACGATATCGGTCTCCCGGTTGCCAAGATCGTACATATAATTTTTGTGTTAATTTTGCAGCATCCAAAAATATGCAATCTGTGTCCGCATAGTATCCCGAAAAGATTTTTTCTTTATCAGCTGCAGATAAGTTTTTAAAAGATCCACTTAAACAAGCTTTATGGGGAAAATAAATGCAACTTGCAATTGGAAAGTACACGTGCAGTTTATTGTTATGTAAAGATAAGTACGATTGACATTGTATTTTACCGTCTTTAATACAAATGCGGTATTGGGAATTGAGGGGTAGATAATAATGGTCAATCCCGTGTTTTAGAGCACGAAGTGTTTTTTCAACCATCGAAAATGTAATCGTTTTGATGCCGAAAGACATGAGCCATTCCGTGATAAACTTACGCTGTAGGTAAAGTGGCATCGAGGTAATCCATTCGCTTGCAATGGACGTTTGGGTTAATTTTTCCTTGAACCGATAAAAATCGCAAATAGTATTCAAGTCTTGCTGTTGTTCCAAAATGAGCTTGCATGTTTTTTGGAACCCTGGACGCCACCGATTGGCCCCAAAAATGCGATCCATGCAAGGGAATAAGTGGTGTCGAACGCGGTTACGTAAGTGAATCGTATTTGCATTTGTTTCATCGGTCATATAGGGCATGTTAAGTACATTGCATGCTTCCGTAATTTGACTCTTAGAAAGTGTAAGTAAAGGGCGCAATCGAATTTGATGATTTGAAAAATACTGAATAGGTTTTGGGGCCACCAACCCTTCTGGGCTACTCCCTCTCGCCAGTCGCATGAGAAATGTTTCGAACAAATCGTCTTGATGCTGCCCCAAAATTAAACATCGACCTCGATATCGGTTGAGTACATGCGAAAAGTAGTCGTAACGTAAGTTTCTTAGCTGTTGTTCATCCCTTGCGGGTTGACTTAAGTCCCGTTCACCAATTTCTATGGGTAAATCCAGTTGTTGGGCCAGTAGACGCACATGATTTGCTTCTCTATCGGAGGCTTGTCGCACTTTATGATTGTAATGGAGTATAATGCAAGCATTTTGTGGCCAATGCAATCTGATGAGATATAAGAGGCATAGGGAATCGGGCCCCCCAGAACAAGCTACAAATAAAGTTTCACGTGCATGCGTGTCTAAAAAGTTGACAACCGTGTTGTCCAAATCCTTTTTCTGAAATATTTGAGCCAAACGGCCGTATTGTTCCAAAAAAGAATGGTGCTTCATATTTACAGTTTTTCAACCCCTTGAATACTTTTGATGGGACACAGTCTTTGTTGTGGTTCTGAACATTGTCTCTGCGGTTGTTTAAATGCGTTTCTTTTTATTATTAACCACTAAAACACGGACATAGAAATTTTTATCCCCTATGATATTTTGTGCATGTTTTAAAGCTAGGGCTGTTGACAAATTGGATTGGCTGCGTTTATCAATAAAAATATTCTCTAATCCTATAAATTCAATCAATTTAGAACGCTGAAGCACTTTGAGGATATATTTGTTCACTTCACTTAAAATCAAAACACGTTTGTTAAGGTACATGTAATACAATAATTCTTCCAAAGCAAGGATACAAGTTGCGTCGATGTACATCACATTGCGCATTTTGAGGATGATAATTTTTAAAGAAGGTCTTTCGCTTATCATCCTCATTTGATCCCGAAAGATTTCTGAAGAAGCAAAAAATAAGTTACCTTCCGTGTGTATGATTGTGATTTCTGATTGTTTGAGGATGGGAGTATTCGGGTCAAATTCGCTAATTTCATTGTTTTCGTCGTAAGTGTATTCAAAAAATGCAGGTACAGCGGCTTTTTTTAAAAACAAAGCGATAGACAAGAATACCCCTATGTAAATGGCTGTACTGAGAGGAAATAAGAAGGCAGCAACAAAGGTTACAAAAAACACGCATGTATCGGACCTAGTCGACGTAATAACTACTTTTAGGGTATGTTTATCCAGAAAACTACAAGCTAAAATAATAATGAGCGTTGCGAGGCCAGCCTTGGGAATGTAATGAAAGAATGGTCCTAGACAAATAATGCACAGGAGACAAAAGCATCCGCAAAATAGGCTTGCAAATGAAGTCCTGGCGCCACTGGTGTAATTTGTGGACGATCGTATCAAAGATGCCGAAACGGGCATGCCTGAAAAAAGACCGCAGAAAATATTGGCAAGCCCTAACCCGAAAGCCATTTGATTCGCATTCGCTTTTTGGCCGATACGCGATGATAAAGATTTCAATACGATGGTGCTGTCTACAAGACAGATAAAACTTAGTATTAAAGCCGAGTCCGCCACAAGATTTAAGTTGTCTAAGCTAAAACCAACCCACGGTGCATGCCACACACTCGCATCGATGGAGGTCAAAACTTGGACCTGGATGTTCATTACCTTTTGCAAAATGTACGTAAGACACGCTAAGGCAATAATGGTGAGTGCAACGGGAGATTTTGGGAATTTTGTTTTTATAAATCGATGGATGTATAGGGTTATTAAACTGATAAACACGGAAGATCCTTCGATACCTGGTAATCCACTCCAGGTGGCCGAACACGTATCTATAAATGTGAAAGCGTTGTCCTGGATCGTTGCTAGGTTGAATCCGAGAACATTGTGTATTTGATTGACAATTACTATAATGACAACCGCAGTTATATATCCGGAAATTACACTGCGTGAAACATATTGCACCACATTTGCAAGATTAAGAAATGCACTTAAAATTAAGAAACCGCCTGTAAGCACAAGAAGCGTAGGTAAAAGAATAGGCATTTTTTCTGTGGGTATACCCAACGTTGCAAATGAATTTACAAGGAGTGCTGCCGTAGCGTTGGTTGGCCCTAAACTGAGAAAATGTGAACCCGCAAATAAGGCAGCCACAAAGGCAGCCACTGTGGCTCCATATAGCCCGTATTCAATGGGTAAGCCTGCAAGTAGGGCATATGCCATGGCTTGAGGAAAGACAATTAAAGTAACGCTAAGTCCGGCAAACGCATCCTGACGTAATTTTTCAAGATTATATCTGGAAAAATCCTGGCGTATGGGTAATATATTGAGTCCATTCTTTTTCCACCACCTCATTACGTATTTTAAAAATTTCTGCACCGTACAACAAGCAATCTACGGTATGTAAAAAATCCTCACCAAATCTATAAAAATGCTTTATGCGTTCTTATAAGAATTATTGTTTATAATGCAAGCAACAAATGTAAAATTTTTAACCAAGTGCGGTAAAATGTAAATGAGAGTAGAAATTCAAAAAAGGCAAAACGTAAGATATACGGTTGTAGATACGGTATTTCCAGACAGGGTGGTAAAATGTGCAATCCATTTTGTCGTAGATGTTCAAAAAGATGTTTTGGCAACCGAAAGGAGGCTGGCATTTTTGTTAAATCTCTTCCAAAGGGTATAAGTATTGGATATAGAGATGTCTTTTGCATGATACTTCTCTTAACCTTGTTACCTCGTATTACAGTTTTGTGTAAATATTATGCCTAAAAAGGTACCGATCGGGAACTTTATCTTGACTTTAGGGTAGAAAGGTAAACAATGTACCATAATGGGAACATTTACAATAAAAACGGAGTATGTTCGCGACATGCAAGGCATTGGTCAGTGGGTACGTATGACAAGAAAAGCGCAACATCTGTCTCAGATTGATTTGGCTGGAATTTCCGGTACGGCAAGACGATTTATTATTGACTTAGAGAAAGGTAAAGAAACGTTACAAGCGGGTAAAATGTTGAAAGTTTTGGCCGCCTTGGGATTGGGTATTCGCATCGATAACCGGTGGAGCTTAAGCAATGGATGACCATTTGTATGTTTATCTGCATAATGTTTTGGCAGGTCAGTTAGCCCGGTCGAAGATGCAATTATCCTTCCAATACGATGCATCCTATTTGGATTACGATAAGGCACAACCGATTTCGGCTGCTTTACCATTGCAGATCCAACCTTTCGCCAATGATGTCGTAAAACCATTTTTCTCAGGTTTACTCCCGGAGGGTCTTGTGCGCGTAAAGTTGGCTCATTTATTTCAGACGTCTCCCGATAACATTTTCGAGCTATTGCGAGAAATGGGTGCCGATTGTGCCGGAGCCATTACAATTTTACCTCCCGGTCAAGGACCTGATTGTTTAAAGGAAAATTCATACAAATTCCTTACCGATCACGAAGCCGCTCAAATATTGTCAACGCTAAACACACGCCCTCTGTATGCCGGAAGCGGTGATTTTCGTGTTTCGGGAGCCGGAGTGCAGGATAAGTTGATTGCTTGCCTTATCGATAACAAACTCGCTTTGCCATTGTATGGGACACCTTCAACGCATATTTTTAAAACTGCCATTCAAGATTTTAAAGGCAGTGTTTTTAATGAATATTTTTGTATGCAATTGGCTGAATTATGCGGATTAAATGTTCCGCAAACTGCCATTCATTTTTTTGACAAAACACCTTGTTATATAATAACTCGCTACGATCGCAAACAACTTGCTCATGGACAAACCGTACGTTTACACCAAGAAGATTTTTGTCAAATTTTAGGTGTTGATTCAGAGAATAAATACGAAAATGAGGGTGGACCAAATGTTAAAAACTGTTTCGATTTGTTAAATTGCCTAGGCGTGTCGGGAACAGATAGGATACAATTTCTGGAAATGTTAATGTTTAACTTCCTAATTGGCAATGGAGACGCCCACGCAAAAAATTTTTCAATTCTTTATGATGATAGAGCTGCAATATTGGCTCCATTTTATGATTTAATGTCCACTATCTTATATGCACCTTTCGCGCCTAAACATAAAATGGCCATGAAGTTACCTGAGGGCGATTACCTTTTCCGTTACGTCCGCCGCAAGTACTTCGAAAATTTGCGTGCCGTTACAGGATTTAGGAAGGACTTTATCTTAAAACGGTTAGATGGACTTTTGAGTAAAATAATTCCTTTGGCAGAACACTTAAGCCGACAATTGGCCGATGGTTATGCGTCTAACATTTATGCCGAAATTACAAAAGTTATCAAACAGCATGTTGCGCAGATTGCCGACCGTTTCAACGAAGCTCATGTATAATTGCAAATGCATGAATCTTCCACTGATTTGGCTAACAAAGGGATAGAAGTGACAGAAATATTGCAGATTTTCCTAAATTTATGCGAGCCTTCGTATTGTTTTTTATTGCAGTATACGTCACTGTTTTGTAAATATAAAAAATAGATTTGACTTCGAGAAGTAAGTGAACGAGCTTTTTATGCTAAATGATCGATATTCGTGTCGAAAGTATTGTAAAGAAATTTGGTAATGTTATTGCACTCGATGGAATTGATATCTATGTAGATGCAGGTGAACTTTTTTTCCTTTTAGGACCCAGTGGTTGTGGGAAAACGACGTTATTGCGTTTGTTGGCTGGGTTTTATGTGCCCGATGAAGGTAAAATTTTCTTTGGAGATAAGGAGGTCTCTAAAGTGCCGCCTCACAAACGTGAAACGGGCATGGTATTTCAGAGCTACGCTTTGTGGCCTCACATGACAGTGGCTCAAAATATCGCTTTTGGGTTGCAGCAAAAAAAATTACCCAAAAAAGAGGTTGAAGAAAAGGTTGAAGAGACGCTTATCTCTGTTAAAATGGAAGCTTTTGCCCATCGTAAACCGAATGAACTTTCGGGTGGGCAACAGCAGCGAGTGGCTTTGGCACGTGCCTTGGCCGTTCGTCCTAAATGTTTGCTGTTGGATGAACCTTTATCTAATTTGGATGCGAAGTTACGTACTGAAATGCGCACAGAAATTCGTCGTATTTGTAAAGAATTTCAATTGACAACACTTTACGTGACTCACGATCAAGCGGAGGCTTTGTCGATAGCGGATCGTATTGCTATATTTTCAAAGGGACACATTGAACAAATTGGAAGTCCTTTGGAAGTGTACAGGAAACCTCAAAACCAGTTTGTAGCACATTTTGTAGGAGAAACAAATTTTATTCCCGGTACCATTATTCATCAGCAGAGGAATGAATTGTTGGTACGAACCGCAATTGGAGATTACCGTGGGTATTGGCAAGGGCATGGGGAACCTCCACAATCGGGAGGTGTTGTTTTATCCATACGTCCTGAGGCTTTCAGATTGAAATTTTTTGCTTCCGAAGAGAATTCAACAAATGGAATGATTGGTCGGACAACTTACTACGGCGAAGTTGCACATTACGATTTCATAAAAAATGGAGTTACACTACGCATTTCCGAGTTAAATCCAAAGCACATTGAACACCGTTTACAAAAAGGTCTGTATGCTAACGTACTGCCCGAAAATGTTGTTGTCTTACCCAAGTAAGTCTAATGACTCCTATGAATAAATCTGCCATTATTTTTGGCGCTATTGCACTGGTAATCGGTGTTCCTGTTGGTTTGAAGCAGTCTCATAAAACTTTGAATAAGAAGACCGACGATGTCCTTATTGTTATAACGCCGCACAACGAAGCCATTCGATTTGAAATGGAAGCTGGTTTTCAAAGGTGGTACAAAGAAAAAACGGGACGGACCGTTAGCATTGATTGGCGTATACCAGGGAGTACGGGTGAAGTGATCCGGTATGTGGATTCTGTGTTTGTAAATTCTTTCCGTTTGTATTGGGAAAACGTTTTACATAAGGTTTGGGATCAGTCGGTCCAGGCCAGTTTTTCAAACCCTTCCATGGACGTGTCCAACGAAGCACGGACTGCTTTTTTAGCATCCAATGTGGGTTGTGGTGTGGATGTCATTTTTGGAGGAGGTGTCATTGAACATAAGCATGAAGCAGCCATGGGGCAATTGGTGGATTCAGGTGTTGTGAAAAAGCATCCAGAATGGTTTTGTGATGCGATGATTCCTTATAAATTGGCAGGAGATTGTTTGTGGGACAAAGAAGGTCGGTGGATCGGTTCTTCGTTATCCAGCTTTGGAATTGTCTACAATGTTGATCGTCTCCTTGATTTACATGTGACGCATCACCCCAAACAATGGGTAGATTTAACGGATCCTCGATTTTTTAAACAAATTGCAATGGTGGATCCCGTTCAAAGCAGTATTGTCGTTAAATGCTTCGAAATGATGATCCAACAACAGATGCAGTTATTGCTTAAGCAGCGATTGGAAGATGCAAAAATCGTAGAACTTTCTAAAGAACAACTGCATTTTGTATTGAACGAAGGTTGGATGCAAGGGTTAAGAATGATTCAAAAAATCATGGCTAATTCTCGTTATTTTACCGACAATTCTGTATCTACCATTTGGGATATCTCTATTGGAAACTGTACTGTGGGTGTCATTGTTGATTTTTATGGACGTTATCAGAGAGACATCCTTCGCATGAAATGCCACTCCAATAGGGTAGATTTCGCTATGCCCAAAAGTGGCTCTGCGGTTTCGCCCGATCCTATCTCTATGTTTCGAGGAGCCCCTCATCCCAAGTTAGCTTCCACTTTTATCGAATATGTTGTCTCTGAAGAAGGGCAAGATCGCATTGGACTCAAAGTTGGATCTCCACACGGACCTCAATGGTATCCCTTAAGTCGAACACCTATTCGCAAGGATTTTTATGTGGACGCCAAGAGACCTTACATGTTGACGCCAGATTTAAACCCGTTTGCATCTTCGGATGACTTCGAGTATCATCCCGAATGGACGGCTGCTGGATTTAAATCTATTCGATTTTTGTCCAAAGTGCTTTTTATGGATACGTACACCGAACTTTCAAAAGCCTGGAAAGCGATTATCGATGCCAGGTATGCAGGTCGTACGGAGGATGCCGATCAAGCACTGGCTGTTTTTGAAGATCTAAGCACCATTTCATACGATTGGATGTTAGATACTCTAAGACCTTTGTTAAATGCGAAAAGGCCATTGAAAGAGATTCAGCTGTCTACGGCACTTACGTGTAAGTTTCGCGAACAATACTTGAGAGCCTACAAAGTGGCCACTTATGGGCAATAATCGCTTGGCTTTCTCAAATAAAAACATGGAATCTGCGTAACATGTTATAGGCGTGGTTACTTTGCGCGAGGGAATTTTCAAGTGCCGTAAACAATAATGTACGTTTAATGGGGATAATAAAGTGCAAACTTCCGTACCTTAATTACACTTGCACATGTTTATGGCGTGCTTTCTCGTAGCATAAAAAAGCAATGATGGATCCTCCAATGAAACATTGAATGCTTACGAACGTACTAACCAGTGCGTGGGTACAGTTCAAAATAATTGCGAATACAGCATTAACGCCCACTTGACATATGGAAATGATGGAACTCGCTAACCCAATCTCGTGTTCGGAAACCGTATTGAGTGCTTTTTCTTGCATGAGAGGCCGAAAAAATGATCCCGCAAAGTTGTGCAATAGAATGGGAACAAAGAGGGCAATTTTAAAACTCCCGCTGGTTTTATCCCACAATAGAAGGGTTATGATGGCCAAAAAGGCACTTATTTGACAGTATAAAATTTTATCGTACAATTTACTTTTAGGTACGTGCGATGTGAGATTTCTAAACAGCAATGAACACGCAAAGTAGGGTATAATTGGAATGAGTTGGTACATCAGTAGGTATTTGAGAGGAATGGCGTAATGGTGAACCAATAGACTGAAGTAGCTGCCCCATAAGATGTAGCCTGATATGGAAAGACAGGACATGAGAGTGGGTATAAAAAATTGAAAATGAGCGACCGTATGTTTACCTTTGGGGAAAGTAAAATTGGATATGTTGACGTGCGGCTTTAAATTAGGCTGGAACCATGAGAGATAAATGACGACAAGAAGGGTAAAAATAAGATACGCCACAAAAGTCATCCGCCATGAGATTTTGGAAGAAAATAAGTTACCCATGAGCGGCAAGCAGACGGAGGCTAAAGAGAAAAAAACTTGTTCCGAAGCAATAATGGTCGCTCGCCCTTTGTGACTGAAGTTTTTCACTAAAATCACTAGTCCCATTACTTGTCCACCGCCTAGTCCTAAACCTTGCAGAAAACGCGCCACAATAAACATGTCCACCGTTGTGGAACAAGCAGCCAAGATGTGTCCCACAATGGCGATTAACAGTGAGATTAGAAGACATTTTTTAGCGCTACAATTATCTGCCAAAAACCCAAGGCAACAGCGGCACAAAAAAATAGCTGCAAAGTAAACGGTTAGGGTAAGTTTTAATTTGTAGGGTTCAGCCTGAAAGTCGTTGTTAATGAACAGGATACATTGATTGTATACGGCATTGTGAGTCGTGTTTAACGCACAAATAATAAGTAATAGGTAAAACAGTACGGATGTTGTGTGCACAAATTCTAAAGGAAGGCATTTTGGCCCTTGGAGATAAAAATGCAATCTCAAAAGCTTATGCAGGTGGTAAATTGCCGATGGGTGATGGGTTGTTTACACTTTAACACTCCATGGGGTAAGCCAGGGCTATTTAAGAGCCATTAAAGTAGTTACAGAGAATTAAGTGGTCCCGTGGGTAAGCTGTAATGTTTGAAGAATAAAGACTTGACCTCGGAAAGTATTTTAGGCAATAAATGTACTCTTTAAGCATACATGGAAGCATCAATAGAAGTGGAAGGTACCGTTGTTACAGTATTACCGGGGACTACATTTCGTGTTAAACTGGACAACAGTCACGAAATCCTAGCGCATATTTCTGGTAAATTAAGGAAAAATTTTATAAAGATTGGTGTGGGTGACCGCGTAAAAATGGAAATGAGTCCTTACGATTTAAATAAGGCTCGCATTTGTTATCGCATGAAGCAGAATATATCCAATCCGGGTAATCCTCCCAAGCGTAGCTTTGGTCCAAAGCGTAAGACTTCTTAAGACTTTACTTTTGATGTAACGTAAGCGGTTTTTATAGAGAAAAATTTTCTTTGCTTATGCATGCCTAGAAGTACGGGGATTAAAAGGTTACGTACTCAATGGGCAATTAGGCAACGATTGATTTATCTTTCAGTATTGCCTTTACACGTTACCCATGAATTATTACAATTTTTACGTATGAAGGTAGATAGACAAATGAAATTATTTTTTTGTTTATGGTTATTGATGGGCAGTCGATTTGCTTGTGCCGCAAATGAGCGAGGAGATAGCAAAACGGATAAGGCTTCAAATTCTACTAAAATGGTGGCTTGTATCAAAGCAAAACCTTTACCTAAGTTTTTGAATGGATACGTTAAGCTGCTCGAAACGGTGATCCCTCAACATGCATCGCTAGTTTCTTTATTACTCGTAGGATCGATGGGAGGTATAGAATGTCCCGGTATTTCGAATGAATGCCCCGTTTATATAGGTTTATTTTCGTTGGATACTCATTGTATTCCACTCTGCTTTTTTAACGCTAGCGAAGATGCTTATCTGGTAAAAATTTTGCAAAATCTGCCACAAGAAAAAAAAGATGTTTGGAAGTTACAAAATATCCCACCTTCAAAAATTATTGCAAGCAATTGGTATGTTTTTGGACATGCTGCTTTAATCGATAAGATGTATCCGCATTTGGATGCACTTTTCCAATTCTTTCAAGAACCTTTTGTCAATGACTTGCAGATAAGATTATTCGATCACATTTTACCCATGCTTCCGAAGATGAGCGGATTCTATGGAAATCTAATAAAGTTTTTGGAACTTTCCCTCTTGAATGACGTCCAACTTATTCAATTAGATATGAGTCGTTCAGCGGACGAAATCCTTTCTGTACATCCATCTGTTTTTTTTACAGAAAAATCGATGTATGCCAAATTTTTATTGGACAGTCAAAAGCCAACCACATCCTTGGATTTGCCTAAATTTTATTTTCAAAATGATACGTACAAAATTGGTTACTACAGCGCAAATGCCTACCAAAATCTCCTAAAGCTTTGGTTTGAAAAAATAGTTGCATGGCCACCTAAGGAATTACCAGAAAATTTCCAAGTCTTTACAGAATTTTTTAAATCAGTTCAGACTTTATTGGACCCGTTCTGGATTTTTTCCAAAAAATACTTGGTTGGATTTTTTAGTAACTCTACCATGTTTAAAAATGAAAATACGCGTTTGTATACGCAGGGGACAGGCATGCTGTTGACACAATCCATGCAGGATGCCGATTTGGTTCAATTTTTAACCAGCTTTGTCAATGAACAACTCAACGCATGGATTAAAAGTTTACCTAGCATATTAAAAAATAGTGGGTGTGAACCCCTAGAAAAATTTTGTACAGATCTGCAAGCGCATGTTGTGTGCCGTTTTGATGAAGCAGTGTTTACGCATAAAGGACATGCCGTACATGCTTGTACAGTAGGTGGTAAAACCGAACCTATGCAAATTCAAGCGCAGCTTTTCTTAACCGTATTGGACCAGAGGTTACTGTATGCCGATAATCGCAGTTCGATGGAGCAACTCATCGAAGCATATATGGATAAAAACCTTTGCGAATCGTTTTCCTTAGATGCGAGCGTATTGAGTGAAACCAGAATTAATTTGAATGTTCTTATGGCAAATTGGGCGCCACATAAACTGGTATCCACCGTTTCCAACGAACAATCTCGTCTAACGTGGAAAACCTTACTAGGTACACAGGAAATACAGCACAAAATCGATTTACCTGTAAAAATGTTGTTTAAAATGATTGCCGCATTGACCGAAAGTAAAACCAATGACTCTAAAGATCCTCACCCATCCAACGTAGGTAATGACGGTCAAGCTTCTGAAACAAAAACTAAACAGGAAAAATTATAAAAAGCCCTTCTACTTTTCCAAGGGAGTGTTTTTTTAAAGTGTCATTCTCTGCATCTTTTTTTACATCAGGCGCATTTAGGTTTTGTATTTCTTTGCTTACTACGTTGTGTTCTCTCCAAATCTTCAAAATATTTAGTTTTCGGAGATTTCTAATATATTTCAAAATACAGCAGCCGTGTATTTTTATGCCTACTTTTCTAAGATGCTTGAATTATAGTTTGCCTTTTATTGGGCAAATGTGGCATGAAATCAGACTTTAAAAATGGCCCCTAGGCCTTTACCCAACAAAATAGCAGCGCTTATGATCGTAATGGCAAGAAATGTCATCGCCCAGACACCTAAAGCGCAGGATAAAAAGGTACCATGTCCCAATAAATTTAAAAGTTCGTAAATGGATTTCGTAATTGGATAAAAAGACTGTTTTTGTGCTAAGATGAGTGAATCGGATACTTCCAACATGGCTTGTGAAAAAACAAGTATGGATCCAGCCATCAGGTTGGCCATAATGAGCGGCAATGTAATTTTGCGAACGGCTTTAAACGGGGGACATCCTAAGCTTTGTGCAGCTTCTTCGTATTTGAGCGATGTCTGTTGCAGTCCTGCCACGCCAGAACGTACCATAAGGGGTAGTTTTCTAATTGCGTAGGCAATAATCAGCAAAACGGTTGGATTGTTGACGGGATTAAGAAAAGAAAATACACGTCCTTCTTGAGACATGGCCACAAAACCGAAAGCCATAACAAGTCCGGGCACGGCCAACGGCATCATGGCGCAAACATCGAGTAAATGTCGTCCCGGTAGGCGTGTTCTGACCACCACGAAGGCAATCCCAATACCTAACAATACGCTTAATAGAGTGGCACAAGACGCGTATATTAAGCTATTTTCAATGGAGGGTATGGTGAGGTCATTCCCTAAAGCTAAGCGGTAGTTTTCCATGGTCCAAGCATTGGGCAGAATGGATTGATACCAATCGGAAGCGAATGAAAATAAAACTACCGTTAAATGTGGCAATAAGGCCAGTACGGTGACTATGACAAAAAAGCACACGCATGCGAATTGTCCCCATATCCCTAAGTTTTTACAGATACGACCGTGAGAAGCTTTCGAAAGCATTTCATAGCTGTTTCTACCAAAAAGTCCCTTACCTGTGAGATAAAACAAGGCTGATAATATAAACATAACGGTTACCAAGGCGTACGGAAATGGATTACCACCGATTTCTTTTAAACCGTTGAAGATTTGTACGGATGTCACGCGATTAAAATTAAACATGAGTGGGACACCCAATTCTGTAAAAGCCCAAATGAAGACAATGGTACAACCTGCAAAAACGCCTGGACGAATGAGAGGAAACGTAATGCGACAAAAATTTTTAAATCTGCGGCACCCTAAATTGGCGGCCGCTTCCTCCATCGCTGGATCTATATTGGCAAGGGACGCTACTATGTTGAGATATACAACGGGATATAAACTGAGTGCATTTAAAATAATAATGCTTGTAAATTGCCAAGAGCCTAGCCAATCAAAAGGGTGCGAGGCAGACATCCAACCTAAACGAATCAAGGTTGTGTTAAGAATGCCATAAGTCCCTAACAATTGTTGAATGCCTATGGCGCCCACAAAAGGAGGTAACATAACGGGTAGTAAAATTAAACTTGAGAAAAGTTTCTTACCTGGGAACTCGTAATAGTTGAATAGATAAGCTAAAGGGGTGGCCAAAAACAATGCCAAAATTGTAGATCCAATGCCCATTACAAATGAGTTAAATAGGCCTTCTCTATAGATAGGATTTACAAAAACTGCCTTAAAGTAGGCAAGTGTAAATCCTTGTTCATAGTCAAAAAAACCGCTTCTTACAATCTCCCAAATGGGCCAAATGAAAAAACATGAGAAAAATATAATGGAAAATACATAAACTGCAAACGCCAGCCGCTTTGACATGGATGAATATACGATTGCCTAGAATAAAAAAGTATTTTTGCAAAAATGCAAACGCTTTGTACAGCTAATTTGTTGCGCAAGAAAAAAGGATTGCTTTAATTTTCGTTCTAATGTCCAGCAAGTATAGCATTTAAGATAAGTCACCTTAGATATCTCGTAAATCACCTGTGATAATGGTGAAAATGGGAGACTGTAAACGAGTACATGTATAAAGATGAAATGGAAACCGCAAGGGAATGATGTATAAATCTTCCGCCAAAATCCCTCCGAAAAACCCTTGACAGAGGTAGTAAGGAAAGGCTATACTAGTTTAGTAGTGAAGACTCAAGACGTCTAAGCGCTTAATCACATCAGGATGTCCTGAG
>JAITJL010000009.1 GCA_031278975.1 Puniceicoccales bacterium
AATACTACAGATCTGGAAAAGTGTTACCGCAAGTTCCGCTCGGTTATGGAAGAAAGATATGTGATTAAGAATAATACGAACGGGGGCATGATATGCACCTTACCCGAATGCCCTGGGTCAAATATCGACCTTAACAGTGACACAAAGTGGGAAAACCGGTACTATTAATTTTACTTACCTTCAGTTTAAGTGCATTGCATTTTCTGTAGTAAAACGTTTTATAGCATGAAATGGCGTTGCAAAGGTACTGTAGGAAAAATGTTGTCGTAGTGGAAGTATAACTAGATATTCTGGATCCTATCGACCTTAAGGGCGGTATTTAATTATTTAAGGGTGTATCGCCATCAATGACTTTTTAATCATCGCTAACGCTGCATAGCAGAGTATCATTTACATGTGTTCCTGCGGGTTTGGCGCGCTACATCAAGTTGCCTAGATAACCATGAAACGGATATTCCTATCCCTTTTGTAATTTTGTCTAATGTTATACCTGCGATCGCATTTTCGACGTCACCACTTGGAAATCGCCCGTAAAGCTAGCGTAGCTTGTACGCTTTAATTTAATAAAGTAAGGTATCCTCAAGTTCTAATTGAATGGGAGCGTGGTCGGAGCCGAGTACGCTTTTTAAAATTGTGCACGTACGCACGTGAGGTAGTAGGGATTGGGATGTTAAGAAGTAGTCGAGACGCCATCCTATATTTCTTTCGCGTGCCCGTGTTCTGTAGGACCACCACGTATATTGTTGGGTAAGGTTGGGGTGCAGATGCCTGAAAACATCCACAAGACCTGCCGATAAATGCAGATCGAAGGAGGCACGTTCTTGGTCGGTAAATCCTGCGTGAAAGTGATGCATTTCAGGATTGGCTAGGTCAATGGCTTGATGGGCGACGTTGAAATCGCCGCAGATGATTAGGGGTTTACTTTTTTGTAAATTGTCGAAAAAATGTCTAAAGCTCGGGTCCCAAATTTTAGTTCTGTAGGGGAGGCGCTGCAGTGCGTCCTGGGAATTGGGTACATAAACGTTGAGTAGGTGGAAATTTTTAAATTCCATGGATAGAATACGGCCTTCGGGGTGTTGTGAATCCACATCAATGCACCGCACACCCAGGGGCGTAATTTGGGAAAAAATGGCAGTTCCCGAGTATCCTTTTTTTTGTTCGCTATGATGAAAATAAGTATGATTAAATGTTTCCATGCGGGGACAAACCTGCGCGTGTAATTTTGTTTCTTGTAAGCACAAGATGTCTGGTTGAAAGCTTGCAATTAATGGGTAAAAATTATTTTTTAAGACGGCTCTCAGTCCATTTACATTCCAGCTGATTAATTTGAATGACATGCACTTATGCTTTAATAAAACTTGTGAATTGTAAAATGAATTTGCAAGATTTGAAGGTTTTATGCTACGATAGCTTCTGAATTTATGTCCTTGGAAATTGAAAAATTAGTTCCCATCGAAAGATTGATGGAAGATCGCCAAAAATTGCGCCAACAGGGAAAATCTTTGGTTTTGACAAACGGATGCTTTGATTTATTACACATGGGACACGTCTACTTTTTGAAAGAAGCAGCGGCAAAAGCAGATGTTCTATGGGTGGCCGTCAATTCGGATTCGAGTATACGTAGGTTGAAGGGGCCTATGCGCCCTATCTATTCACAGGAAGCGCGATTGTATTTGCTCAATGCTTTGCAATGCGTGTGTGGATTATTTGTGTTTGACGGACTTCATTTGGCGCAAGAAATGGAACTCGTTGCTCCTGATATTTACGTGAAAGCGGGAGATTATACACTCGAAACCCTGCACCCTTTAGAGCGTGCTGCATTGGAAAAAAATCGTTCGCAAATTCTTTTTTTAAATTTTGTATCCGGATGGAGTACTTCGGGTATCATTCAATCAATTACCCAGCAACCAAAATCGAATGTGTAGCATTTGACCCCAAAATGCTTTGCCTAACGACAGGGTTTCAAAAATAGCCGGTTTACCTTAATGCTCATTCATCCTAACATGCTGTTTTTAGGCAATTCGCAACAGGTATTTAGAAATCTGTTGGGTAAACTCGTGAGAACTCCTTTAATGTTTGTGCAATGATTATTATGGTTTTTGCGTTAACGGTCTTATGAAATAAACCTCTCACGATCATGTGTAACTCGTTCACGATGCCCTCCATACGGGAAGAATATTTTAATGGCTGCCCGACAAAGATTCGAACTTCGATCCAATGAGCCAGAGTCATTTGTGCTGCCATTACACCATCGGGCACCGAATATCTCTAGAAATGGATAAATTCCAATGCCCTTGTTGTCAAATACATTTGTAAGCTTGGATCGGATGTTGCAGTTGTTTTATGGCGACTTGCTGATGGAATTTGTGAGTCGATTGCCTTAAGATAACCTGATAAGAATCAGTCTGCAGGGAAATTTCCGTCGGTCTAGGTTTACGGGTTTCGTTGCTCTAATTTTCAACTAAACCCTTATCCTGCGTATTTTATGTGTCTCTGAAAGTGAAAGCGGAATGCCGAAATGCTCCATTTAAAATCTTGCCTCCATAGGTCAAATAGACAAAGACTCTGAATTTAGAGCAGATTTTGAGGAAGCGTGTCGAGAGTTTCCGACCCTTATCCGTCATTTTTTCTTCCAGGCCGTCAACCTTGGAATCCAGCGCGGTACGTTGCGTTTGTATTGCAAATAATCCTCGCCGAATCTTTTTTCCAAATCCTTCTCTTCGAAAAATGGGAAATAAACGGTGTTCCCCAGAAAAAATGCGATAAACCAGCCAAAAATATGCCAAGACCCCAACAATAGCGATTCGGCAATCAGCATGATTAATACGCTTGTTATCATTGGATTCCTAACATGACAATAGGGACCGGCAATGACTAATTTTTGAGGCGGATCCCAAGGGGCCGCAGTTCCTTTTCCTACTTTTACAAAAAGCCGCATAGTCCAGCCAGCCAGGAATAATCCGACGATCAGCAGCAACATTCCCATCATCATCGCAAGTATACTTTGCATTTCCCAATCATAGTCTGAAAAGTAGAGCACAATGGCTGGAACGATGACTAAAACGTTGAATGGAAGTAAAATAACAGTCTTTGTCCATCTCCAAAGCATTTTTCTTGTATTGTGTACGATGGTACGTTTTTGTCAACTTTTCAAGCATTTTCAGAATATCAATGCTTATCGACGTTAAACCTGACGTTTCGATATTTGCGCGATTCATTTCATCTTTTCACCCAAACACCATTTGAGGTTTTTTTCGGTCATGACGCTTCTGCAGCCAATACGTGTGTCTTATGCACTTCGAACTTGAATGGGCAAACTATGCTTTTACCTCGTTGACGAGCGGTTGGTTCGCCAAAAAGGCTTGTATGTTTTCCAATGTTGTCACAGCAATGTTTACAAGGGCTTCTTGCGTAAAAAATGCTTGATGTGAGGTAACGATGACATTGTTGAAAGATAATAAACGTGCCAACAAATCATCTTCGATGCATTGATCGGAATGATCTTGGTAAAAGTATTTGCCTTCATTTTCGTAAACGTCCAAAGCAATGGAACCCACGTGGTGTTTTTTTAGGCTGTTAATGAGTGCACGCGTGTCAATTAATTGTCCACGCCCTGTGTTGATGAGCATTACGCCCGGTTTCATTTTTTGGAGAGTTTTGGCATTAATAATATGTTGGGTTTCCGGTGTCAGTGGACAATGCAGGGAAATGATGTCGGACTCTGATAATAAATGATCCAGCGTTGTGTATTGCACGTGATGTTCTTTGGCAAAAGCTTTATCGGGAAAAACATCGTAGGCCAATAGGTTGACGCCAAATCCACCCAGCAAGTTGATGAGCACTTTGGCTATTTTCCCGGTACCCACAATGCCGATGGTTTTTTGGTGCATATCGAAGCCCAGTAAGCCATTCAGTGAAAAATTGCCTTCATGCGTTCGGTTAACGGCTCGGTGAATTTTCCTATTTAGCGTCAGCATCAATCCAAGCGTATATTCGGCTACCGCGTAAGGTGAATATGCCGGGACACGCACCACCTTAATTTTGCCTTTTGCCGCCTCTAGATCAACGTTATTAAAACCTGCACAACGCAACGCTAAGAGTCGTACCCCGTGTTTATGGAGGGCATCTACGACGTTTGCACTCACGATATCGTTGACAAATACGCAGACAACCTGTGTGCCATCTGCTAAAGCAGCCGTGTGTTGTGTGAGGTTTTCTTTGAAAAATTTGAAAGTGTACCCAAATTTTTTCTCCTCGTTTATCTTTTTAAAAAAATGTTCGTCGTAGGGTTGCGTTCCAAAAAGTGTAATCGTTTCCATAGCAATAATTTTATAGGACTTTTACCCAAGAGTCCAGAAGTAAATTGCTCATTGAGTGGGTAAAAATAAATGCTCTTGGTATCAAATATGCCGGCGATTTGAAGATACAGTGTTTTTTATGAAATCTTCGGTGGATGCTTGTCGAAATGCGTCTGAAAAGGTTTATAAAAATGTTCCCGTGAAAATGTCTTTTGTTGCTTTACACGTTGCATATTGGATTGATAGGTGAGGTATTCTTTAAAAAATGCTTCCGGTGATACGACCAAACAATTATAGGAAAAAAGTGTATCGCGTAACATACGATCGCGTGTCACGATTGTTAAATGCGAACGTGTTTCTGGGTTTGCTTGTTGTACGTGCATTAAAATGGTTCCATCGGCGTTAAAACCTTGCAAACTGTAAATAACGTGGATGCGTGGATGCGTTATTTGAGGTCCTTCAAACGTTACCTGAGAGTCAAAAACGACCGTGATACGCTTATCGCCTTGGCTTTGAAATTGCCCGAGCCATGCTAGGAAAAGTTCTCTAGCCATCTCAAAGGAATGGATCCCGCGTATTTTATTAAGCGCATGCATTACGTTGTATCCATCTAAAATCCAATGATTCTGCTGCGTTGCTCCCATCACACTTATAGGCCGGATATTTGGGTGAGTTGTTCAAAAAAATTTTAAAAATTTGTGGTAAGATGGATCATAGCAGTAGGTAAATTCAGAAATAAAGAGTCAAGAAAAGAAGTCCCGCGGTGTTACGAGGGTTTCAAGGCATTTTTATTCGGATGTCTCCCAGAGTTTTTTACGTACGAAGCGATTGCTTTTGGAAGTAGATTGGCCGAGGATATCTGGTCGAATGCAAGCCATCGAAAGTTTACCTCCGTTTCTATATGAGGTAACGGGAGCAGCAAAGACAGCTGTTCGCATTGAACGAGAAATAAGAAATTGTACTCGTGGTGACGTTGTTGACGGTCATCGGTGAAGTGTTCTTCAAAAAAATTGAGAAATTTGCTGATGTGGCACTGGCATCCCAATTCTTCTTGCCATTCTCTTTGCAACGCTTGGGTAAGCGTTTCTCCAAATTCCACATGTCCACCTGGCAAGTAAGTGTAATCTTGATGCGTAGAGTCACACACCAATAAGTGATCGGATTGAATAAGGAGGCCACGGGCAATGATTTCAATTGTGCGCATGCGTATTCTATTGCGTTAGCGTTTGATCGGAAAGTTTTTTTAAATATTTTTGCGGCAGTGGAAATTTGAGGTAAATGATGGTGCCAAACCCCATTTTGCTTTCCAAAGCTACGAGTCCTCTGTGCTCTTGCATGATACGTCGAACAATGAGCATGCCGATGCCATGTCCTTGAGGTTTTGAGGTTATTTTTTGCGTGCCAAATAAATGCGCCGCTTGTGTTTCGGACATCCCTGTACCAGAATCGGCAAAAGCAACCACAAAGTTACTGGAATCTGTGAAAAAAGAAATTCGAATCCAGCCATCCGTCCCGATGGCTTCAATGGCATTTTTGAGCAAATTAAAGAAAGCTTGATGTATGCGCGCTTTATCCACTTTAACATTTGGAAGAGAGGCTTCCTGGGCATCCAATTCAACTTTAATGTTTAAATTGGACAGTTGAGGCGCCAAGGTGGACAAAACTTTTTCAACGAGTTTGACCAAATTTTCTTCCCTAAGTTGAATTTTTTGCGGTCTTACCGCCTGCAGGAAGTATTTTATAATTTCGTTGAGACGATTCACTTCAGTCGTACACACTTGTAGAGATCGTGTCAGTGCTTCCGGTAGGACTATGGAATGTATTTGGCGTTCAATTAACTGCAGGTGGATTGCGATGGAGTTAAGTGGATTTCCCAGTTCATGCGCCACTTCCGAAGCTAATTGTACGACGGAATTAAGACGTTCTTGGACGAGACGTTCTTCATTGGCAATGGTTTCTTGGGTAATATCGTACAAAATGATGATAAAGCGTTTTTCGCCTTCATTGGTTTCCGGAAACACTTGTAAATGTAATCGGACGAATCTTTTTTCCGGATACAATAAATCGACTTCCTGTTCTATGATATCCGGCTTTAGGGCATTTTCTCGGACTGAGAACACTTTTTTTATACTTGGAATCCATTTCCATAAAGGGGTATTGTGTTTTTTGTTTTCTTTCAATCCAAGTAGGTTAAGTGCGGCCTGATTGCAAAATTCTATCGTGCCGTTTGCGCTGACAAGTACAATAGCCTCTTGTAGAACGTTAAAAATGGCATCCAACAATTGTCGTTCTCGATCAACGTGTTGGATGAAGCTGTTGAGTTCGATTTTATTGAAAGATTCTAATCGGGCGCAAATTTTATCGCTTATACTTTTCTTCACGGAACTTTAAAAATAAAGCATTTGCCTGTGCTTGTCTCGAAGAAAAAGTGTCTGTTAATTTTTTTTTGGATCAAATCGTTTTTGAGAGATACGTTTGTGGGGCGTTTCAAAAGGATGTATATGTCATTCAGCGTATTGGACGTTTTGGCTACCCAATGGCACCCTTTTAAATTGGAATTGCCTGGATTAAATGGGTACCAGTGAGGTTTTATTTTTTCGAAGGCCGCATCGGTAAGAGCCTTTTCCGAAATTGTCGGAAATGATCTGTAGGTTTCCCAGTAGCTAATGAATGCGTTGCGCAATAGTATTGCCTCTTGTACGAAAATTTCTGCCTGCTGCGATTGTTTGTGGTAACGGAACGCGGATACGCAACCGATCACAAGAGTGCTTATGCAGATGAGTACGATGCATACTTCGATGAAAGTAAAACCACGCTTATTGGGTTCCATAATTTATGTATTTATTTTCCCTTGATTGGCAACTGCCTTTTGGGCTTGCGCAAGGGCATCCTGATTGCCCAAGTAATAATGTCGTATCGGCTTTAAATTGTCATCGAGCTCATAGACAAGCGGAATGCCTGTTGGAATATTCAATTCTAGTATATCTTGATTGGATATTTGATCCAAATGTTGAACGAGGGCCCTCAAGGAATTGCCGTGTGCAACAATTAACAATTTTTGATTGGATTTTATTTCAGGTACTAAATTGGAATGCCAAAATGGAAGTAGCCGCTTTGAGGTATCTTGTAGGCATTCGGTTAAAGGTAGTACTTCTCGATTCAGGTGACGATACTTTGGATCATGACCGGGATACCGTGTATCGTTGGCCTCTAAGGCAGGCGGTTGCACATCGTAACTCCGCCGCCAAATACGTACTTGTTCTTCGCCATACTTCTGAGCTGTTTCTGCTTTATTGAGTCCTTGCAAAGCTCCATAGTGTCGCTCGTTTAATTCCCAAGTGCATTGTACGGGAAGCCACATTAAATCCATTTTATCCAATACGGTCCATAAAGTTCGTATGGCACGCTTCAAAACCGATGTATATGCTTTATCGAAAGTAAAATTCTCTTGTTTTAACGATTGAGCCGCTCTAAAAGCCTCTTCTTGCCCTCGATCTGATAAATCTATATCCGTCCATCCCGTAAAGCGATTTTCTTTATTCCAAACACTTTCCCCATGACGTAACAACACCAATCGTTTCATATGTTTTAATCTTAAATCGTATCATTGAGTTGACAAGCTTTTATGATCTTCACTTATTTTTTTATTTAGGCGCTTTGTGGGACTTTCGAATTTGCAATAATGGTGAGAAGTCTTTCTGGCAAACTTGTTAAATTTAACAAGGAAAGTAAATGGGTTACCATGTCTGCATCTGTATCTAATTGTTGGATAACATTACGTATACCGTTATCGGCAAGTAATTGTTCAATGTCAGCATTGGGGAGTAGTACTTGTTGAATTATTTCGAGCGTACGTTGTTCGTGTGTTTTTACGTCGTGCGTGGCGTCGGATTTTTCAGCTAAAGACGTAGTTGGTTGCAATATAGGTCCGGCATCCTCTGTAACGGTAACCTGATGTTCATTCGTTTGTTTTTGTTCTGCAGAGAGAATAACAGCTGTTTTCCCTATTTCAAAGGTTACTGCCGTTTCAAAATCTTGTTTTAAGTTTGTCAGATATTTTCTGATAGATTCCTTCCCGATAGTCGCATCATTAAGAGCTATTAACCAACCCAACATTTTAGTACATGCGAAAGATAAACCGTAAAATCCTTTCCCAATAGCCCATTGAAACATATTACCCAATGCCTTAAAAAACTCTTTTACACCCTTTGCTTTGCTAAAATTCTTGCATATTTCTGAAAACTCTTTATGACTTGTAGATAAAGCATTAAGCATGTGTTCTTTTAAATGGAGGACATTACTCGTCACTAACTTTTGTACCCCAAAGGCAAGTAAGCCACTTCCAGGCAGTGGTATTTTAGATAAAACAGTACAAATTAAGTCAATTAATTTGTTACAAGCTGAACTGAGCGCAGGCAATTCCGGACAAGCAACGGATGTAGCAGCTTGTATCTCAGAACCTTGCAATCCAACTGCGGATGTTGAAGATGTCATACAGAGAGTTTAAAAATGTTGTTCACGATGATCAAGCATATTTTTGTAATATTGATTGTTTGTTGATTTGCGTGGACGGACGTCTTTTATGTTGACCCTATGCTTGAAAGATCTAGCCTAAAAATATTCAATGTTAGATGGATGCCCCGCCAGAAATAAGTTTAGATGAGGAAAATATATTGGCAGAACAATCTGCAGAGGAAGATCATCACTGGATCCGTAGGGTAAAATTAGGAAACGTACGTGCATTTGATTTTTTAATTCGCAAATATCAACGACGGCTGTACAGTGTTGTCTACAATATGATTGCTAATAAGGTGGATGCCGCGGATTTAACGCAGGAAATATTGGTAAAAGCGTTTAGGGGCATCCATACATTTAAAGGAGAGTCTCATTTTTATACGTGGTTATATCGTATTGCGCTCAATACAACTTTTTCTTTTATCAAAAAATCTAAAAAAACTTCCCATTACAGTTTAGAAAATTGGGACGATGCGGAAGTTCAGGCAAATATCTTGAGTCATTCAAATGATTTAGAGATGGGAGACAGAGCTACTTTATTGAAAGAATTACAAGAAAAATTGAACGAAGCTTTGCAAAAATTGTCTTTAAATCATAGAACAGTTGTTGTTTTATTTGAAATTGAAGGTATGAGTCATACGGAAATAGCTCAAATGTTACATTGTTCGGAAGGAACAGTACGTTCACGGTTGCATTATGCAAAAGAACAGTTAAAACAATTGTTGAAGGATTATTTGAAAGATTATGAAGCCTAAGAAGTTGAATTTTAGTTTGGAAGAACTATTACATCTGAAGCGATGTGAAATGCCGCGTGAAGAATTTTGGGAAGCGTTTGAAGAACAATTGCACCGTAAATTAGCTTTGGAGATAAGGAGGAAGCGTTCTTTTTCTTGGACGAATGTGTTGGATATTTTATACAAAAAGTGGGTACACTGGTTCCCTTTAGCAACGTGTTTATGCGTGTTTGGTTTTGTAGTTTACGCCCAATGTTTTCGGGTAGAAAAGTTGTCGAGTCGTTTTGTTGTCGTTACCGAAGATGTTATTTGCCATCAAGCATTGAAGCAATTTGTTTTATCTGTAGATCAACAGCTTTCTTCTGTTCCCGTAAGAAACTTAGTCAGTGGATCTCAAAAAATGGTTGCAATGGATACGTGTAAGCGTTTTTCTTTCTAAGTGATGCATCATTGGATAGCGAAATCTCTATTCTTTCTAAGTTTGGTCGGTTTCAATCGGTGTGGCTTAACGGTTGTTCAAGCATCCGAGCATTTTAGTACAGGTGTACAATTTTTACAGGATGTGTACGAAAAAAACCGTGCAAGTGTTGTATTGGTCCGCTATCAGACAAAAGAAAAAGAACCTCAATTGGCGACAGGGTTTTTTGTGAGTTCCCAGGGTCATTTGCTGACAACTGCCTCAGAAGGTGAAGGTTACTGCATTGAGATCGATAAGCGAATTTATGCGGTAACAAAATTAGGGAGCGATATCGTTGCCAATGTAGCCTTGTTAAAACTTGACTGCGTGGCTGAACAAATTTCCTATTTAAACATCCCCGATGCATGTAAATATCCAGATGTGGGTGAAGGGGTTGCGAGTTTGTCCTATAAATTAGCTTTGAACGTTTCCCCCCAGTTGGGATACGTAACGGGGTTAAACGATCGTTATTTGGGTGTTGAGTGGCCTACGACGCTTATTCGAAGTACCTTGAGTGTTGACGGTGGAGACTGTGGTGGGCCCGTTTTTAATATGTCCGGACACTTGGCCGGTATGTTGTTGTACGCTTTGTCCGAAACGAGGGAAACCTATTTTATGCCCGCATGTGCGCTCAATAAAATTTATCACGATTTACTTTTATTCGGTCGTGTACGTTACGGTTATGTGGGGATGACGGTAGAAGTTGTGCTGGATAAAGAGCAACAGCAACTTTATTTACAAGTAGTTGCGGTACAAGATAATTCACCGGCCAAAAAAGCGGGTATTCGCGTTGGAGATATATTGCTCGAATTTGATGCAGTGCCTGTAAATTCACGTGAGACTTTTAAAAATTTTGTCTTTTTTGCCCAGCCTAAACAAAAATTACATATCAAAATACTCCGAAATCAGAAGGTAACGTCGATTACGGTTGTGGTTGAAGAAAGAGATCATGTGTATGGGGCATAAAGGATGCAGCAACCCAATCCCAACACTATTTTCCCTGTTCGAAATATCAAAACTGTTACCTACGTCAAACCTACCCTTAAAAATAAAAACATATGCGTAGGTGATTTTACTTACTTTGCGGATGTTGATTTTGAAAAACATGTAACGCACCATTATGATTTTTACGGTGACAAATTGATCGTGGGAAAATTCTGTCAGATAGGGAAAGGGGTAGAATTTATAATGAATGGTGCCAATCATCAAATGAATGCAGTTTCTACGTTCCCATTCTACATTTTTCAAGGTTGGAACCAGTCTATCCCCGCCCTTGAACGTATGCCTTTAAAGGGTGATACGGAAGTGGGTAACGATGTTTGGATAGGTCAAAATGTAACGATTCTCCCGGGCGTACGCATTGGCAGTGGGGCAATCGTTGGCGCCAACAGCGTTGTTGCGAGTGATGTGGAGCCTTATGCGATTGTCGTTGGAAATCCTGCAAGATTGGCTAGAAAGCGTTTCGATGAGGAATTAATTCATATGCTTTTACAATTAAAGTGGTGGGACATGCCGATTGATGAAATCAATAAACTCATTCCGCTATTGACGGATGTACATTTGGATAAAGTTAGGGAACATCTGAATCATTTAGTAAAAAAGTTGGAAGCGGGCGTTGAATAATAAAGTTAATTGCCTTTGCAGTACGTGAGCTAAAAGAACTTGTCCTTGCTTATTAAATTCCAATGTATGTCGACATCCGTGTTGTGAAAGCTCAATGGGGTTGCAATGAAGCACGTACACGGCATTTGCGGGAAGTTTTAACCCATACAGTGGAGTCCATCGTAAGGGGCAACCAAGCCAATTGAAGGCGATTTCCCATCCGTAAAGTGTTTTTTCAGTTTGCAAAGGCGTTGTAAGTAAAGCCTGATTTTGTTGGATAAAATGAGGTAGGGTTGAAGTTGCAATTTGTAAAGTAAACGCGACGGGTTGATTTTGTACAAAAGTTAAAAAATCGGAACCCGATTTAAAAAATTCCAGGGGATCCAAGCCCACTAAATTCATTCCATTCCATTCGCCATGAAAGTTAGGTTCTTTGAATCCTTGCTTGGAGTACCATGCGTGAAATGTATCTTTGGATCCGAGCGATAAGCCAATCTCAAAATGCAGGTGTGCGCGACTCAATGGGATTTTTGAACAGGACGTATTCCCCATAATGCCCAGCGCAGTGCCTTGTTGCACCATTTGGTTTAGTTGGACGTGAACTTCATGCAAATGGGCGTATAAAGAGTAATAGCCGAAAGAGTCTAGAGTATGCCGTAAGACAACGTAGCGCCCGTAAGTACTTTTACTCGCATTTGTATTCACATAGACCACAATACCGGGTAAAATGGCACGTACGGAGTCTAGGGGACGATTCCGGCGGTTTCGGTGAACAGATTTTAGGTCAACACCTTCGTGAAAACGCGTTCCACGGTTGCGTACGCAGCCGAAGGTACCTGATGCAACGAGGCCGCTTGCCGTGGGTTGTATGTAGGTGTCCATAGGTTTGTTTTGGAAGAAAGCAGGATTGTCGGTGGGCCAACAAGGAAGTGAACCCAAGGTCGTGGAGTAAGAAATTATGAAAAGCCAGATTGACGTAAGGCATTTTTTTAGCGAAAAACAGTACATATGGTCAAAGTCATGGCATCATTGCAAAGAAGTCAAATGAATAATCTCCTACAAAAAATACGGCATTTAAAGATGTTAGTTGTAGGAGATTGTATGTTGGATCATTACATTTTTGGCGATGTTCACCGCATTTCACCAGAAGCCCCCGTTCCCGTTGTCAACGTTGAGCGCGAAACGTATCGTCTGGGGGGAGCCTGCAATGTGGCCATCAATGTGCGCCAGTTGGGAGCTCAAGTAGAACTTATAGGATGGGTGGGGGAAGATAAGGCGGGAATGCAGGTGAGGCAATTGTTGCAAAATGCGCATATTGCGTTTCCGAAAGCGTGTGCCCAGTCAACGATTGAAACAATCGTCAAAACACGTGTGGTGGTTAGAAATCAACAACTGTGTCGTCTGGATAGGGAGTCCGAATTTCCGTTAAAATGGGTGGATAAACTCAACATTTTAATAGCGGAAAAAATAAGAGATGTGGATGGTGTCATCGTATCCGATTACGGTAAAGGATCTGTAGCTCAGCCTGTTTTTGATCATCTGATCCAATTAAAATGTAGGAAAAATTTCTTTTTGGCCGTAGATCCTAAGCCGGTGAGGGAACTCGTTTACAGAGATGTAGATTTACTGACGCCCAATCGGATGGAGGCTTTGCAATTGGCCTCTTTGGGAACAAAGCATTTGAAGCCTTTCCCTTTAGAGGATGTGATTGCACGCATTCAGGCAGTTCACACAACGCGTTACTTGGCCATCACCTTGGGAGAAGAAGGTATTGTTATGGTAGACCCCGAACGACGTACAGAACCGTTTCCAACGTTGGCCAAGGAGGTTTTTGATGTATCGGGCGCAGGCGATACTGCAATTGCAGCTTTAACCCTTGCATTATGTGCCGAAGAAAATGTGACACAAGCTGCTTATTTTGCCAACGTTGCCGCCGGCATAGTGGTCGGTAAAGTAGGTACGGCAACCGTTTCGGCGCAAGAAATTTTGTCCTATGCCGAATCCCTTACAGCCTGAGAGAAAAGCACTGTTTTTGGATAGAGATGGTACTCTCGTTGTCGATGAGGGGTACGTGTGTGATCCGAATAGAATTCGACTTTTGCCGCGTGTAAGAGAAGCATTACGGTACTTTCTGGAAGAACAATGGTTGTTTTTCTTATTTTCCAACCAGAGCGGTGTGGGATACGGTTACTATACCCTGGAACAGGCGCAAGCGTGCACCCAAAAACTGATACAATTGTTGGATTTGGGTGAACATTTTTTTGCAAAAGTTTGTTTAGCAACCGAAACTCCTGAGCAAAAGCAGGTTTACCGAAAACCGTCACCTAGGTTTATTTTAGAATGTATACAGGCATTTAATTTGGATTGTCAACGGTGTTGGATGATTGGTGATAAACTTTCGGATGTACAGGCTGGCCTATCTGCGAATATTCATGCGGCTTTGTTGACGCACAATCCCCTGCATACGGAAACTTATAAGTGCTTCGAAGACTTTTATGGATTTAAAGAATTTTTGGCACGCCAAGTCGATTGAACAAGTTTTAGAGTATAATCGTTAGCCGATACATGCAATATATCTTACCCTGGATACGTAATTCATTTTATGATATAAAGTTAATAAACTTAAAGAAAGCAAGATACGGTGTAATATTTTTAGATTTGTTAATTTAGATTTGGATGTATTTGAATGTTTATAATGATTGTGGTCATTAACTTTTCAAAAATGGAAAAATTTGTCTCAAAAACGATTTTTCTGTTTCTTTAACTTCCACAAAAATTTTATCTACTGAAAGCTTATCTAAGGCATCTTTATCTTCCATGTTACCTTCACAGGAAATCATCCATTTCATAATGGCGAGTACTCTTTCAATAATTGAAAGCTCTTCCTTTAGAAGTAATATTTTATTATTTTGCAAGTATTGTAAATAATAGGACATTTGCCAACAATCAACCAAATCACGATCGTTGTGCAAAATAAAACCAGAACCCATCCGACTTAAAATATGCTCCTTCAGATCTAATTTTTTACCTTTATAATACTCGATATCCTCTTTTGCAGATTTCAGTACAGTCGGATAAAAAGATTCTAATAATTTATGTTTTTGGATAAGAAAACTTTGAAAATCTTCCTCAAATTGCAGATGGTATTGAGCGAAAATTATCCCTGAGGTAAGGCATAGCGGCAATAAAAAAGATAAGACTTTTCGATATGCTTTCATGATAAGCCTAAAAAACAAAACGGACAAAATTTGTCAAGTGTTAGATTGCGTAATTAACTAAATTTTATTTACTTACTTTAACGTTACCACGAAAGGTTATGTCAGTACTTTTACCAACATTAACAGACTCTTCATCGTCGATAACAGATTCTAGTGATTCACCTTCAACACCTGTATCCACAGCAGCAATCGATGATTCAGGACTGGCAGATGCCTTCACTACTGCTGAGATTCCAGATGGTACCCTGAAAGACTCTTTAATTGAACGATTTGACGATAACTTGGTCTCATTAATTAGTATACTACAAGTGTTAGCTCCTGCGGCAACGGCACTTGCTGGTCACACATTCGTCGATGGCCAGAGACTCGGCAACATTTTGAGCGGTGTTACCAAATTTGATTGTGGGAAACAACAGCTTTTAGATTTTGCTCAAAGTTGTAAAACCAATAATCTAACATTATCCTTTGTAACGCCCAATGAAACATCTCCTGAAGTTTCCGATTATTATGCTTTACAATCCTCAAAACTCCTTGAACAGAATAGGGTAATTTATGTATCGGTCAATCCACAGCCGCCAACAGAAGATGAACGCTATATTGGAAAATTGAATTTAGCTACAAGAAAAATTTTAATCGAAAAGCTTCAAATACATAGCCTAATATCGCAAGAATCGATATCGGTGACCCTGGAAGGTTACAAAGTTGGCCACGAACTTTCCCATGCGACGGCTTGGATAAAACATTTTGAAAAGATGAAGCAAACATGGAATACATTTATAGCAGAAAACCAAAGTACAATAGGAACAATTTTTGATAGCATAAAAGACAATCCAGATATTGGATCTATTCCTGAGAGAACAGAATTAAAACTTGGCGGTAGAAATTTAACCCTTAAATTTTGGAAAGATATGTTTAATAGATTTTACAATCCAGCGCCCCCAAACCCAACAGGTGTCGCTATCGCAAAAATGAAAGGAAGTGTTCCAGAACATCCCCTTATGTCGCAGTGCTTAAACGATGCATGGCAAAGAGAAAAGTATAAGCCTTTGGAAGGACTCGATTCTTTTCTTGTTAGGAACTTATTTAGCAACCCAGAAGAAGCTCGCAATTTGTTAGGACTTGGGTTAGAAAAACGTTTTTCTGCCCAACAGGATATTATAATCGGTGAATTCCAATTCCTTAAGGAATTAGTACAACGCTTTGAAGGCACAAATACTGTTTGTGTCCGTATGCCCTATGGAATATTGGCCAATAGTCTTACCGAAGAACAGAAGGCACTCAATGCTATGTTGACAAGAGATGACATAAGAACGTTTATAATTCAAATATTTGCAGTGAAATTTGAGATAGAGGTTCCTTTAACTTTAGAAAACCCAAAACAAATTGATAAATCAGATTCTTGTTGTATTGTGTGTTAGCTATTAACTAAGAGTACAAACAATAATATTGGGGTAATGTAGGCTGAAATTTTCTTTCTATAATAAATGAGAAAGCCTACAATTTTATAAAAGAAATTATTCTCATAAGGGAGGACTTACACATCCATAGTGTCCTCATACAGGATGTGTAAGGGGTAGATTGTGTCGCTGGCATAAAGATTGCTAAGTATGGAATCAGGTAAACGATTTTATGCAACTCGGCATCCAGAGAAACACGTCTACACTGCATCTACCAGAACAATGGCGGAATTTTGAGTTTTGGTTTGCAAGCATGCACAAGGTTGTTGAATTCGAGCGACCGGATTTGAAGGATATAACCATCGAACGCAGATACGAGCAATATTTCTGCGCAGATTGATTGGCAGTATAATCATGAAAAAACAACCTACCGTAAACGATACCTTCAGTTACGACCAATTTGCGAATGCTTTTCGCAAAGAGATCGAGGAATACGGTGCGTTGCTCAACTTGATTTACGAACAACAAAATTGTCTGATGAAACATAATCCAATTTCGCTGCTTCAGGCGACATCAAAGATTGAGGCCCAGCTGCCTGCCAATCATTCTGCAACGGCTAATCGTAGTGCTTTTGTTCAACAATTGGCCGAAGAGAATGGAAAAGAAGCTTTAATGCTCAATGAAATCCCTAAATATGTACCTGAAAATTTAAAATCCCTATTCGAAGCGCTTGTGGAAGAAGTAATTACGCTTAGGTATCGCATAAAAGCGAAAACTCAAATGCAGCAAAAGTTACTTGGACAGGCACAATTTATTAATAATTCGGTATTGCAACAAATTTTGCCCAATGCGCAAACATGCAATAAATCGGGTAAACGGATTGTACCATCTAAGTTAAACGGATTGTTATGATGAACATTTTTTTGCAACCGTTGTCTTTGAAATCTTGTCTATATCAGACGCGTGGCCTCGATGGGTATCGAAAAGATTGCATTGTAAAGCAAGCATTGCAAAGGATTACCTGCGTACCTGGTTTTATAAAGGAGTGAAAATGCTTATCCTAACACGTAAACGCGATGAATCCATCCTCATTCTCTGTCCCAGCGGAGAGTGCGTGGAGATTCTGGTTTCTAAAATAGAAAACGAGCGTGTTAAGTTGGGTGTGAACGCCCCGCAAAATGTTCGCATTTTTAGAAAAGAGGTGTACGCTACTACGAGTGCAGTAAGTTCGACGATCCATATGGTGCCAGAAATTGCAAAGACTTCAGGCATAAATGCGAAACAGGTTTAATACACCTTCCATTTAGTCCTTGGAAGAAATCATGTGCATTTTGGGTGTTTGAAAGCGTAAAATGGTTTGTAGACATTTAAAGGCACGATTATCCATAAAAAATAGACTGAATCCGTAGATAAGTGCGCTTGGGATGATGATGGTCGACAATAAAAAACAGGTTTCAATTTTTGGACTTTCGATAGGCAACCATCGAGATGTAGCGTAAACAAATGTACCTAATAACAAGAGGCAGGGTATTTTTTTTACAATTAAGGGTATCAATTTGAGCTGGTAATGCACGTATCGTTTAGCCAAAATATGCCAAAGCAATAGACACTGTGCGATCGTACTTAGTACGGAGGCTAATGCGAGGCCAGCTGCTTTGTAGAGATGGATGCATGAGAGAGCGGTAATGAGGTATAAAATGAGCGCGTAAATGGCAATGTAAACGGGTGTTTTTGTGTCTTTGTTGGCGTAAAATACGCGCGTTAGCAGGGCGGTTAACCCAAAGAAAGGCAGTCCAACGGCGAAAATTTTTAACAAAGGTACGGCCAATTGAACATCTTGGGTAGAAAATTTCCCCCAGCAAAAAAATAAATTCAAAATGGGTTTTGCCAGTAAAAATAGTCCCACGCTTGCCGCTAAAAGAAGCATGAGCAACAGATGTAGGCTGTTTTGTAAAATAGTGTTAGCTTCCATTGACTTACGCTGTGCTTCGCACAAGGACAGTTGGGGTAATAATACGGAGATGATCGCAAAAGCGAATAAGCCTAAAGGTAACTCTAAAAATCGATTAGACAAATACAGTAGCGATACGGCCTGTTCATCAATCGAAAATGCCAATAGACGTCCCAGGAGCGTATTGATTTGAAATATGGCTGCACCCAATACACTGGGAATAAACAGCCACCAAATGCGCTGCAGATCTTTGTCCGACTGCCAGCAAAATTTGGGCTGCCATGTCTTTAGCCCTTTCAGTTGATTTCTGGGCAAATACCATTGGAAAAATCCTCCGACAACAACCCCGCAAGATACGATTAGAATGCGTGTTTGATCATTTTCGAAACCTGTGCTTATGCCCAAGCTTAGGAGCATAAAGACGTTAAGTAAAATGGGAGAAAATGCCGTCAAAGAAAATGCGTTCAAAACATTGAGGGCTCCGTTGTACAATGCCGCCAGGCAAATGAACCACAGATACGGCAACATGATGCATGTCAGGTTTATAACCGTTTCCCATCGATGATGGATCGGAGCATAGGTTTGTAGGCAGTATAAAAATCCCATGCTTGCTACGATGCCTACTCCCAAGTAAACGTTAACCCGTGAAAAAAAAAGGTTAAGGAAATGTCCCGAAGAAGATTCTTGATGAACAAGTCTTTGGGCAAACACGGGAATAAAGGCGGAATTGAGGGCACCTTCGCCGCATAAACGCCGAAATAAATTGGGAATTGCAAATGCAATTAGAAAGGCAGAAGCTTGCATCCCGGATCCCAAAATGGCAAAGAATACGGTATCTCTCAACAATCCCAAGATGCGAGAACAAAGCGTACCCATAATCATTTTCAAAATGGGATGTAGGGTATAAGTCACGTAGTTAAATTAAATTGCATATCGTTTTTTTCAAGTAAATCTATAGCAAAATTGTTACGTATAGTTCGGTTAAAATTGCTGCTGCATCGGTTTAAATGTGCGTACCGATTGCGTATGACTGTAAGGTTTTTAGACCACCAATTTTCACAATTTTTACCAGACGAGACTTTGTTCCTCCGTAACGATTATGTATGGGTTTTGTGTAAAATAACTGCATTACATGCTTGTGATTCTTTCGAAGAAAAGTGTTAAAAACGGAAGGAATAAGCAATAGGCTTCCGTTTACCGACTGGATGGAAGAGACTTTCATAATGTATATTTCTTGGAGCGAGGAGAAGTTAAAGCATCTATAGCTAGCCATGAGATCCGCTTTTACATATCTTCACAGCTGATTGAAATAAATTTATCCAACACAGTACGGTTTGCGTTGTATGTTTTGTAGGTTTAACCGTTGACTTTTCCTCTAAAATCCATTCTTGTGACAAGCATCCGCTTTGGGGAGAGATGGCTGAGTGGTCTAAAGCGCCTTCCTGCTAAGAAGGTAAGTTCTCAAAAGGGGCTTCGAGGGTTCAAATCCCTCTCTCTCCGCCATTAAACTGTTTTTTAATGCTGTTGTATTTAGTAACGTAAATTTAAATATGTTTTTTTAAGAAGAAAATGATATTAGTTAATTGTGAACATATTTATCCTTTTGAAATTTTATTTACTATCTAAATGTATAAATGTAAAACTCACCTCCTAAAAAATCGGTTTTGAATTACGGATAGAAGATAAAAAACTACTAATACAGACCTACTATAATATCATGTTACAAAATTATCTGTCCATAAAAACGATAATAAAAACTAGTTATGCATCATTACATAATTTTTTCTCTTTTATGTCTCATGATTTTGCCTAACGTCCAATATCAATCTTATTTACGTTTTGCTACGATCTTCTTTCTAATTACATGTTCGTAGATAGATAGTAATAGTATACCGAAAAAGCTACTTTTCACAATCGAGGATTCAACCATAGACGAAGCAAGTGATCCCTTGCACAAAATAAAAAACATACAAAAATATGAAGAATACGAAATAGTTGCTATTCTCCGAGAATACCAATAATCCAATAATCCGATAGTCAATCCGAGCAGCAAAAAGCAACACATGCCCCACCAACCAAAATACAAATCTGCTTGTCCTATGTAATTGATGGATGCTGAAGTTTTATCCTTTCTGGCAACATATAATTCTTCAATTGGTAGCATTTTACCGTTGAAGAAACCAAAAGAATACATCCCAAGAGAAGGCAACTGCGAATCTTTATTGATTAATCTTTTTAATGCGCGTTGAGTAAAAAATAACCCAAATTTTGGTTTATCTTTAATTTTCAAGCATCCCAATGTTGAAGCACAACCTATCGAGAATCTTTGAAATCCGCTGATGTGATACTTATGCATAGTTTTTCGTTGTAGACTTGCTAAATATACACAAAACAAAACAATACCGATTGCTAGACAAATCTGTCTAATTTTAAATTGTGGAGCAAATAAGAAATAATAGCACAATGGGAGAATTGGAAAAATTTGCAATAAGCTCCATAGAAATGTCTTAGAAGATAATGGGCAAAAAAGTATTGCAACTGATAGCATCAACAAAGTTACACATAGTACGCACCAATTTTTGCAAGTCACGCTTTTAAGAAAAATGGCACATAATAATCCTGATGTTCCCAGGAAAAATGTTGTATGGAAAACTTTTGGAATATCACTTGTGGTTATCTCTAACAAATTCGGTCTTCTAAAAAATATCATGTACTCAGGTACATATTTGTAATATTGTACAATACATAGCAACATATAAACACCTATTAAGCCAATTAACCACGAGTAATAGTGAGGCCATTCGTAAGATTTCCATTTTGTAATAATCTCTTTTTGCGGTAAGTCATTGCCTTTAGTAATAAAGCAAATGATTTCCTGTCCTAAAATGACAAGTACAACGCTAGCGTAAATCCAACACATTCCGCGCCAAGAAAATGAATTGCTGAACGTAATATAATCATCAAAATAATAATTACCGTAATAAGCTAGCATTAACATGGAACTAACAAACCATAGTCCTAACCCTACCATCCATCCTACTTTCAGTAAATGAAGTCCATTACGTTTTAGACAAAATATAATGTATATTAATATTAAGAAATCCAACAAAACAATACTACAAACTTCTAAAAACATGTTATCAATCTTGCTATTCAACCCTGGCGGGATAGACGAGACTCGAACTCGCGACCTCCTGCGTGACAGGCAGGCGTTCTAACCAACTGAACTACTACCCCGCTGATGATGTTAAGGTAAATGGGGGGTAGTGAAAAGTCAACTGTTTTTGTTATTTTTGAGATGTATGGAAGCATCCCTTTATTTCGATTGCAGCGTATGATAGTTGACCATGGAAATACCACTCAGTAAAGCACCTACGATTCCCAAAAACCCTTGATCGGTGCCGCAGATAAAAAGGTTTGTTAGGCCGATATTCCCGTCTCTTATTTTGTTGGGATGTCCGTAAACGGCTCCCTTGATGTGTCCTGTATAACGTTCTACCGTTAGGGGTGTAAATATGTCTTCTGCGATGGGTTTTGTTTTTGAGGATTGCCCCAAAATTGTAAAAGCTTTTTGGCGTGACTGCAGAAGATAATATTGTTTGGTGGTAGGGTATTCGGCATGAGAAAGTGATTTCCAAGCGTCGTGGTTGGCCAAATGGGTGGTACGCAATGTGGTGTTGGCTTGGGGAGTGTTGACTTGGTAGTTTTCGGGAATACACACAACACCGCTGTGTAGATCAACGCATGTTTCGGGTATTGCGTAATTAACGGACTCGAAATCGCTGTAGAAAACAATCGTATTATGCCAGTGATGCGTCCAGGGAGGCTCCGGCAGGGTTGTTATGGTTTCAAAAAAACTTAATGTTTGTGCGTCGCCGGGAATCGTGTTATCGCTGCGGAGCAACCGTAAAGTTTCGCGATGGCCGATCGAAGAAAATATTTGGTGGGCTTGTAAAATTTCTCCCGTTTGCAAGTGTACGTCCGAAGCGCGGTTGTTCTCGACGGTGACGGATAGGACGGGGGTTTTTATCCGTAAAATACCTCCCAATTTTCGGTAATGTTCTCTGAGCAAATGCAAAATGGTGCGTACACCGCCGCGAGGTCGAGCGAATCCTTCCAAGTAAATGGCTTTAAATAAAATGGCAAATTGTCGCCAATCGATGTCGTTTACATGGGCGCTTCCGTAGTAAAGGAGGGGCAATAACAACATTTCGCGCAGCCTGTTATCTTTTATAAAGTCTTTTAAATGTGCGCGCGTTGAAATAAATTTTGTACCGCTTAGTGCGGTATCATTCAACGTGATCATGGTCTTTGCCAATCGGTCAAAGGCATCGATGCAGGATGGAAATTTTTGAGAAATTTCGGAACGCAGAAGCTCAAAATCGTTGTTGAAGTATAATTGGGTGTGTGGAAAATGAATGCAGGATCGTATTTGTTCGGCCAATTGGAATGCCTCGTAGGGTAATCTTAGTTGGCGGCACAATTTTGCAAAAGGTTTGCTGCCGCCGCCTCGGGAAATAAAATTTGTCATGGCGTGCAGTCCGACATCGTATTTGCAACCATGCCGATAATAGTATCCGTTGAGCCCGCCTACGGTGTTGTGCTTTTCCAATAAAATTACCTTTTTGCCGGCTAAGGCGAGTCGTATGCCGGCGCCCAACCCCGACATACCTGCACCTATGACAATAGCATCCCAATTTTCGCTCAATGTGTGGCCTTTTTAATTTCCACTATTGAAAATTTTGTGTATAAAGCAAGGTAAGAATGCGTTTAAATAGGCGGTAAAAAGATATAGATTCTGTTGCGAATGAAGAGACATGTATTCAAGGTAGGGTAGAGTAACGGTTATTTTTTAAATTTTTGGAATGTTTTTTAGCACGAACAGGGTATCTGAGATATGAATAGTTTTTTGCGTGAGCGGTGCGTACATTTGCATCCGTTGAAGCCGGTTGCCATTTTGGGGAAAGGTGTTTCCGGACTTGCCTGTGCACGTCTGTTAAAACACCTCAATATACCTTACGAAATATTCGACCAACAGGGACCACAGTTGCCTGTGAATATCCAACAATTCGCTTTGTGCATTTTTAGTCCTGGCTTTCCTCCCTATCATCCTTGGCTAAAATCTTTTTACAGGGCGTATATTTTGTGCGTGAATGAATTAGATTTTGCGGCAACCTATCTCGAAAATCCGTTGATAGCCGTTACGGGTACGAATGGAAAAACGTCCGTGACGGAATGCTTAAGTCAAATTTTTCTGCAACAGGGGCAAGCCGCTTTGGCGGTTGGAAACAACGGAGATGCCTTGTCCAATATTGTGCTGCAAGGCGTTTCTAGGGATGCTTATCTCCTGTGTGAAGTTAGTTCTTTTCAAGCGTGGGGATTAAGGTATCTTTCTCCCTCACAGGTTCTGTGGACCAATTTATCTTCCGATCATCTCAATTACCATCGAAGTTTTTCTCATTATCTCCGCTCCAAAGCGCATTTGGCGAGACGTTGTTTGGAAGGTGAAGGTCACGTATTTTTCGGTCCCTCTTTACAAAATCTCTTGCACGTCGATTTGCATCACCCACATGCTCATTTTATGCCTGTCCCTACCGCAAGTGACCAGCATTGGGTGCAACAATTCCCATTAAAATTTTCTGTTGGACAAATGGAAAATTTTCACATTTTAAAGTATTTCTGTGAATTCAACAAAATTCCGTTTCAGATACTTGAGCATTGTTTGCGTCGTTTTAAGCAGCCGTCGCATCGATTGCACAAAGTGGGAACGGTGCAACGCGTTGAATTTTGGGAAGACTCAAAGGCAACTAATTTACACGCTCTGCAGGCTGCTCTTGACAGTTTTAAAGATTGTCCCAACATCCATTGGATTTTGGGAGGTCAATCCAAAGGAGAGCATCTCAACGATTACGTAAAAGTTTTTGAAAAGTATCCTAATGTTCAAAAAATTTACCTGATTGGAGAAACGGGGTCTCATTTATATGCATTATTCTCAAAAAATACGTCTATTCATGCCACATGTATTTTGTCCGGTAGTCTTAAAAATATTTTCAAAACGCTTCGAATCGACGAGGAAAAGGCTGCAATCGTTTTTAGTCCAGGTTTTGCAAGTTGGGATCAATTCAAAAATTACGCCGAACGCGGTGCTTATTTTGAAACACTGGTTGCGCAGATAAGCGAATCGGAAAACGAGATAAGGCCATGACAAAAGTAATTTCCAAAGCCTAGATCTATTGTGGCAAAAACATTCCGATGATCCAAGACGGTGTTATTTTCTTGGTATCACCTTTGGGACAAACGGTCTTTACACGCAATCACAGTTGCAATGTGGTACGTAAAGTCTAACCGTATTGGATGGATTATTTAGAACTCGATCTCCGTTTCGGGAAGCCATTTGTGGAGTACGGATGGAATTTTTACACGTCCGTTGCTTTGGAAATTATTTTCCAAAATAGCTGCCAAAACGCGCGGAACGGCCAACGCAGAACCATTTAACGTGTGCACAAACCGCAAATCACCTTGCTGCGTACGGTATCGAATATTGGCACGACGCGCTTGGAAATCTGTAAAATTACTGCAACTGGATACCTCGAGCCAATGTTTTTGTCCGGTAGCCCACACTTCTAGGTCGTATTGTTTTGCATGAGAGAATCCCATATCGCCCGTACAAATGGACAGGACGCGGTAAGGGAGATCCAATTTTTGCAAAAGAATTTCTGCGTCTTTTCTTAGGGATTCTAGGCAATCGAAACTCGTTTCGGGTAGAGTCCATTGAACCAATTCAACCTTATCAAATTGGTGCAGTCGATTGAGACCACGCACTTCTTTTCCCCAACTACCCGCTTCTCTTCGGAAACAAGCCGAGTAGGCGCAGCATTTTTTTGGAAGTTCAGCTTCATCTAAAATTTCGTCGCGAACGAAGTTTGTAACGGGAACTTCGGCAGTTGGGATCAGGTATCCTTCTGGGGTAGCGTACATCATGCCCTCTTTGTCGGGTAATTGGCCGGTGGCCGTTGCGCTTGCGGCATTGACCATAAGGGGTGTTAGGAGTTCAAGGTACCCATGGGCGTGTGCTTCTTCCAAAAAAAATGCGATAAGCGCACGAACAAGTCTGGCTACAGGACCGATGTAAAATGGAAATCCGGCTCCCATGACCTGTGTTCCTCGGCGAAAATCGAGCCAACGTTCGAAATTGGGAATATCGAAATGGGGACGTGCATCGCTGGATGGGTTTTTGGAAGGTTGCCACTGGTATATTTCTTGATTATCCTGCGCATCTTTCCCAATGGGGACCGATGTGTGGGGTACATTGGGGACGGCCAACCATTCTTTAAGAAAAAGTTGCTCGGCGCAATGGTAGGCTTCTTCCAACTGCTTTACATGCACCGATAAGGATTTTAACGACCGAACTAAGGTTTGAAATTCTTCCGATTTCTTATCTAAACTTGCCATACGTTTGTTCGCCGATTGTTGCTCTGCACGTGCGGATTCATAGGCTTTTAAATGGATGATGCGTTCATTATCCAATTGACGTACTTTCCCCAAGTTACACGCAAAGTGTTTTTTTGCAACGCCCCGTTGAACTTCGTCGAACGCGTTTCGAAACCAATGAATATCTAACATAGATAAAAAGAAAATTTGGTGCTTAGAAGGGGACTCGAACCCCTATGCCCTTCGGCACACGCCCCTCAAGCGTGCGTGTCTACCATTCCACCACCTAAGCAAGTTTTGTTATAATGAAAAAAGCTCATTGCATCCGAGGCAATGTCAAAGTATGGGATTTTTGCGAAGATAATAAGAAACGTGGTAAATCACATTTTACTTGAAATTCTCTGGAGATGATCATGAGCTGGCGTTGAAAAGAAGATACCATGAAAGGGAAAATCTGTGGAATATTGGTGCATCGTCTTTAGAAGGATGTTTGTTGTTTAAGTGCTTCGATAAAAAAGTAGTTGTGTTAGGTGTTAGTCGATGTGATGCAAATTCAATATTTTCAGAATTGGTATTGGAGGTTGAATTATTTTATCACATATTTTATTTTTTTGTTGCCAAAATATTTTTTTGTTCGTACAATTGCTTCATGATGGAAAGAAATAAATTTTCAAGTAAGTTGCGAGGTTTCACGTTGGTTGAAATCATGATTGTTGTAACGATTATTGGTATTTTGGCTTCGCTGGCAGTGCCTGCCTTTCAACGAGCGAGGTGGAAAGCCCTTGAGACCTCTATTCGGAATAATTTGCGTCAAATTTGGGGTGCGGCGCAACAATACATGTTGGAAAATGGTGTGGATCAGCTAGATTTTACAACGATTGTGCAGTATGAAACTAAAGATGGGACAAAAACAGGGACCAATGCTGGGTATACAAGTGTTATCAAACAAGTATCTACGGAGGACTATGCGACTTTGAAGAGTTATCGTTCAACGGATACTTTTACGGAGGGCGAATCAACTGCAGATAATGTAAGTGGGGCAGTAAAAATGATGTATGAAGATACGCAAGGAATTATTGTAACGGTTAAAGGAAGTGGATCGGACGATCGTTATGTAAAATTGAAGCTTTAATTTTAAAGTAGCATCTTTTAGAAGTCTCAAAAGATTTTTGAGGCTTCTTTTTTATTTATAAGATACAAGGTAGATATTTTTTGAGGATAAATGTCGGGTAGGCCATAAGTGTGTAAAGCGGTATGAGAAAATAAATGAAAAAATATTAAAAAAATGTTGACTGGCTTTGGAGAAGATGAATTGATTGAAAGAATAGGGCATTTTTTAGATTTTTAATAAAATGTAAAAATGTCTGTGATCTTTGAGAGTTACTTTGTGCAAGGGTTCTAGGTCAATTAGAACAAGAAACAGAAGTTTTGATGCGTTTGTTTCAATGGAAGTGAACGTGAGACGATAGAACAGAAAAAACAGAAAGAATCCAAAAAAGAAATAAGAGAAGGATAGGCACTCTGTATGAGATGCAAAAATTTTGTACGGAGAGTTTGATCCTGGCTCAGAGTGAACGCTGGCGGCGTGGTTAAGACATGCAAGTCGAGCGAGAAATTTTCTTCGGAGAATGGAAAGCGGCAAACGGGTGAGTAACACGTAAGTAACCTGCCCTTTAGACGGGGATAGCCTACCGAAAGGTGGATTAATACCGGATGTGGGGGCTCACGGCATAGTGGGCAACCTAAAGCTTGAAATGGCGCTAAAGGAGGGGCTTGCGGCCTATCAGCTAGTTGGCGGGGTAATGGCCCACCAAGGCGAAGACGGGTAGCCGATCTAAGAGGATGAACGGCCACATTGGAACTGAGACACGGTCCAAACATCTACGGATGGCAGCAGTTTCGAATCATTCACAATGGGCGAAAGCCTGATGGTGCGACGTCGCGTGGAGGAAGAAGGTCTTCGGATTGTAAACTCCTGTCATTAGGGAGCAAAAGATGAGTTTATAGCTCAAGTTGAGTTAACCTAAAGAGGAAGCAGTGGCAAACTCCGTGCCAGCAGCCGCGGTAATACGGAGACTGCGAGCGTTACTCGGATTCACTGGGCGTAAAGGGTGCGCAGGCGGTTGGATGTGTTGAGTGTGAAATTCTAGGGCTTAACTCTAGAGCTGCGCTCAAAACTATCTGACTAGAGTTCCGGAGAGGTAAGCGGAATTCCGGGTGTAGCGGTGAAATGCGTAGATATCTGGAAGAACACCAAAGGCGAAGGCAGCTTACTGGAAGGGAACTGACGCTCAGGCACGAAAGCGTGGGGAGCAAAAGGGATTAGATACCCCTGTAGTCCACGCCCTAAATGTTGTACACTAGGTCTTGGAATGTCGATCGTTTCAGGATCCAAGCTAACGTGATAAGTGTACCGCCTGAGGACTACGGCCGCAAGGCTAAAACTTAAAGGAATTGACGGGGACCCGCACAAGCGGTGGAGCATGTGGCTTAATTCGATGCAACGCGAAGAACCTTACCTAGGCTTGACATGTGGGAGACAGTACGTGAAAGCGTATCTTCCTTCGGGACTGCCACACAGGTGCTGCATGGCTGTCGTCAGCTCGTGTCGTGAGATGTTCGGTTAAGTCCGGCAACGAGCGCAACCCTCGTTCTTAGTTACCAGCGGATAAAGCCGGGGACTCTAGGAAGACAAACTCAAATTGAGAGTGGGAAGGTGGGGATGACGTCAAGTCCGTATGGCCCTTACGTCTAGGGCTGCACACGTGCTACAATGCCCGGTACAAAGGGAAGCAAGACCGCGAGGTGGAGCAAATCCTAAAAGCCGGGCTCAGTTCGGATTGAAGTCTGCAATTCGACTTCATGAAGCCGGAATCGCTAGTAATGGTACATCAGCTACGGTACCGTGAATACGTTCCCGGGTCTTGTACACACCGCCCGTCAAGTCATGAAAGCCGGTCTCACCCAAAGTATGCCAGGCTAACCGCAAGGAAGCAGCATCCTAAGGTGAGGTTGGTGATTGGGACTAAGTCGTAACAAGGTAGCCCTAGGGGAACCTGGGGCTGGATCACCTCCTTTCTATGGGGGAATTTCTTGACAAAAGTTGAGAAATAGGATCGAATGATTGACTGGAACGCTTGCACAAAGTAATTTTCCAAAAAAAGCTTGACTCTATGAGGCTAAGCAAGGTGAGATAAATTACGATGGAAGGGGTCGTAGCTTAGCTGGAAGAGCGCCTGCTTTGCATGCAGGAGGTCGTCGGTTCAAATCCGATCGACTCCACCAAAGGAGAGTTGAGTGCTTAAAAAGGGCTCATAGCTCAGTTGGTCAGAGCACACGCTTGATAAGCGTGGGGTCGATGGTTCAAGTCCATCTGGGCCCACCAAAAGAACTTTTTGATCTTTGACAGTTTAATGAATATTGTGGAAAAGACTACAATAATAGCGTTTTTAGAAGATACGTAAATATACGGTGATTTTAAATAAATAAAGGGCAATAGGTAGATGCCTAGGCGATATCAGGCGAAGAAGGACGTGATTACCTGCGAAAAGCCTCGGGGAGCTGGAAGTAAGCTTTGATCCGGGGATGTCCGAATGGGGCAACCCGTTTGAATAACAATCAAACAGTCTCAACCGAACACATAGGATGAGATGGCAAACCTGCAGAAATGAAACATCTAAGTAAGCAGAGGAAAAGAAAGCGAAAGCGATTCCCTCAGTAGTGGCGAGCGAAAGGGGAATAGCCCAAACCATTGGGATTTATCCCAGTGGGGTTGTAGGACTCACATAAAAGGATGAAATGAATAGCTTAACTTTGTTGGAAAGCAAGACCAAAGAGGGTGATGGTCCCGTGGGTGAAATTTGTGAAGTCCGAGTGAGTATCCTGAGTAGCACGAGATAAGTGGAATCTTGTGTGAATTTGCGCGAACTACTGCGTAAGGCTAAATACTTGATATCGACCGATAGTGGACAAGTACCGTGAGGGAAAGGTGAAAAGAACCCCTGTTAGGGGAGTGAAATAGAAACTGAAACCAATTGCCTACAAGCGGTCGGAGCCTCTTTATGAGGTGACGGCGTACCTTTTGCATTATGGGTCTGGGAGTTATTGTCTAAGGCAAGCTTAAGATTTTATGGATCGGAGGCGCAGCGAAAGCGAGTCTGAATAGGGCGATAGTCGTAGGCAATAGACCCGAAGCGGAGATGATCTACCCATGGCCAGGTTGAAACTTTGGTAAAACAAAGTGGAGGACCGAACCCGTAAACCTTGAGAAGTTTTGGGATGAGCTGTGGGTTGGAGTGAAAGGCTAATCAAATTCCGTGATAGCTGGTTCTCTTCGAAATATATTTAGGTATAGCCTCGTATGCTGATCGTGGGGGGTAGAGCACTGAAAAGACTAGGGCCCATACCCGGGTACCAAACCTTATCAAACTACGAATACCCATGAAAGAAGTACGGGAGTCAGGCAGTGGGGGATAAGCTTCATTGCCAAGAGGGAAAGAGCCCAGATCACCAATTAAGGCCCCAAAATCATTGCTAAGTGGAAGTAAGGAGGTGGATTTACATAAACAATAGGGATGTTGGCTTAGAGGCAGCCATCATTTAAACAGTGCGTAACAGCTGACCTATCGAGTGAATTTGCGCCGAAAAAGATCGGGACTAAGCAATGTGCCGAAGTTGTGAACCTACATAAGTAGGTGGTAGAAGAGCGTTCTAATTGGGTAGAAGTTTAAGGGACAACCGAGAATGGACTGATTAGAAGTGAGAATCCAGACATGAGTAACGATAAGTACGGTGGAAATCCGTACCGCCGTAAGGACAAGGTTTCCTTGGGAAGGTTCGTCCGCCAAGGGTTAGTCGGGAGCTAAGATGAGGCCGTAAGGAGTAATCGATGCACAACAGGTTAATATTCCTGTACCGACTTGTGAGCGTATGTATTCAAGGAGTGACAAAAGAAGCTATTTCAGCATTCGGTTGAAAGAGAATGTCGAAGCTAACAAGGCTGTCTGATAGGAAAATCCGTCGGACGTAAAGCTAAGTGGTGATAGGACATGGAGGCTACGGCCAAAGTGGATTGAAAGAGGCTATGTTTTCAAGAAAAGCTTCGTGAAGAGCTTACAGGTTGCCCGTACCGGAAACCGACACAGGTGTCCGAGATGAGTATTCTAAGGCGCGTGAGTTAACCCTCCCCAAGGAACTCGGCAAATTGATCCTGTATCTTTGGTAGAAAGGATGCCTCGCAAGAGGCCGCAGAGAAATGGCCCAGCCGACTGTTTAGCAAAAACACAGCTCTCTGCTAAGTCGTAAGACGACGTATAGGGAGTGACACGTGACCCATGCGGAAAGGTGAAACTCGGAGGTGCAAGCTTCTGAACTAAGCCCCCGTTAATGTCGGCCGTAACTATAACGGTCCTAAGGTAGCGAAATTCCTTGTCGGGTAAGTTCCGACCTGCACGAAACGTGTAACGAGTTGGGCGCTGTCTCAGGGAGGTGCTCAGTGAAATTGTAGTCGCGGTGAAAATGCCGCGTTCCCGCAGTAGGACGGAAAGACCCTATGGACCTTTACTGTAACCTGGTATGGGTGACTGATTTTTAATGCGTAGAATAGGTGGGAGACTTTGAACCCGTGCTTCAGGGCATGAGTGAGTCGACGGTGAAATACCACTCTTTAATGATCAGTGATCTAACGTTGTCCCATGATCTGGGCAATGGACAGTGCTAGGGGGTCAGTTTGACTGGGGCGGTCTCCTCCCAAAAAGTAACGGAGGATTACGAAGGTCTCCTCAGGCCGGTTGGCAACCGGTTGTAGAGCATATGAGTAGAAGGAGGCTTTACTGTGAGACCTACAAGTCGAGCAGTTGCGAAAGCAGGTTCAAGTGATCCGGTAGTGGCACGTAGAAGCCCTATCGCTTATAGGACAAAAGGTACCCTAGGGATAACAGGCTGATAACGCCCAAGCGTTCATAGCGACGGCGTTGTTTGGCACCTCGATGTCGACTCATCACATCCTGGGGCTGGAGAAGGTCCCAAGGGTTTGGCTGTTCGCCAATTAAAGTGGTACGTGAGTTGGGTTCAGAACGTCGCGAGACAGTTCGGTCCTCTATCCTCTGTGGGCGTTGGAAATTTGAAGGATTCATTCTCTAGTACGAGAGGACCGAGAATGACGAGCCGCTGGTGTTCCGGTTATCGTGTCAACGGTAGTGCCGGGTAGCTATGCTCGGAAAAGATAAGCGCTGAAAGCATCTAAGCGCCAAGCTTGTCCAAAGATAAGATTTCCCAAGAGCAATCTTGTAAGAATCCTGGAAGACGACCAGGTTGATAGGGCAGGTGTGTAAGCATAGTAATATGTTGAGCTAACTGCTACTAATGATTCGAGTGAATTTAAAATGTAATCTATGTGTATTTACGGTTATTATTGTTCTTTTTGCAGTATTCATTGAACATCAAAAATAAAATTTGATGAACAATTTGCCTGGTGATCATAAAGTAGTGGGAAACACACGTATCCATTCCGAACACGCTCGTTAAGCCTTTACTTGCCAATGGTAGTGCTGTGTTATGCAGTGCGAGAGTAGGTTGTTGCCAGGCTTTTTTATGGAAATGTCTTTGCGTTTCCAATGTTTTGTCGTTAGAAATTTTCTTTAGCCGTTCGACATTAAATTGTTTTATAGGTAACAGAAGTGAGTTATTGATTAAGACAAAGTGTATATTTACTTTCTTGGATAAGGAGGATAGCTTTAGTTTGATAATGAGACGTTTTATTTTTTATAAAATTGCCCATCCCTTGTTTGCTTTCTTTCAATTTTCATAAAAAAGTCAGTGTTTTATTGTATCTCATGAGGGCAAAATACTTGTATCTTCTCATTGGACTATTGATTTATTAAAGTTAACGTATGCGTCTTACCCCAGAGCTTTTCGTCGTTGACCAAGACTAAATGTTGACGGGCGCGGGTGCAGGTTACGTACAATAGTCTTTCGAGTTCTCGTTTACGCTCCAATTCTCTATTTTGGGCACAGGGAGAATGCGCATTCCAAACGACTCTTCGATTTGAAATATACGGATAATGTATGGGTTTGGGATAAATGGGACGATGTAAAAATGGAACGACGACGACGGGCCACTCTAGACCTTTTGCCTTGTGGCAAGAATAAGCTTGAATCGCATTTTCGTCGATAATCTGTGGGTAATCAAAGGGAGCATTTAAGTTTTCCTTCAAACGTTTTGCGAAATCAAACCAAGAAGCGCATTGCTCTGCGCACTCAAGTGCTGTTTGTTGAAAAAACAATTTTATGTAGTCAAGTGTTTGCTCGTTTGGCTTGTCTAGATTTTCGGCGGTATTCCAATGCATGCTTTCTTGTACAAGTATACACGCACCCGCGTATAAATTTTTTTGAATTACGGCGGTACGTAGCGTGTAAAGATGATGGAGTGCACTTGAAATTTCGTTTTTTCCGGAAATAGGTTCAAGAATTTGAATTTCTTTACCTTGTTTTGCAAAACTCGTGATTGCTTGTTCCTCTATCTGAAGGCAAGCTCTTAAAAAGCCAACGATTTCGAAGCTATCTTCGGGATAGGCTATCATGTGAACGCATGTTGTAAGCCATACGTACAAAGCTTGTTCACGCCAAATTTGTTTAGACGAGTGAACTTGTATCGGTAATTGAGTTAAATTGAAGTGTTTTTTAATTTCTTGTAACCAGGCATTTCGCGGGCACAGTATGCAAATGCTACTTGGAAGTATTGATTGTTTGTCGATGAGAGATTTTAGGTAATGACTTAAATAAATGCACTCGTACTCGATAATGTTATCGGAGGTTGTATTGGCAAGATCAAGTATTTCAAAAGCGCCGCTATTTTGCTTGTTGGCAACCTCTAATGGAACAAAGTCGACTTGCAGTGGATCTTTTTTTGCGCTTAGAATAGATGGGAAAGTTTTGTTAAGGTAGGTTACAACGGTAGCAGGGCAACGGAAGGTTTTATTAAAAACGAGCGGTTTTAAGAAATTTTCTTGAACAAGTTTTTTGTGAATCTGCAAATAGTTTTGAACGTTCGTTCTTGACCCATAAATGGATTGTTGTGGGTCTCCGACCATAGAAAATTGATTTTTTGGATTGAGCTTTGATAGAGACAATATGAGTTGAAATTGTTGCGCATCGGTATCTTGCGCCTCATCTAAAAGTAAGTGAATTGGATGTGTTTTGAAGTAGTTTTGTACCTGAATATCGTTGAGTAAGATGCGAAATAATCGTATAAGATCTTCGTGCTTTAATTGCCCTTTTTGAATGCGAAAGTTGAAATAATGTTGCGACAATTCGGCAACAAAATCAAATGCGTGTATACTGAGCCAATTTTCTAGCGGTTGAAATGTTTCGTTAAAGAGTGTTTTGAAGATTTCTCCTCCTTGGTCGCATTTGGGAATGGCCAAAAAATTATTGCTTTGATTTTTGTCTTCGTTCCACTGTTTCGCCATTGCCTGATAATTAGAAACCGTGGCTTGATTACGCGCATTGGGGATGTAATTAAGAATTTTCTCAACGGATATTTTGGGATAAGGTAACGCTGGGCGTGGTGGCAGAGGCTCAAAATCAGAAAATTCGGCGGCCAAGTGGATGAGTTGTTCAATTTCAATATGCCTTAACACGTTGCATCCTACATCACATTTTAGGAAACTTGTTTCATTTAATTCTCTTAAAAAATCAAAGCCCAGTCTTTCGTCATTTTCGTTGATGGTCCAATAATCGGGTAATACGGTAAGTGTTTTAAATTTTTGTATATAATGAAGACACAATCCGTGAATTGTCCCAAAAAAACTTTGGTTGAATAGTGACTGAATGTGTTGAAAGTCATTTGAATTTTTAAGGGTTTCCAAAGTGCGACTTCTTAAAACTTCTGCAGCCTTTTTGGTATACGTAACAACGTGTAAATTTTTTAGAAAAATTGGTTTTTTTTGAGCGATGCATTGAATGCGTTCCACAATGGAACAAGTTTTCCCAACACCTGCAGGTGCTATAACAGAGAAATTTTGATCAATTTTTTGACAAAAATCAAAACGTGCCGCTTCGTCGAGAGATAGGCATGTTTGCATGAATTAAAAGCAGCATTTTAAAAAATTCCAATTCAAAGTGGCGCCCCCACCCAGACTCGAACTGGGATTAACGGTTTAGGAAACCGCGGTTCTGTCCCTTGAACTATGAGGACCTCCATGCTTACTTTGGAATTTTTGCGGTACATTAACAATACAATTTACGACAAAAATGTGCGTTCACTTTTTTGTTCTAACTATAGATTTTTGCCAAAAACATGGGTATTTTAGGTAAAAAATGAACATTTTCTACAAGCATTCCTATCCAGTTTTGTAAAAAACTAGTAAATTGCAGTTATGGTTCTAACTATTCAAATTCACCGAACGTTGTCAGTATCATATTCTTTGAAATCATCATTGATGTTGATGTTGTGAACCCATGGATGAGCCGCAATACTTTTTTAAGCTCTTTGATGCGGTGACTGAACACTCTTATCGTGCCCACAATACCAAAAGGCAATGTCATTCGAAAATTTTAAGGACTCGCACTTGTTACCCTCATACTGCAGACTTTGACAATTTTCTTAAAAAAGCATGCCTAAGTATGTATTACGGTATTATGCTCTGTAAACAGCGTAAACATAGCACCCAATGGGGCAAAATATAAAGCATCTTTCTTTTGAACTTATAATAAAATCAAACCAAGCACCTTTAAAGCAAATGCCTCTTCTTTGAGCAAATTGTGTTATTATTTATCGCCGTCATTGCCAATAGCATCTACGGGGCAACTTTCCAAAGCTTCCATGCAAAGGTCTTCTTCTTGCGCATTGGAAGGCTGTTTTTTTACGAATGAACACCCTTTATCATCCAAGCGGCCAAAGAAATTTGGGGCCATGTCTCGACAAAGATCACAGTCGATGCATTGGTCATCAACGTAAAATTTACCAGGTACATTTTCGGGTATTCTCTTATCTTTTACTGCCATGCCTTTAACATAACAAAAGCGCGATAGGTAAGTCAAAGAAAAAATATAAGATTGACGTAGGCAAGTCGTTCATTCTGCATGAATTTGATAAATACCGGTTGGTAAATGTAGGAGAGCGGTTTCTTTGCGTATAATTGCCTGTAGAAGTTTGTCTTGTTGAGTAGGTAAAGGTTGGGTTTGCGGTAAGTAAGTGCATTTAAAATTTCTGATCCAAAGTAGGCTGTCGTATTGGAATGCGGTGCTTCCATTATTCTCAATAGGGAATGGCGTTGTGATGACTTTTTGATGTAGGGTAGCTTGATTTTTTAACCATGTAATTTTTATGGAAGAAATATTTCTTGTACATAATTTCGAAGGTATAACCGGTGAAGTGAACAACGTACTCGTGTTCCGAGTTTTGGAATAAAATGCAAATAAGCCTTCGGTGTTTGGCGTTAAGTAATTATTGTAATGGCTGATGTTGGTTAATTTTTGAAATACCGACATTTTTAGTTGTTTTGCGTATTGTGCATGCAAGACATGTGTATGTATTTTAATTGGCATCGAGTAATTCCAAGAAGTGCATGTGCACAGCGGCTTTTCATCGTTCCAATCTATGTCTGTTTTGTTTGTTTGTACAAGTGTACAAGGTGCATCTACAACGGGAAATAAGAGTGTTGGAACATGTTTTAAAGGTAGAAACTTTTGAAACATGCATACTAGGCAAATGAACCATAGCAGTGTGACACCGATGCGTAACATGTTTAGTCTTGAAAATTGACCGCTATTTGGATGCGTTGACAACCGTGTTGATAGGCGTTGGAGACAATTTGCATCATGATTTCCAGAGGAGCCTTTACATCCACTTTAAAAAGTAATGCGGAAGACTTAAAGTGCTTTGTAAATAGCTGAGAAAACGTTTCTTGGGTATACAATTTTCGGTTAAAAAAAATTCTCCCTTCCGCATCGAGAGTCATTGTGGCGGCCGTAGGGTAAGTTTCCGTAAAAGCGATACTCTGCGATGTTTTTGGAAGATTTAAGCTTAAACTTGGCGGACATAACCAGTGCGAGCTAAGTAAAGTGATACCTAATGCAAGTGTGAGAAGGTTGACGAAAGGTACCCAATGGAGGGAAATTTTATTGGTTTCGGCCAATTCAAATTGCGGCAGCAATCCAAGTATTTCGAAAGAATTATGCATTTTCGTTGATTCTTTGTGTTTGTTCTAAAAAGAGCAGCAGCGTATGCACTGTCCATTCCATGTCGAATAGGATGGCTTTAAGTCGTCCCACGAGAAAGTGGTAGGCTGCGTAAGAAAATATAGAACACGTGAGCCCTAAGAAAGTCAAGGAAAGTGCCGAAACGATGTAGGGCGATAAACTTGTTACAGATGTATAAGCTTCCAGGGATCCTAAAGTCCAAAAACCTTTCAGAAGGGCAAAAACGGTACCTATGAGTCCTAGCAATGGAGACAGTTGTGCGATCACACGAATGGAATCGATATGTTTTCTTAAAATAGGAAGTTCTAGAAGCGCTTGTTTTTTCAATTCTTCCGTTAAAATGGCCGTAGGTTCTTGCAAATACACGAGGGCGATTTTTACAATGTGTGCAACGGGTCCTGGAGTTTCTTCGCATAAAGTAATAGCTTCAAGTCGTCTGCCTTTATGGAGTAAATTTTGAATACCGTCTAAAAAAGGTTCAGGTTTTATGTGCCCTTTGTGCAGATAGATAAGGCGTTCGAAGAAAAATAGGCACGACAAGAACCCCATTAAAGCAAGCGGATACAAAAAGTAACCTGCTTGTTTAAATAATCCGATCATGGTCATGTAAAGAGTTGTAATATGCTCATTGGCGAGAGAGAAGCTTTTTTGAATAAAAAATTTTTTGAGCAATTAAGTTTAAGAATGTTATGGGCTCATTTTCCAACAAAGGGAAGCTTACCCTTGTGAAAACAACTTTCCCCGTTTGTTGATTTGGACTATGAAATTGCGCGTTATAGGATAAAATTAGCATCATCGCGTGATTGAAAAAGTGATGTGGCATGTAGAATCTTTAGTTCCACTGACGCGCAGAAAAGTGAACATTTCCACAAAACACAAGTATATTTTTGGATGGATGATTGCTAATTAAATTGGCAAAGGCGCATGTCTCCCATCTTTAAGAATGCGTTATGGAATGAAAATGCATGATTGAGGTTATGTCTTATGTGTCCTGATTGGCCTAACCGTAAATAATCTCTCAATAACGGTTTGTAGTCCGGGTGTGCACAATTTTCTACGATACAGGTTGCACGTTGTGTTGGCGATTTCCCTCGTAAGTCTGCAACCCCTTGTTCCGTGACGATGATTTGCACGTCGTGTTCCGTATGATCGATGTGTGAGCAAAAGGGAACAATGCCGGAAATGGTGCCATTTTTGCTTGTGGAAGGTAGGATAAAAATTGAGATGTATGCATTGCGTGTAAAATCTCCGGAACCGCCAATGCCATTCACGATGGAATTGCCGCATATGTGCGTACTGTTCACATTTCCGAAGCAATCTACTTCCAACGCGGTATTTAAACTGAGCAAACCAATACGTCGAATAATTTCTGGATGGTTCGTGATCTCTTCGGGTCGCAAAACAAGTTTATTTTTATAAAAGTCCCACTGGTTGTAAATGTGTTGAACCCATGCATTGGTCACCGTTAAGGCGGCTGCACTCGCGAAATAAATCCTTTCTTTTTGAATCAATTCAATGACAGCATCTTGAGCTACTTCCGAATACATCGTAAACGGAGGGATTTTTGCCTGTTCTCCCATTGTTTTTAAAACGGCGTTGGCTATATTACCAACGCCCGATTGGACGGGGAGAAATGAAGACGGAATTCGGCCGCTTTCCATTTCTTGTACAAAAAATTCGGCCACAAGCTCTCCGATGCGTTGATAAATGGGGTTTGATTCTTTAAAATCTAATACGTTATCAGGTTCGCAGGTGTGAACAACGCCGACGACTTTTTGTGGATCTATCTTAACAACGTAAGTTCCTATGCGGTCATTCACGTTTTCCAAAGGAATTGTTTTACGATAGGGTGGATTGTGTAACGCATAGATGTCGTGCAGTCCTTGAATAAATGTTGGATGGTAGGTGTTGTGCTCTAAAATAATTTTTTCCGCATGTTGACAGAAAGTGGGTGTGGCACCTACGGATCCTGTCAGTAAAAGTTCGCCCTCTTGCGTATAATTTGCAACTTCAACAATGGCCCAATGAATAGGTCCCCAAAGTCTCTGATGGATGAATTGACATAGATGAGACAAATGTAAATCGATGTAGGCAACATGATCTGCATTAATCAATGCTCGTAAATCTTTATTCGCTTGATAAGGAATTTTACATTCAATCGCGTTGGCGCGACTTAAAACACCGTCTATACTGTCGCCCGTAGAGGCTCCAGAAAGTAATTTTATGCGGAAATTTTCTCCAGATTTATGCAACGATGACGCACGTTCTCCCAGGGCTCTAGGCACAGCCTTAACGCACCCCGCAGGCGTAAAGCCACTGCACGCTACACATTGCCCATTTTGAATAAGCATGGCCGCTTCACTGGCTGTTAAATCTGAGAAACGCTTGTTGATGTCATGATGTCTTAGAACAATTATATGGCTTGTTCAACATTTTTTTACGTACATTTACGACAAATAAGATTGAAAATTATTCAAGAATGCCTTCTTGATGAAGGCATGTTTTTGTTTAAATTAAGCAAACTTGCTTGCATATCCATGGGTGCAGTCATTTTTATTCCTTTATTGCTTGGAGAAAGCAAAATATTGGATAAGATTGTGGCACGTGTAGGAGACGAAATTATCACGCAGCAGGATTTAGAAAGTCAAATATACCAACTTTCGTATCAATCGCAGGACAAAGAAGAAATTCGAATCTTTTGTTTGAATCATTTAATTGAACAAGCATTGCTTTTACAGGATTTTAATGCCCGTAAAGGGAATGTTGTTACAAGCCAATTGGACAATCAAATGAATGCCGTTGTTCAGGATAACTTTCAAGGTGATTACCGTGCATTTATGAGTTATTTAAGAAATAAAGAGCAGAGTTTTGTCGGATTCCGAAATGATTTAAAAAGGTCTATCATTATCCATGCAATGCGCCAGCAGACTTTAAAAAGTGCGTTCAACATAAGTCCCCAAGCTGTCATCGATTATTATCGTGCTCATTTAAGTGATTTTACGCAACCTACTTCTATTTTGCTGGAACAAAAGTGCTTTAAAGTAGACTCGCTTCTTTCGGATAGTGAAATGAAAAAAATTGATTACTACAATAAGGGTTTACAGGAAGGTAAAAGTGTGGTTGCTTTAGCTAACGAGTTGGATGAGTTCAATTTATCGCATACATGGTATACGGTGTCTGAATTGGCGCCATGTTTGGCAGAAAAAGCTTTTTTGTTACCCGTGGGTGGATACTCAGAAATCATCGAACACAACAATCTTTATTTCGTCTTGCACATCTTGGATAAACAAGATGCGCATGTCCAACCTCTTGTGGAAGTGCAGTCGGTTATCGAAGAATGTCTACTGAAGGCAATGAATGAACAAGCTTTTCAACAATGGATTCAAGTGCTCAAATCAAGAATACCTGTTGAAATATGATTATGTCGTGGTTAAGAAGTCTGCATTTATACAATCCCTAAATATGCATATAGGGCTTTTGAAGAACCTAAATGCTATTGTAGAGTTTTTGATCAAAATAAGAACTTGTCAACAACCGATTTTTGCAGACTAGAAGGGCGTATTTTAAACCAGACGCTCATAAAATTGATCGATATAAAAATGAATTTACTGTGAACGGTTTTTAACCAAAATAACCATGCGTCCTTTTTTTCTATCCCACGTTAATTACGTACAAATCGATGGCTTTTCGGATTCTGTTTCCCTCACAACCCCAAGCTTGATTTATATATTTTTTAGTATTTTATTCTTTTTATATGGCCTGGGATCCCTCATTAATAAGGCTTTTTATAAATTGTTCCACAGACATACCTCGCAAGATGCTCGGCACAAACCGCTTGCGCTTCATTGGGAGTGGGTACCTTTCATGTTGTTTTGCTTTGCTTGCATTTTAATTCCACTGTTTATTCAAAATATATGCCTAAAATTACTGGCAAATCAACTTCCCATAAATCCTGTTGAACGTACGTTGTGCGTAACATTTTTGGGGCAAATGGGATTACTTGGATTACTTTATCAGATCTTTTTTCGTATAACGCACACATTTTCTGGGGGTGGCCAGACGCCATTGCGTTTTTTTCAAAGTTTTTTGCGAAGTTTTACGTATTACTGCGAAGTATTACCTTTGTTGATTCCCATTACAATCGTTTGGCAAATTTTTTTGCGGTGGCTTGTGGAACATCAATACCCCGTTGCTTTGGATGTTCAACCCATTGTTCATCTACTTTCCGAAAATGTATTATCACCTGGATACCTGATTCTAACTGGCATTAGCGTAATTTGCCTAGCGCCGTTGAGCGAGGAATGGTTGTTTAGGGGAGTCGTTTACCGTTTTCTCAATACGCGTTTTAATCACGTAATTGCCCTTATGGTGAGTTCATTTTTATTTGCGGTACTCCACTTGCATTTTGCCTCTTTCCTCCCATTGTTTTTTTTGGGATGTTGGTTGGGGTACGCTTACCGTAGCACGGGAGACATCAAAGTCAGTATTTTTCTGCATGCGTTATTTAATGGAACGAATTACTTATTGCTCGTAAGCCTCAAAGGGAACTGAAGTGTTGTTGGATGATTTAAAGCAAGGGATTGCTGTCCAATCTGTTGCCAAATGGCAGCAAATTGCGATGGATTTTGCACGTTACTGCGCGGATGCGTGTTACTTGGCGCTTCACGGAGATTTAGGAAGTGGTAAAACAACGTTTGTTAAGGGACTGGGTATGGCTTGGCATATTCCTTTTATAAAAAGTCCTTCATTTAATATAGTTGATTTGCATGTGGGAACACGTCGACTTGCACACGTGGATGCTTATCGACTTAATCGGGATTCTCTAGAATATTTAGGTTTGGAAGATTTTTTAAAACCTCCCTTTTGTCTAGCCGTCGAATGGCCTGAACTTTTTCCGATTTCCATAAACTTTTCATATCATTTGTATTTTACAACAATCATTGAAGGTCATCACAAAATTCGATGGGAACCCTAAAGTTGATTAAGCTGGCGGTTAAAAATAATAGGAATTTGTGAGTTGTTTTGACCAAGGTTATTAAATGCTGAGATGTTTAAAAGGGTTGTAGTTGTTCATGCGATACTGTTTGGTACGGCCCCTAGAGGGTAAGTATCAAAGTGCGCAGTGTGTATTATTTTACTGCGTCTTAGATTGCAAATAGTGTTGCTTATGACAGAAAAAGCAATGTGAATGTACGTAGGCCGTAAGAGAGGTGTGCAATAAGAATTGTAGGCTCCGTGGCTGCGTGTCTATTGCAGAAAAAAGTTGCACTTCTCGAAAATTTTTGGGAAAGTGAACGCATGGCATCTGCGATTGTTGTTCGAGATTTAACCAAGTACTACGGGCGGAAAGTAGCCATTCAGAAGTTAAATTTTGAAGTTCAGTCCGGACATATTGTTGGATTTCTAGGGCCCAATGGTGCCGGCAAAAGTACGACATTGCGCATATTATGCGGGCTTATACCTGCTTCTTCGGGATGCGTTTACATTCACGGTTTATCCGTCACAACACGCATTAAGCAAATCAAACAATCCATGGGGTACATGCCCGAAAGTAATCCGTTGCCTGAGGACATGCGCGTTGAAGAATATTTAAAATTTCGTGCACGTATTAAACAAATACCTCATCGGTTGCTTAAAACGTGCGTGTGGGATGCTTTAGAACGTTGCGATCTTCATCGTATAGCTACAAAAAAAATGATTGGAGCTTTGTCTAAAGGTTTTAAACAACGTGTGGGTATTGCTGAAGCGTTGTTGGGACAACCTAAGGTCATTATTTTGGATGAACCTACGATTGGTCTTGATCCGCATCAGATTTTGGGGATTCGTGATTTACTCAAAAAATTGCGCGGTGAAACTACAGTCGTATTTTCAAGTCACATTTTACCGGAAGTTGAGGCGGCGTGTACGCATTTAATCATTCTTAATCAGGGGCAAATTGTTGCCAATGATACTTCGGAAAACTTGAGAAAACAATATTTTCAGACAACACGTTACGAAGTGACTTTAGTGGATGAAAATGGTCATTTCCCCGAACGTTTATCGCATGCTCCGGTTGAGTTGTGTTTGAAGAAATCAACCGCCCATGGGGATCAACGGATGACTTATGCGGTCGAAACAGAATCCACAGAAGAAGGGGTTGAAAGTCAATTGACGCGTTGGATTTTTGAAAATAATTGGCCGTTAATTCAATTTGTAAAAAAAGAACCCGATTTGGAATCGTTGTTCCTTAAATTGACTTCGGTCGCTTGGAAAAAAATAGATAACGAACGTTTATGAACACCATTTTAACATTACTTGCAAGCGAGTGCAAAAAGATGTTATGTCATGCTAGTACTTATTTTATGACGGCACTTTTTTTGGTACTTATGGGATTTAATTATTTGTACATCCTCTTTTTTTATAGTCGCAACACCATGGAGATAAATACATTGCAGAGTTTTTTTGGTATATTTTGGTTACCCACGCTATGTATTATTCCTTTGCTGACCATGAAGTCATTTGCTGAAGAACGTCGACTTGGCCTGCTTGAAAGTTTGTTATCGACACCCGTCAGCGTGCACAGCTTGGTAATCAGTAAATTTTTGTCCATTTATGGGTTATATATCATCTTGTGGGCATTGAGCCTTATTTTCCCATACTTCGCAAATTATTGGTTACGGCAGGATTTGGTGACTCCATTGGTTACAATGCAAGTTCTTTTGGGAGGAAGCATTTTTATTGCAATTACAAGTTTTTTATTTATCAGTTTAGGTCTATTTGCAAGTAGTTTAACAAAAAGTCAGACGGTTGCGAGTTTATTGTGTTTTGGATTTCTGTTTGCGTGCTTTACGGGATTCCGGATGTTTTCCGAATACATTGGTTTTCAAGAATGGGGTATCTATGTTGACTTTTTTCGCACCTTGGAGGATCTTTGCAACGGCATTTTTGATTTACGCCCTTTTTTATTTTTTACACTGGTTGGAGTGCTTATTTTAGCGCTTACCGCGATTGTTATTGAACAAAAATCTTTACGATGAAATTTTTAGATAACTTTAAAAATTTTAACCGCATTAAAATTTTTAACGGTTTTTTGCAAATATTGTTAATCATTACCCTTTTCTTGGGGTTGCAATACATGCTCAATCACGCCTACGTGCGGGTAGATTTTTCCAATAATCAATGCAATACGCTCAGTACCGAAACGCAGTCATTTTTGACCACACTTCAACATTCGGTTGATTTAATTATTTTAACCAATGAATCGCATACTTACGGAAACTTTTTGAAGCAAATGACGCGCTTAGCAGATGCGTATCACGCATTCATGGCGCATAAAACTTCTTTAAAATTTAATTTCAAAATCATAAATACACTGCGCAATCCTCAAGAAACTTTGTCCGTAAAAAAAAGATACGATTTGTCTGAAAATGAAGGTATTATTTTGGCTATGGGGTCAAAATTCAAGTTTTTACACGAAGACGATTTTTATCGAAAAACGGAAACACAATCGCAATTTCTAGGTGAACATATTTTGACAAATAACTTATTGGACTTAACGCAAAATCAGCCTAAAATTATTTATTGGATATTGGGACATAAAGAGTACAATTTTAAAGATATTCATGGAAATAAAGGGGCTTCCTTGGCAGGTCAGACGCTTAGGCAGCATAACTTTGAGGTACGTCCGCTTGAAAATTGTCTCAGTATTCCACAGGATGCAAATATGCTCGTTATTGCGGGTCCACAACTCCCTTATCTGGAAGAAGAATGCGACGCCCTGAAAACTTACTTGTTTCAAAAACGTGGCCGTTTACTTGTATGTTTACATCCTATTTATGAGCACGGGTTGGAAATATTGCTCAATGCGTTGGGCTTGAAAGATGATGGACAATTGCTTTTGGATGATGGAAAAGATTTTCTTAGCTCTCAGGGTGATTTAATCATTCGTCGTTTGACGCAACATGAAATAACACAGCCTTTAATTCAGCATAATCTTGGCTTAATATTTGGTCTTACGCGTCCCATTACATTGGATCCAAAGGGGAATATGTCTTACTGTGTACAGCTCTTACATTCAGCCGAAACCAGTTGGTCGAAACAACTTGTAAATACGGACAGTTTATCCTTCAATGCGCAGCAAGATGTACGATGTTCGCATACTTTAGCTTGCCTCTTTGATAACACACCAAAAACAAATTTTAATGTACAATTGTCCAATTCAAAGGCAATTATTGTAGGATGTGCCGATTGGTTAAGCAATGAAAAGATCCTTTCATTGGGGAATCGTTGGTTTTTTTTAAATTGTTTTAAATGGGCTTTGGGGAATGAATACGCGTTTTTACTCAATCCTCTGCCTCTGAATACCTATACACTCACTTTATCACAGCAGAAATTGTTGCTGCTTTGTTTAAATTTTCTGATTTTACCGTTTATCTTTTGTTTGTTGGGCATTGTAATACATTCTGTGAGGAAGGAATAAAATGTTACGCTTTGGTTTTACACTGCTATTATTGCTATTGAATTTATCTTGGGTTGCCTTCTATTTTTACGTAAAAACGCACTCGAAAGCGACAAACGATGTACCTCGTTTGCAGGTACAATCAAAACTCCTTAACGTTCAGTCGATTGAAATTGCGCACTTAGATACCGGCAATACTTACAAACTAAAAAAGTCGGCTGCTTCGTGGCAATTGGAAAGTCCATTCCGTTGGGCAGCCAATAATCTTGCGGTAGAGTCTTTCATTCAACAATTGGACAACTTGGATACAAGACTTAATTTTAAAGCCTGCTACTTGCAAGCGGAAAAAAGTTCACTGGATCAGTACGGTCTTAATCCCCCTTGGGTTTCGGTAAAAATTGCAAGCGACCAGCGTGTTTACACGCTGCACATTGGGCAGAAAATAAAGTCTAATAATTGTTTGTACGTATACGAGCCCGAAACACAGATGATTTTTATAAGTACTCCGGAGGCGTTCGATACGTTATTTTTTGAATTGGACAAATGGTGCAGCGCGTACGTTTTTCAAGGCAGTTTAAACAATCTGCAGAGTATTGCGTACGATACGCCCACGCAACACGTATTCTTAAGCCAAGAAAAAGAACAATGGTGGTTAAAAAATCCTGTCAATGCGAAAGCTAGCAATATGCATGTGGAAACGATCATCCACCAAATAAAAAACTTAGAGGTTTTTCGTTTTTTAGATACCAAAGAAATTTCGAATTTTATTCCACAACTAAATTCTCCTGAACATGTACGTACATTAACGATTGCTGACGATACGCGTACGTATACCCTTAAATTTTTGCCTTATGGCGATGATAAAAATATTTTCGTTGCACAAGGAGAAAACTACGATAGGCTTTTTCTTTTTAAATCAACATGGGTTTCTCGACTTGATAATCCGCAAGAAACGCTGCGTGAACGACAAATTTTTACTTTTCCGATCGCATCCGTAGACAAAGTCATTTACACGCGTGCCGACGATCAAATTGAATTGCATCAAATTGAAGGGCAGCGGTGGGAAGCTTTACATTATCAGAATCAAGTACTTGTGAACACAGATCGTGCATCTTACAGTGCGATTTACACATTTTTAAAACAATTGAAAACGGTGTACATCGAAAGCTTTTTAGACGCTACCTTTTCTTCGCTGAATTTGCATTGTGAAGACTTTATACAAGTAAAGCTGTCTTTGCCCCAAGGGCAAGTGCAATGTACGCTGTATGATGTTCAAGGTGATTTTTATTTAAAATTAAAAGACGATCCCACTTTATTTAAAATTACATTATTGGACCCCGAATGTTTCAATTGGTCTTTCGATGACTTCCGGAATAAGCAAATTTGGCAGTGGAATCAGGATGAACGACTCTACGCATTAAATTGGTTGTCGAGTACAAAAAAGCTTGCCCAAGGTACTTTGTTGTTTGCGTTAAAATCATTAGATTTTGAACATCCAAAAATGGCCAAACCGATTGAAAACTTATTAAGAAAGTTGAATGCAAAAAAGTTTATTCGTTTTAGTGAATATACAATCCCTTACTTTGCTTTTGGTTCTACGATAAATTACTTGTGGCCGCATCGGTTACACATTCAAACAATAGATGCAGAAAATATTGTTCGAACCTACATTTTGTACGTTGCAAACCGATTGGGCGGTGATTTGCAATTTGCAAAATATCAGGGTAAAATTTTTGCCCTTCATCAATCATGGATAGACGCTATTTTTACGTTAACTGAATTGCCTACGTGGGAGCATAAAGCCCTAAAATTTAGCGTATACGGAGAAGCACGGTAACGTACGATGTATCGAAAAATCATTGTGTTGCTCGTTGTGTTATGGATGGCACAATGTGCGTTTTTGTGCATTCAATTCAAATCTCTCAATTTTGTTGTCCCTAAAAAGTGCGCATTACTTTTGCAGCGGTGTCTACGCTGGAAAAATGTTACCTGTACCTCATTATCGGTTTGCGATGCCAAATTATGGGGGACAAATCTCTCTTGCAAGATCTCCAGCTGCGAGTGTACATTGCCACGTTTTATAATTCAGCCGGACTTAAATTTTTTACATTATTTTTTCAGGAGTACGCAGCATAAAATATATGTGCGACAAGGTTCCTATCGCTATAACAACGTACATCTGGATAAATTAAATGGGTATATTCAGACTTCAGGTGCTTATCGACAGATCCATTTGCAGGGGTTTTTAGGTATACATCCCATTTATATCACAAGTGAAAAATTAAGAAATATGCCCGGCTATCTGAGTCGTTGGTTAGAAAAATTATCCAAAATTTTGCCCAATGCGTCTGCATCTTTACCAGGAACGCCCATTTCTGTATACGTACATGTAAATCAACAGGATTGTTCCGTTCAAATAGGTATGCCAAAGCTGACCTACCGTTTAACTCCTACGGAGGTTCTCGAGGTTGAGTATTTGCAATGTTTTGTAAAAATTTTTGAAGAGCGCATGCACGTGATTGCGAAAGCAAAACATGGTTTTTACAACGAAGCTACTTTCATTGCACCACAGTTAAGCTTTCAGATCAAAGACGACATGTCGATAACGGAACTGAGGGGTTATGGATACGTTTGTGGCAATTTTTTTCACGTAGCGACAACGTATCCCGTTTGTTTTTATGTAAAGACTCCGCGTATGGATCTACGAAGGACAAATATGCAATTATTGCTGGAAAACGAAGCGGGTTATTTGCAAGGACACTGCAAGCTTTTAAATTTTGTTCCGTGGCAATTAAATTGTTTTGGCAAATTACAGCCCGATTTATTGCACCGTTATTTTAATTCCAACGCATATCGTATTGACTTGTCTCGTCCTACTTTTTTTCGAAGTTTTTACCAAAAAGACAAAATATTTCAAACCGTAGCTGAAAGTTATGCATTTCGGGTATCCGAAGTGCCTTGCAATAAAATTTTCTTGAATACTCAGTTTTTTATAGACACTCGTACTTGGACATGGCATAGCCAATTGTACAATCCTCGGTCCAATTTCAAAACCTATGGATCCTATTGGCCGCAAAGGCAAGAGGGGCGTTTACAGGTTGCTGGTACTTTAGATCCGAAAATTACCTACTTATTTAAGGCATCATTACCCGATTGGTGGGTTTCCTTTTGGGATAATTTTACGTTTAGCCAACAATTTCCCACAACCAATTTCGATTTTACGTGGCATAATTCTAATTGTCGGCTGAATAATTTCTTTGGCAGTGTGGGGGCACGTGATTTTTGCTACAAGCAAGTATGTTTTAATAGCGTGGAAATTTTACTTGGAAATATCGCCGGTTACACTTTTATCGACGCAAAAAATGTTCAGACCTCTTCGGGTCAGGGAAGTTGCCAGGTAGATTGGCAATATGGAGGTTATCAAAACAACCAAGAATCTTGGAATATTTGTGGGCAAGGTACTTATTCGTGGCTCGATTGGAATCGACTCGTGAATACTTTTGGAACGCATCAATATAGAGATAAATTTTCTGTTTTTCAGGACAATGCACTTGTACAAGCCAGTTTTAATGGTGTTTTTTGCAACGGTAGTACGTTATCTCCCCAAGAAGAGTATTTGGATGTAGCATTGCATGTTCCATCGACCGTCATGTATTCACTTCCCGTTGAAGGCCTACGGGTGCAAGCTCACTATACCCCGTCGCAACTGCGTATCCAAAAATTTTTGGGTTTGCTTGACGCACAAGCTCCCATTACGGGGATGATGCACCTGACAGATGACGATAGGTTATCCTTTTCGCTGAAAGGTGAAAATATTTCCAGTGAAATGCTTTTACAAAGGCTTCCATGTTTAAAGTCGTGGCATGATGATATTCCCGAAGACAACCTACCGGCTTACCAAGGGATTTTGGATTTTAACGTATCTGGACAGGGAGAAATGGGTCTACTAGAATCTTTTGAGGCACAGGGTGTCTTGACATTTTCAAATGCAAATTTAGCACAGGTGCATTTGTTGGGACCTTTATTGAAAATTTTCCCAAAAAAATTGCATTTGTTTTCGTCGATTGATTTTAATCTTCTGAAGTCTCAATTTGAATTAAAGAATGGTATTTTGCATTCGAAAGAAACGCATATGACAGGTCCCAGTACGCACGCTAAAATAAATGGGAAAGTCAATTTATTGAACAAGTCATTGGATGCGCACATTTTATTCTCTTTCCTAGATTACAAACAGCTGAAGGTGCCTGTTATGAAACAGATGATGCAGTTATTTCAACCCATACTCAAAGGATTTTCAGCCAAAGTAACGGGTACATTTCGCAATCCGCAATGGTTGTTCTATTTTAATCCTTTAAACTTTATTTTAAGGTAAGCGTAAATTTCTTTTACTTTGAACTTGTTAAATGGATTCTTTTTTTAGAATTTACTCTAAATGAATGAGGGGTCGTAGCTCAGTTGGGAGAGCGTGTCGTTCGCAATGACAAGGTCGTCGGTTCGATCCCGATCGACTCCACCAGAGTGTTGGGAAATATAATGCCTTAACAAAGCTGTTTGGATGTTCGTCGGATTCATTTTAAAGTGAAGCCCAAAGCGGTAAGCAGGTGTTTTGGTTGATAATAACGGATGGATATAAATGTTTTAACATTCTTTCCGGTTTATTTTCCTTGAAAAATTATTATGCCATCTCTTGACTACTTGCTTTATGAGCGATAAGGTAAGCGATCTGTTCCCTATTAGAAAAGCCAAATTTGATACGTTGTGCGCGTCCGGTCAAAATCCGTTTCAAGCTAACTGTAAACAAACGCATACGGCAAAATCTGTTCAAGAGTTATTCGAAAAGGCGGAACAACAGACGGATCTCAAAGTAGCGGTTGCCGGACGCATTGTTTTGTTTCGTTTAATGGGGAAGGCTTCTTTCATTAATTTATTGGATCAGACGGGCATCATGCAAGTTTACGTATCTCAGGATGGGGTGAGGGAAGCCGTGTACCAGCAATTTAAGAAGTTGGATATTGGTGATTTTGTGGGTGTTAGCGGTAGCGTTTTTAGAACAAAAACGGGTGAAATTACGGTGCGCGCTTCTTCCATTGCTTTGGTATCGAAATCATTTCGTCCATTGCCGGAGAAATGGCATGGTTTAACGGATCCAGACGCTGTTTATCGCCAACGCTATCTGGATTTAATTGTAAATCCGGAATCGAGGAAGAGGTTTTTTAAGCGTTCCGATATTATTAGGGGGATTCGGCAATTTTTGTGGGATAAGGATTTTATTGAAGTGGAAACACCGATGTTGCACGATGTGGCGGGTGGTGCGGTGGCGCGACCGTTTGTAACCCACGTAAACGCACTCAATAGGGATTTCTTTTTGCGTATTTCTCTGGAGTTATACCTGAAACGTATGCTTGTGGGTGGTTACGATCGTGTTTTTGAGATAGGTCGTAATTTTCGTAACGAAGGCGTTTCACGTCGGCATAATCCCGAGTTTACAATGATGGAGCTGTATCAGGCGTACAGCGATTATCGTGGCATGATGGAACTCGTATACGATTTGATACAGCATCTTTGTCAAAATGTCATCGGGAAAACTTCATTGCGTAGTTATACGGGGGAAGCGATTGAATTATCGGGGGCATGGAGGGAGGTAACGTACCGCACATTGATTCTAGAGGAGGTACACGTGGAGCATTGGTTTGAATCGTCTCGCGAGGTAAAATTGCAGAAATGCGCCGAGATGGGCATCGAGGTAGATCCCCATGCGGAAGATTTCGAACTGACGAACGGTATATTTGAAAAACGTGTTGTACCTCGATTAATTCAGCCGACTTTCGTGACCCATTTGCCGAAAGAATTGTGCCCACTGGCGAAAATTAATAGGGAAGATGATTCCGTCATCGATGTGTTTGAATTGTACATGAATGGCCAGGAAATTGCCCCGGCTTACTCGGAACAGAACGATCCTTTTGTCCAAAGGCGCATGTTTGAAATGCAGGCCGGTGAGGAAATTCAAAAGATTGACAATGACTTTCTAACGGCGCTCGAATACGGTATGCCACCGGCAGGCGGCATGGGTATTGGTATCGATCGATTGGTGATTGTGCTAACGGAAGCGGATAGTATTCGCGATACGTTATTGTACCCTGCACTAAAATAATGTTAACCGGTAAAACTTTTGAAAGTTCTTTGTAAGAACATAGTTAAATTGGAAGCAAATATTATTAAAGCGCATGTATATGTTTCTCGATGCAGTAACTTAAGAGGATCAAGTATATTGATAATTCTGAGAGCCTAAGTATCGGGAGAGTGGACATTTTTATGTGTAACATGTTTGTAGACGGACGCATATTTTGATTCAACTCTGCACTCGCAACGTTGTCACGCCTTCGTGATGTCAACGTAGTTATGTGGGTCGAAGGTCATCGTGTTTTAAAGTTCTAATTTTTTGAGGATTTCGCACACCGCGTAGGGGTGGGAAACCGATGCATGCTGATAAGTTTCAGAAGAATCGGGAATGGATACAATTTGATTTTGAGGACAGTTCAACCGACTTGCTATGGATTGTGGAACGATAATTCTATCCTCTTGCGTAACTTCTTGTGCCAGAGGTATTTGATCGCAATAGTGAGGTGTTTCCTTTTGAATTTGTAAGCAATGGTAGAGGCATTGAGCTATTGTATCGGGTAGTTGAACAAGAAATATATTACGTTTTGCCACTCTCGCAGAGGGCGTAATTTTTTGTGGTGTTGTCCGAATAGATTCGCAGGTATTGGCTGGAATAAAAATGGTAAGTGTCGTTCCCACATTAAGCTGGCTATCTATTTGAATAGTGCCGTTATGTTGTTTGACAATACCGTACACGCAGGATAATCCTAAGCCTGTTCCCCGTCCGATAGGTTTAGTTGTAAAAAATGGTTCGAAAATTTTCTTTTGCGTATTTTGATCGATGCCTGTACCCGTATCACTCACGGTAAGTTTGACGTAATGACCATAGGATAAATTGCTTGGAGTTCCCGTAAAATTTTCAAAGTGAACGTGCAAAGATCCACCCTGTGGCATGGCATCTTTCGCGTTTACACACAGGTTGACAAGTATTTGATCAACATAAGTTTCTTGAGAATAAATAGGCCATAGGTTTTGGTCAATGCGTACACCGAGTTGGATTTTTTCGCCCAGCCAGTGCTGTAACATTTGTAAGGTATTGTAAGCTGTACGCTTTACATCAATGAGTGTTTTTTCATTTTGCTCATTTTGACGACTAAATGTCATCAGTTGATTGACCAACGATGCTCCTTTGTGTCCCGCTTCGTAAATATGTTTTACGTGCGAATATACGTCTTGTTCTTGCGAAACCTCGTTGAGGACAAGTTCTGCATATCCATTAATGACAGAAAGTAAGTTGTTAAAATCATGTGCGATGCCACTCGCCAAACGACCTACCGCCTCAATCTTTTGCGTTTGTCGCAGGTTTTCTTCCAATTGACGCAGGTGCGTTACGTCATTGATTGTGATAACCGTGTAGTATTCGGGAGTGTTTTTATTGGACGAAGGTGTTACTTCCCAATGGGTATGAATAAATTTCCCATCGTGGCGTTGCATGATGATATCTGTGGCGTAGGGACATCTTTGCACAAGTGCATTGCATATGTCTTCTCCAAAACCTTTGCAAAATAGCTTAGAAACGGGTTGTCCTTTTAATGCCTGTACGGGATAACCTAGTAATTGAATGAGACCTTCATTGAAATATTCAATGACAAATTCGTTGGTATGACTGTCCCATTCGGCAATAATGACGCCTTCATGAGAATTGGTGAGCGCTGAAGCCAGTTTCTGATTATTTTTTTCGTAATGGAATTGCTCCGTAAAATCGTTGAGTGCGATGACGTAACCTTCGACGTTTTGATAGAGATCGGATAATGTATTTACCTGTATGCGCACGTATCTTTGCTGACGATCTTTGTTCAGTGTAACAACTTCTGAAGCATCATTTTTATCTTTGAACTCAAGAAATGATGCAATTTGTTTTTGTTTTGAATCTATAGCGTAAAATGATAGGAAATGATCGAAGAGTTGACCCATAACGTGCGTTAAATTAAACCCTAAAAAATTTTGTGCAGCCGCGTTTAAGTAGGTAATATTGCCGGCAGCATCGGTTGAAAAAACAGGATTTTGCAAAGTGCCCAATGTGGTGGCCAGGCGACGTTTTGTTTCCATCGATTCGCGTTCAATGGCTGCCTTGTGCAACGCCATTTCGATGGTAATGAGAACGGATTTTGGATCGTAAGGTTTGATGATAAAACCAAAGGGTGTTGTTTCTTTTATACGCGGAATAATGGTGTCAGGAGAATAGCCCGTTAAGTAAATGATGGGAATGTCACGTTTTTGCTTAATGCGTTTTGCCGCTTCGATACCGTCGAGTTTACCCGATAGTGTAATATCCATTAAAATAAGGGATGGATTATCACTTGCTGCGCGCGCAATCGCTTCTTCGCCGGTTGAAACCGTGGGTAAAACTTCGTACCCAGATTTAGATAAAATCGTCTGCAGAACGAAGGCCGAATTGATGTCATCTTCGACGATGCAAATGGGATTCCGTACAATCATAGGTGAGTTAATTGCCGACGTAGACGTGTATTTTCTTCAACAAGTTGCTGGTTAATTTGCAAAATTTCCCGATGTGCTTTTGGAAATGCAATGTTGTGTTCAAAATATTGATAGGCGTCTTTAATCGAAGCGAGCAAAGCGCTTCGAGTCCAAGGCTTGGGAAGGCATCTAAAAACTTCCACCGTGTTGATGGCTTCTAGAAATATTTCAGTTGTTAATACGCCTGTAATGAGGATACGCGTGCAAAGCTTGCGTTGCTCTTTTACTTGCCGCAAAAATTGAAGGCCCGTCATTGCTGACATGCGTTGATCCGAGATGACAACGGCAAACGTTTTTTGCTCCAATGCTTGTAGAGCTTCTGAAATTTGAGAGGTGGCAAAACAAGTATAGCCTTCTCCTTTTAAAGTTTCTTGAAGCGCCATCAAGATGGTGGGATCATCGTCTAAAATGAGAATAGGGTAAGGATTCACATCGAAAGCGTGTTGAAAGAAAACCGAATGCACGTGCTGCCATCGCACGGTTCAACTTGAATGTTACCACCTTGCATCGATAAATGTTCTTTAATTGAAAAAAGTCCAAGCCCTAAGTGTTGTTGGTCAGAAAAGCTTGTATAAAATGGCTGAAATAATTGTTGCTCAAAATCTTTTGGAAATCCTTTCCCGTTATCGTGTAAGGCACATTGGATGGCATTGTCTGTCGGATCAAGGGATAAAGTAACACTTGGTTTCGGTGCTGTTTGTACGGCTTCACCGGCATTGCAAATGAGCTGCAGGAATATTTGTTGTACAATATGGGGTACTCCCCATAAAAGTGGTAAAGGAGTTTTGGATGCATATTTGATTTCAAAATGTGCATTCGAGGGTAAAATAGCTTGAATAATAGGCTGTAGATTTTGCAGTAAAAATTGTAAATCGACATAGGTGGGTGCTGCGACTTGAGAACGGTTAAGTTGCGCTAAAAGTGTTAGCAAATCACGACTTTTTAATGCGTTTTTTTTGATGATATCCAAGCCTTCTAGAAGTGATTCTGAAGCGGGATGTTCGCAGTAAAGTTCACTCAACGTCAAAACACCCGTTAAATGATTGCTTAAATCGTGCAATAAATATCGATTGATCTGATTTAACTTATGTGCCCAGGCCAATTGAATTAAATACTTTTTACTGCATGCCAACATATTTTCTTAAATTTATAGCATAATGTTGTTGCTAGCAAGCTTCAAAAAGGGGGCTTTATGGACATTATTACTTTGATATTGACAGAATTTTTTATTATTTTTAGAATATTTGCATGAGTCTTGAATTTTTGCTAAGCACTTACTCGCGCGATGTCTTAAAGCATGATCAGGCATTGCCATACGATTCAACTTATGGCTCCGTGCTTGATTTGAATGATGGAGAAATTAAGTGCCACGTTGAACCGGCTGAACCTCACATCTATTTTTATGCACCCATTTTTGAAATTCCCACGGGGCGTAGAGAAGAGTTTTTTAAATCTTTGCTTATCAATCAATTGTTTGGCAAATTGACAGATCAGTCCTATTTTGGCCTGGATGAAAAGAATAACCATGTTCTTTTATTTAGAGTACTTGAAGGCGAGAATATAACTCAAAATGCATTCAATGGCTATTTGAATTCATTTATTGAGTCCTGTCTGCTATGGAAAGCTGCTTTGAGAGAAACGCATAGTTCGTAGTATTTCTTATGTCAACCCCTCTTCAGACTCAGACTCATCCGACTACACCTCTCGTGTCCGCCGACACGCAGATTGGGCCTTTAGAGACAAGGCAGCAAGAACAACCTGCTTCTATTGCCAGTACGGGTGCGAAGTATTTGTTGGCGCGTTTTTTTAACGTATGTACTTTTGGAAAGATTGGATTTTTTAGAAATTGGGAAAATGAATCTGCACGTAATTTAATGGATGCAGTTAAGACATCCATCAATTCAAATTTTTCCAAAGCTGTTTCCAAAGGACTTCAAAGCTTAGGTAGTAGCATCCAAGGTTTGCCGGAACAATTGAAAAGTGCACACTGGGATCCAATAACGCACCTTGGAACGGCACATGGTACGTTGGTGCGTATGATGCCTTTGAGCAACCTGGGGCAGTTGGGAGATGAGACCACACGTTTTGTCGTGAATGTCTTGAATGATATTGCATGCGCAAAAGGTGAATTTGCCGATCTCAATAAGGATGTAATGGGTACTGTATCGCGGCTAATGGGCACATTGTATCAAGAAAATAGCGACAATAAACATTTGATGGATGCGTGTAAAAAATTGGCCTTTGATAAAATTTTCTCCTCAGATTTTGTACTAAGTAACGTGTTATCTGTTGATAGAGGAGAGGCTTCTGTCATGCAGCGATTCATTGGATGGCTCTGTTCAACAAGTTTGGTTAGGAATGTAGCCGATCATTTAGTCACGGAACATATTTTAAATAATCCCGATAATAATTTGCTGAAAAGTGAACCCAAATTGTTTCACGAAAAAGTTATTACTGCATGCTGGAAAGACTTTCAGGCCATGGGAGGAACCGAGCTAAGTTTCAATAATCTCAAAAGGTTGTTCTCAGCGTCTAATGAAAGTTTATCACCCGAATTAAGACAGCATGTTGAGGAGTTTAACCGTTTACAAGAAGCTTTATCGAATAATTTGATCACTTCTACTCTAGGAAAAATTGTTCGCACAAGTGGAGCTCTATTACCCTCTGAAGAGTCATTGAGTAATTTAAAACGTATGTTAACCGACGTTCTTGAAAACCCTTGTCGCGAAAATTACCAAAATTTTACCAAAGCTTGTGTGCGTTTGTTTCCTCAAGTTGAAAAACTAAGTGAGCCTATACAAGATAAGATTGCAACGATTGCGGTAGGTCATATGCAAACCATAATTCGAAACGGTGGTATGGATCATATGCACGAGTATTTAGTGAGTTTGGGGCTTGCAATCAGTGGTACGGATGACATCATGCAGGAAATAGTAAGAGTGTGTACGAGTAGCGAAAACGTGGGTGCTGACTTAGTGCAAAGTTTAACCCCACGTCTGCAGAAATTCATCAATGAAACGATTCATCATTTGAACGGCACTGGGCAACAAGCCCCCAATGTGGCTGAGGGCGTCTATATTGGAGGTACTGTGGGATTTAGTCAATTAAATTTATTTGCTAACAACCCGCAGCGAACAGAAGCCGTATGTCAACTTTTGAGAAGCGATCAAACTCCGGAGTCAATCGCCACTGCCTGCCTGGATTTAGCTCAAGCATGGTTTACAACAACGGCGCCTGCTCTGGCCGTTAAAGCGGCAGTGCATAAGGTTACTTATGCGGTGAGTGGTATTGGAAGAGTGTTGGGCATAGGTTCCGGCAAAGGTGCGCCTGCACCCAATGATCCTCCGAGGTCCGCAGTTGCAGTCAAAACCGCTAGTAGTGGTATTAGAACATCATCGGACGAAGATTCCGACAAAGGTGATGATCCTTTGGCGTCCGAAGTTGCGGCTGTACGGGACGAGTTTCATGAGGTAATGGCCCCAGCATTACAGCCGGTGGTTAATCAACAGAACCTGGAAGATGGATTGAGATCAATGAGGGATGCGGACGCAGAGGTTATCAAAAGGCTCAATAACACAGAGGGTACGGAAACGGTATTTCAAGATAGAGGTTGGACGTGGACGGCAACTTATAAGCTAAATTCAAATATGTCGCAGGCATTGAACGGCAATGCGCTCACTTTGACGCATCAAGGCAATGCAATTGAAGGTAGAAATGCACAAGAAAAACTGAAAAGTTTGCATAGTGTATTGGCTCAAGGAGGAAATAACGATGCAACGCAAGGGATTGCCTTGTTATCAAATATTATAGATGGAGCACCCACGTTGCTACCGTCGAATTTTCAAGACGAGTTGGCTAACCAAGGGTTATCTTTAGTGACGCATTTTCAAAATGGGTCGCCCGTGAATCCGAGCTATTCACTGGACATAACCAATGTGGTGTACGGTTTCGACGCTATGACGATCGAGGGTCATGAAAACAACGTATCTGGCTACATTACCTGTGAATATCCTATTCAAACCAAAGACGGTCAACTTACAGGAGAGCGGGTCAGAATCTCCTTTGATGTCAATTTATACGATACTCCAACATCTGGAAGAATAGGATCGACGCGGCTTTTCAATATCAATGAGATACGTAATCTTAGCGGTGAGCTTGTGAGAGATTAATATCTATACAGATCGTTTTGTAGCCGGCGTATCGACGAGTGTTTTTTCTGAGTAAAGTTCAGTGGATCAATATTGCATTATTGAGCGATGATTGCAGCAATCTATTAGAGGAATAATGTAGTTGTGCTTTATACTGCACACCTCATACCTGTAACATTGGGTGACTTATGTTAAATAACAGTGGCTTGGAGTGCGTATAATTTTTACATCGTTGAGGTTGTTGGAGTGTTGTGTTTTCCCTGGGAGGCTCCATGCGATGAACCTAAATGCAAATAAATGATGATTTATTGCTAAAAAGTAATTGACCTGCTAATTTTTTTTACAAATAATAACCCATCTATGAAATTATTTAGAGGATTAACGAATATTGGGGCATCTGTTTTAATGGGGGTAGGTTGTTTAATGGGTGTCGAAACGGATAAGAGCGTTAAAGGTGAAATAAAGGTTGAAGAAAAAACACCCCGTGGTGCAACGAGTGCGGAAGCCAAGGAGAGCGGAAATAAAGTGGGGAACGAAGCTGCGAATGCGGAGGCTAAGAAAGTTTTTACGGAAGAACAACAAGCTAACTTTTTAAAAACCTATGGTTGGGTCACTTTTATGCAAAGTGGAGTTAAAAATTTAGGGCTAAATACTAAAGAGGTAGAGCAGGTGATGAGCGGTGTTCAAATGGCAGCTCATGGCGAAGAATCTCCTTGTGCATTGGGAGAAGTGATGGAAGATTTGCAGACATTTTTACAAGAAAAATCGACCGCATATGCAAAAATTCACCAAGTTGAAATCAAGGCGATTGCTGAGAATAATAGAAAAGCGGGCAAGGCTTACATGGAGAATTTACTTAAAACAAAACCGTCCATTAAAACGACGGTTACCGGATTAGCTTATGAAATTATTGCTACGGGTGATGAATCACAAAAGCCGATTGAAACGGATAATGTGGAGATTCGTTACACAGGACGCCTTATTGACGGTAAAGTATTTGATGAATCAAAGGGCAAAACGGTAACTTTCCCATTAAATGGTGTAGTCCCAGGAATTAAGGAAGGGGTTCAGCTCGTCGGTAAAGGTGGAAAAATTGTACTATATATCCCCTCTGAGTTAGGATACGGAGAATTTGATATTCCAAGTATTCCTGCAGGTTCCCATTTGATTTTTGATGTTGAATTGGTAAATATTCTTAAAAATGAAGCTACCAAACCCGTTGAGAAACCAGAATCGTCAAAAACAAGTTAATTGTTCATGGTTTATAGTTTCGCATTTTGAAGAGAAGAAAAATACAATTTCTTCTCTTTTTGTTTATTAGAGCGATGTGGCCTTGCTATTGCTTTAGAGGTATAAAAATCCGTTACGATCTATTGGCACCATAAAATTCTTGGACTTCTCAGCGTTCTTACACGTTTTTATGTAAGGTTTACGAAAAAACTGTTATAGGACGTTCTTATACTTGCAATGACTGCTAAAATTTAAGGCATGTGGAATAGATTTTCTGTTACCTATCTTAGAATACTTAGTCAATTTTTGGTTTTGCATTGATTTCGGCCGGAGGAAGACCTTCCATACTGACAGTACCTATAGCGCTTGTGCCATCTGTGCTACCGATGTCTCTTTTTAGATTTGTATCGGCCTCTACACGTTCACTTTCTTCACGCTTGTGAATCGTATTCTCTATAACAATTTGTCCTAAAGTTTTCTTTAAAGACGATTCTGCGTCACTGCTAACGACAATGTCAGTAGCCGTTTGAGCTGCCTGTACGACATCTTGTGCGGGTTTTGATAATGGATCTTGTCGTTGTGCTGTTATTTGGGTCGATTGATTTTTTTGATTGGCCAGTTCTTCGTTTTGTAATGGTAAGGACCCTGTGGATAAATTGGCATTAATTGAGTTAAGCATAATTTTAAAGGTTTGATTCATATATCGACCCATATGTAAAAAACTTTAATTTTTTTAGAAGTCACCAGACATACGGCAAATAATTTGTATGCTGTGATTTGTATTTTCAGGTGGAAGATTTTAATAAGCTCAAAGTCATGGTGTAATTTTGCGTGATTCTTGCACTAAATCGGTTATATTTAACTTGCAGGTATTGTGGAAAACATTTTAAATGCAGCATGATTGTTTATGTGTAGAGTGGATATGAAAAGCCTGGTTGCGTTTTGTAAACGTAAGGGCTTTGTCTTTTTATCATCCGATATTTATGGTGGATTAAATGGTTTTTTTGACTATGGGCCTTTGGGTGTAGAATTGAAACGTAATATAAAAGCGGCCTGGTGGAAAGCCATGGTCCACGAACGTGAGGATATTGTCGGCTTGGATAGTTCCATTATTTTGCATCCAAACGTTTGGAAGGCATCGGGGCATGTCGATGGTTTTTCGGATCCTATGGTTGATTGTCGAGTGACTAAGGCACGCTATAGAGCCGATCATGTCTTTTATGGTCCGGTGTCTATTCAAGGCAAAATATTGGGTTATGTCTGCGTTGTCGATTCGGATGCACGAGATGTGGAAGCTTTAAAGAAAGCGCAACATTTGCTGCTGCAAATCAACCGATCTCATGAAATATTGGACCCGTTACAATTGAGGCCTGTAACGGAAGCAACCATTGAGGAATACGATTTAATTCCATCACCTGCAACGGACAAACCGGGTGATCTAACACCTCCTCGTGCGTTTAATTTAATGTTTAACACGCATGTTGGAGCCGTGGCAACCGACTCCAATGTTGCTTATTTGAGGCCAGAGACAGCGCAGGGTATTTTTATCCACTTCAAAAATGTGGTGGATGCGACACGCGTAAAATTACCTTTTGGTATTGCTCAGATCGGCAAGGCCTTTCGTAACGAAATAACGCCTCGCAATTTCATTTTTAGATCGAGAGAGTTTGAACAGATGGAAATTGAGTATTTTTTTCATAATGACGAAACTTTATGGCCCGATTTGTATCGACAGTGGATTAAAATACGTTATGATTGGCATTGTTCCATAGGCATAAAAAAGGAGTTGTTGAGCTTTCAAGAGCATACTGGAAAGGATTTGGCGCATTATGCAAAAGCATGCACGGATATTGTATTTAAATATCCATTCGGTGCGCACGAGTTGGAAGGCATTGCCGTTCGTGGGGATTTTGACCTGAAACAACATCAAATGCACAGTGGGGTTTCGATGGAATTTTTCGATGAAGCGCATCAAGAACGTTATCTACCGTATGTTATTGAACCTTCTGTGGGCGTTGATAGAACTTTTTTGGCTTTGCTTGTTTCGGCATACGATGAAGATGAAATCAACGGAGAAAAAAGGGTTGTCTTGCATTTTCAACCGGCGATTGCTCCCATTAAGATAGCTGTATTTCCATTGGTAAAAAATAAGGCAGCCATTGTGGATAAGGCACGTTCTTTGTTTAAATACTTGCAAAAACGTTGGTACACGGTTTACGACGAATCGGGTGCCATCGGTCGACGCTACCGTCGCATGGATGAAGTCGGTACACCGTGGTGTGTAACGGTCGATTTTGATTCGTTAGAAAATGATACGTATACATTACGTGATCGAGATAGTACGAAACAAATGCGTTTAAATCAAACCGAATTATTGGTGTTTTTCGCTCAACATCTTGCATAATCTATGAAACATATTGCGTATTCACGTCAATCGATTGATGAAAGTGACATCCAGGCAGTTGCAGAAACTTTAAAAAGTGATTTACTTATACAAGGATCGCAGATAACGGCTTTCGAAGAAGCTTTAAAACGTTATTTGAACGTCAGTGATGTGGTTGTGGTTTCAAGTGGGACGGCCGCTTTGCATTTGAGTTACCTTGCTTTGGATCTAGGAGGTACCACCGTTTTTACTTCTCCCGTTACATTTGCAGCTACCGCTAACATGCTGCATGCGGTTGGAGCAAACATTCGTTTTATCGATGTGGATCCACAGACGGGATTAATGGATGTCGACAACTTGGAACAGGTGTTGAAAAAGACTTCTAGTCATAAATCTACGAAAATGGCGATTGTTCCCGTTTCTCTGCAAGGCATTCCTATAAATTTGCCGGCTATTGACAATTTAGCCCAGTATTATGGAGCTTCCATTGTGGAAGATGCGGCGCATAGTCTGGGTGGAGAATACGTATGTGATCAACAGGTATATAAAAGTGCTTCGTGTAGCCACAGTGATTTGGCCGTATTAAGTTTCCATCCTTTAAAATCCATTTGCTGCGCTGAAGGAGGCGCGGTCGCTACACGTGATCCCGGTTTGGCTAATACGGTACGTTTGTTAAGAAATCATGGTTTGATGCGCCAAGAAAATTCGTACCTACGTACGCAAAAGTTGTGGGGGTACAATTACCATATGACAGATTTGCAAGCCGCTTTGGGAGTATCGCAATTGAAACGATTGCCCTTCTTTTTGAGCAAACGGAAAGCAATTGCCAATCGTTATTATGAGTGTCTCCAAGGAGAACCCTATTGTCATTTTCTTACACCAACACCCAAGGTTTTGGGTAGCGCTTACCATTTATTTGTTGTCCACTTTAGAAGTAAGGAAGTTCGTGATGCTGCCTACATTTTTCTGCAATCTTACGGCATAGAAACGCATGTGCACTACGTTCCTCTCTACAAGATGGAATTATACAAGCAATGGTTGGGAGAATTTTCTTTGCCGGGAGCAGAAAGTTATTATCAAGGATGTTTAAGTATTCCGATATATCCGGATTTTTCAGAAGAAGACCAAGATTACGTCTTGGAAATTTTAGCCAAATTTTGCAATCAGTTGTGAATGATGACACACGTAAGAGTTCGCTTTGCACCCAGTCCAACCGGTTATTTTCATATCGGTGGGGCGCGTACAGCTTTATTTAATTGGCTTTATGCCAAACATACGGGTGGAACTTTCGTCTTGCGTATCGAAGATTCAGACGCAGAACGCAATACGAAAGAGTCTTTGAAATCGTTGTTGACTGACTTAAAATGGATGGGGCTTACTTGGGATGAAGGGCCTGAAGTGGGTGGCAATTACGGTCCTTATTATCAGAGCGAGCGCAGTGAAATTTATCAAACCTGCTTGGAAGCATTGCGTCAACGAGATCGTGTTTACGAAAAAGAAGGGGCCATCTGGCTTAAAGTTTCTGGGCAAATGCAGGTCATTGATGATGTAATCCACGGACCTGTTCATCGTTTTGAGGGGAAAGATTTTGTTATTTACAGGTCTAATGGAACACCTGTTTTTCATTTTGTAAACGTGGTGGATGATATCGCTATGAAAATTACGCACGTTATTCGTGGCGAAGACCATTTATCAAATACAAGTAAACATTTGGAATTGTACAAGGCTTGGGATGTACCTGCACCTAAATTTGCGCATATCCCACTCATTTTAAAGACGGAAGGTTCTGGGAAAATGAGTAAAAGAGATCAAGGTTCTTTGGTGGAAATGTATAGGGATAAGTTTTTTTTACCCGATGCTTTGGTCAATTATCTTGCGCTTTTGGGGTGGTCTCCTAAGAGCGATAAGGATATTTTGTCTGTGAAGGAAATTATTAATGTATTTGACTTATCGGGTATCAACAAAACGCATGCCCGATTCGACGAAAAGAAGTTAAATTTTACAAATGCTGAGCATTTAAAGCACTTACCGAAAGAGGAGTTTTATACACGCAGTTTGCATGTTTTGAAAGCAACGCGGTGCGAGAGGTTTTTTGAAGATGATGCGTACTTGCGGCAGGTTTTAAGCATTGTGCAAGAGAAGTTGAGATCTTTTGAATCGTTGCCCCATTTTATTGCTTTCTTTTTTAGCAATGATTTTGAATACGATGTCCAAGAAATGAGAAAAATTTGCAAATATTCTCCAAAAGAACGTCTCGTGGAAATTACCGATCTTTTATCCAATATACCCTTTGAACCAACCGCCATCGAATCTGCACTGAAAGCTGTAAGTATACAAAGACAAGTGCCCTTGGGCCATTATGTTCATACGCTTCGTTTTGCCGTATCCGGCCGCGGCGTAGGGCCTGGGTTATACGCCATGTTGGCAGTTCTCGGAAGGGCGAGCGTATTGGAACGTATTCGAAGATTTTTAACGTTGGATCTCAACAGCTCTGCATTGTAATGAACGCGAGGGGTATCATGGATTTACGGATGATTGTAAAAAGTTTTTTATCTATAGATGCGGGGAATTAGAGGTATAATATGGGAATTTATGCGTATTACGGGAGGAAAAGCTTGCGGTATTCGATTGGATGTTCCTAAAAGTAAAGGAGTGCGACCTGCAACCGATTTTATGAGAGAACAAGTGTTTAATCGTATGGGGAGTGTTGTTCGGGAAGCCTGTATTTTGGATTGCTTTGCTGGGACGGGTGCTTACGGATTAGAATGCTTGAGTCGCGGGTGTAAGTCTGTTCATTTTTTAGAAAAAGACGTACATGTTGCCAAGACATTGCGTGAAAATTGCATGCGAGTCTGTAAAAGCGTATGCGTAGATTGTAACACTGTTACTACAATTTCTGTGATGGACGTATTTCAAGCACCTCTAAAACAATTTTCGGACATGCAACTTATCTTTTTAGATCCACCGTATTGTTTTTGGCGGCAATGTGTGGATACTTTAAATCATCTTTTACGATCGCTTGCCCAATGTTTCCATTCAGCCGTGTTGATTGTGGAAACGCCTTCGGAGATTCTGTCATCTCAAGAAACTTTGTGGATACCTGCAGCATCGTCAAGATCAGTTCAAAGTGAAAGAAAAAGAACTTCTTCGGTAAATTTTTACAAAGTGAATACATTATTGTAGTATACGTTCCGCGATTGCTATTTTATGAATGCAAAAATTTAGCAATGACGTAACAGTAATTGTGATCAATAAGGCTTTAATAGGTCCTCGGTGATTTTAGTTTTATTTAGCAGGTAAGAAAGCACGTGGGAGGTAAAATCTGCGGTTAGACTTTGCCCAAAAGATAAGTAGTAGGGGCTGAGTCCTCCTTTAAGGATGTATTGCCACAGTTTATTAGTATGGGTGGTTTCATCCAAATGTGTAAAAATACAGTGAGTTAATTTAAGATCCGTAATTTTTGAAAAGCATTGATTTAAAAAATCGGTATCGTAAAGTGCATTGATGACCAATACCCGTGTACCGATTGCCCACTGATCCATTTTTGCACCGCAAGTGTTGACCGCATCGCGATCAAAAAAATTTATACCTTCGTGATCAAACAGTATTTTTTGCTGCTCTTCGTAAGAGGTGTATAGGTCAATACCTTCTTGAATAAGGGAAATACCTAGAATGTTGCAAAATACATCCAGAACGTCTTGCCCACCGGTTTGTTTTCCATCGAGTTTAATAACAACCGGTTTTTGTCCTAGCGTAAAGACTTCTTGAGCAATTAATTTGCACAATGTCAAAGTCTTTCCAACTCCTGATGGCCCTACCAAAGCAATGCGTTGTCCCGGTTCTTTTATGTTAAGTTGCCTGTACAATTTTTGCAAAAAATGGAAAAAGCTGTTGAGTATTTCTTGTATATTGTATTGATCCTGAAAGGGCTCGTTTTTAAAAAATGCATCCATGAGAGGTTGAGAAAAGCCCGAATGCATCAGTATTTGTTGAATTTGTTGTTTAAAAGGTGTGGGCGAAGACGGATTGGTAAAAGTTTTTGTTGTCGTGAGAGGGCCTTTGGGAACCTCTCCTTGCGTATGGGTCTTACCGGCGGTAGCTGTGATTTCAAATTGCGGTTTTTTAAAAAGACGCGTTAGTCCATGTCCTTTTATTTGATGGATGGAAAGAACTCGAGCATTTTCGCCAAAGTTTTTCTTCAGCGTGCGCATAATTTCTTCGGGGGATCTAGCCTTGAATTTTAGACTTTTCCTTTTATCCATACTTACAATTAATAAACCTAAGTCTAGGAAGGCAATATTTTATTGTAGGTTGATACAAATGCTGCTGCACACATGATTCAGTGCCTTACGCCAACAACATGCGTCGTATACAATAATGATTGACAGGCGATCATTAAATTTTTCAAATTGACTACGCAGTTGGGTCCTATGCAATTAACTTTGGCGAACCCCGTCAGGACTGGAAAGTAGCAGCGGTAGTTAAAAGTTCTTGTGCCGTAGGGTGCCTGACTGTTTTTGCAAAATAGGCTGCGTTAAATGATTCAAGGGTGTGGTGGATTACAACAAGCTCTTGAATTTTGTAGTTATGGTGAATTTTTCTTTGGGTCTTTATTTTTGGTATTAATCGGTTACTTCAAGTGTTGGAAGACAAGTCATTTTTATATATACGGGAGTGCAATTTTACCTGGAGTGTTGATTGTTATTTTGTCGTATTTTGATTTTCAGATGAATTGCATTGTCATTCCCATATAAAGCTTGTTCTAAATTCTGCTTTGTTTGGCTGTTAAAACCAAGAATTTTTTATGAGTAATACACCATAAGTTTGTTAACATGTTAATAATAAACAAAGGTTAAATGTGTTTAAAAGCAGGGTGTTACGCGTGTAGTAGCATACGCAATATGATGTCTCTCTGATTGAGAATCCAGTAGGTAAACGAAAAATGTCCATTGCATTTTACTACTGTCGGTAAATGGATGAAAGGGGCACATATGGCAATTGAGCGACAAGTAAACTGTGTATCCTGGAATTTGTGACTTATGGTTACTGAGTGTCTTTGGGAGTAACAAGAAACTAAGTTCTAAGAAAGCAACTATCCTTATGACAAACGATTTTTCTGCGATAACATTGTCTTCGTCATCCTAGCTTGCAGTCAGGGCTTTTTAAAGATGTTGTCTCACGGCCTGCATGTTTGCTAATATTTCTTACCTTGATGAACATAGAAACGTATCCATGCGACATCGGAGGGTATGAGACTTGGTGTGCACCTTTGATGCCCTCATTCGGTCTTTCTGATACAAATCTTACTACCCTCTACGGCTTCCCTTGAAGTCAAGGGTATCTTTACTAATCCATTTACGCCCGGGAAACATCCGACGTGGAGTGGAATGTGGATTGAGCGTAACGGGGCGATGAAATAATTACCTTTGAAGTGAATGACAGGCAATGTGCCATAGAATCCACCCTACGAACGTATGCTTTAAGTATGAATAAGATCTTAATTCATTTGGATGAGAAAGATAAGCTTTTGAAAATTTTCCGGGAAGTTAGGTATAAACGTATACATCCCAGAGAACCGCACCCCCTTTGCCACTATCAACTTGGGCCCGTAACAAACGGTTTTGCCGGGCCGTAAATGGGTATGTAGGAACCTTTGAAAACGTCACTTCGGGCCGCATAAGTTTTACCACTGCAATCTAGGTCTATAATGAACCCGGTTTTGCCGTAAGATGAACATGCTCCGACCATTCCATTGAGCGACCGAATCTTCCGCCAAAATCCCTCCGAAAAACCCTTGACAGAGGTAGTAAGGAAAGGCTATACTAGTTTAGTAGTGAAGACTCAAGACGTCTAAGCGCTTAATCACATCAGGATGTCCTGAG
>JAITJL010000018.1 GCA_031278975.1 Puniceicoccales bacterium
TCTTTCAATATCGATCCTTTAAGCAGTGTGCTGACTTCCTTCCAATTTTCACAAACCTAAAAAACACCCCAAAACAAGCCTCCAATCCCTACGAAATTTTCTTAAACCTAAATCGCAACCCATCTTCTGTTCAACATGGAGATGCCATTTACCTTATCTAAAAGCAATGTATATATAAATGCCTTTCCCTTTAAACTAATACGCTCACAACTTACGATATCTACCCTATACTTCCCAATTTCCAAAGCAGAAAACTTGACCTTTGCATGACTCGCAATACTTTTAAAAGTGATGTTTTTTAAAATTCTGCAGCAACACCTCGATCCTCTATGGAATGGGCATTGCTTGTGGGCAGATACCCGAAAACATCAACTGCACCTGTTTACAATGCATCCGTCGGGATTTTTTTGGCAAAAAACCTACCTATTTTCTTCCGGCAGAGCTCAACAAAGTTGCGTGTACAATAGCTTTGGTACACCGTACGGACTGCATCGAATTTGTGAAAAAATAGGCGATACGGTTCCCATGCACGGAGTTTTTAAACACAGGCACTTCACGGGAGTGATTTGCCCGCCTTCAACTCACAAATCTGCATGCGGATTCATTACGACACGCATCCTACGCCTTCAGGGACTCGAAATGGCCAAAAATCGTGGATACAACGCACAAAAACTTTGTTGCGATACCTACAAACGCACCGTTTACATTCACGGGACCAACCTAGAAAATTTCATTCCGCAACCACTTTCTCAAGGGTGTATTCTATTATCTAATGCAGATATGCTCGACTTATTCGATGCTACCTACGAGGGTGACTACCTTTACATTACGCCTCCTTATGAACAAACTCGCGGCATTTTCGTGTGAAACACGTTTTTCTTGAAGAAAATGCTTTCGGCCGCAACAACGCATTATCAAAATCAACATACCAATATTCAATCACTTAAATTCCACGATAGGATTTGTTAAAGATAAATCGATACGCAATAACTGCGAACGTTGCTGAGGTGTCAACGCGTACAAAACACCTTTCAATTTCCTCATTTGCACACCAATGTGGGTACAATTAAAAATAAGATGCTGATTATGAGATGTTTTCAAATCTACCTGCAACCACTTTTCTTCCAACAATGGGTCAAAATTTTTTAACGAAATTTGAACGACGGTTGCGTAAACATCCGGATACTGGTGCATCAATGCAACCAGTAACGTATAAATTCTATTAAATTTAAGAATTTTTCCCCCTTGTATGAGCTGTACCGTTACATCGGATAGGGTAGGTAAAGTTTTTATACCATGTTTTGTGTACGCCATGGGTGTGAACAATTTACCTTCGGCAGAAATCAATCGAATGCAACGTTTTCCTTGCGTGGATACAAAAAGTTTAGCCACAGGTTTGAGTTCCTTGATTTCAATCATTAAAGTATCCGGAAATTGCCGTGTAATGATTGCCGAAGCTACTTGCGAACAAGTTTCCAATTGAGCTTTTATATATCCAAGATCAATGCGCATAAGGTCTTTCCCTAATGGAATGGATACGCGTCTTCTCAGCCAATTTTCCGATAAAACTCCATCCGAAGTAAAAGTGATTTTTCGCAAAGGCTGAGGACATAAAAGTGGTCTGTGAAAATGGGCACACCACTTAAAGGCGATCACACATAGAGAACTTACCGTAACCAAAATGAAAAATTTACTCAAAAACCCCTTACAACGAGCTTTGGTTAATTGTGCGTCCTGTTGCAAACTACGCCACGAATGATCTTTTTTATTCAACGCCATTTATTTCAATAAATTACACAACCGATTGCGATCGATAGCTCCACGGATAATACGTTGTAAAACTTCATCAAAACTCATTCCACAACAGGCAGCACTTTTAGGAAACAAACTTTGATGCGTCATTCCAGGAATCGTATTCATTTCTAAAAACCAAATGCTTCCATTGTCTTCTAACAAGAAATCTGCCCTAGAAAAATCAAGGCAGCGAGCTCTTTTGAAAAATTTGCCGGCAATAGCACGTACTTTTTGAGATGTATCCGCACCTACAGGAGCCGGCAACAAGTAATCGCAAGCACCCGCCGTATACTTATTGTTAAAATCGTAAAAGCCGACTTTAGGTCGAATTTCAACAACCCCCAAAGGTTCCCCTTGTAAAATGCCCACCGCTAACTCTCTACCACGCACATAGCGCTCTACCATCCAATTCCCATCTTTAACGGTTGACCAAATATGCTGCAATACCTGAAAACTTTCACATAGATGAACACCAATACTACTTCCCTTGTCCGTCGGTTTTAAAACGAATGTTTCACTTTTTAACACTTTTTTCAAATGCGTTTCATTTAGTGCTTCACCCACAACAAGGTTCATAGCTGGTAACACAGGGATACCCCATCGACCTGCCAATTGCTTGCTTTTCATTTTATTTATGCACAAATGGCTCGCTTTGGAACCACTACCCACCATGGCGTATCCACCTTGTTCTAATAAATACTGTAAACGACCATCTTCTCCAAAATCACCGTGAATTAACGGGAAAATCAAGTCTTTGTGAAGCCTGAAATGTATGGGTAACTCGTTAGCATCCAACTGAATGGACCGAACGTTAAAAAATTGCTTCAAACGACCAATCGTTGGTTCAGCCGATTTGAATGAAACTTCTCTCTCTTCACCCTCTCCACCAAATAAAACAACCACTTCCACATCACACGTCATAAAACATTCTCCCATGTTTCACCTAAAATTCTTACCTCGGGAACAAGTACTTGACCAGTTTTTTGAGTGACGATGGACCTAATTTTGGACACTAATTCAATCACGTGATAAAAAGTGGCCGTTCCATCGTTCAAAATAAAATTCGCATGTTTAGGCGACACAAACGCTCCCCCTACCCGCATCCCCTTCAATCCCAATTGATCCAGTAATTTTCCGGTAGAGCCCTTAAGCGTATTCTTAAAAAAACAGCCCAAACTGATACCTTTAGGTTGCGAAATCGCACGTTGTGCACGTATGCATTGCCTCTTTGTTTGTATTGCTTGCGACTCACACACGTATCCTTTGACAACAGCGCTCAAAGCAATTTTTCCTTCCAAGCTTGCGCATGTACGATAATCGGTTCGAACGTCACCGCGTTGCAATAATTCCACTTCTCCGCGTTCATTCATGACTTCAACCGATGTAACACATTCCCAAATGCCTTTCAAATTTGTTCCGGCGTTCATCTGCAAAGCCCCTCCTATCGTTCCCGGAATCCCATCTAAGAATTCAAATCCACCGATGCCATTAGCCTGCATGAAGTTAAGCATTTTACCCAGTGTACATCCCGCGCCTACTCGAAAACACGCATGATCCAGCGGAACAATGGCAGTCCATACAGGATCTGACAACTGCAAAATAATCCCATCATATCGCGCATGCGGCATAAGCACGTTTGACCCACTGCCCAAAATGTACCAAGGAATCCCCAAATCTTTTGCATCCAATACAAGTGAACGTAATCCCGACAAAGTTTTTGGAGCACAAAAAAATAACCCCTCTCCGCCTATGCAAAAAGCAGATTTTTTATCTAAACGATCGTATACCGTTATACGCTCTCTTGAATCTTCCTCCAAATAATCTTTCCATAAACTCACCAATTTTTCTACCCAATCACGTGCAAAGGAATCGATATCCCCTGCCCCAATAAACGAAAGCGTTTTTTGATCGCGTGACATAAAAAAAGAATCCGGTAACAAAGTTTCTAACTTCTGTGCCAACGGCATCTGTGGTAATACAACATCTCTAGAAAACAGCGCTTCATCTTCAAATGCACGGTATGTTTCACCTAAAAAAACATGAGGATACGTTTTTAAAATACGAATAAAATCGGGATAAAACAGGCGTATTCGAGAACTTCGATGCGGCTCAAAAGCAATCCAATGCTCTCCCGAGAAAGATTTCTTCACATATTCCAAGTACGTCTCCAATTCGGTCGGATGATGCGCATAATCACTCAATACGCATATACGTTTCGTTTTTAACAAAATTTCTTGACGGCGCCGAATGCCTGGAAAAGATTTGAGTGCAAAACTACCTACTGCATTCTCGGTAATCAGATAAAAAGCACTTAAAGCCATTAAAACATTGGTTAGATTGAAAATATTTCCTTTGACATACTCCTTTTGAAAATTGTCTTTTAGGCATTTGAAAATAAATGACTTGCCGGTTTCAATGATGGAAAAATCACGCCCCAATCGAAATACAGGGATCCCTGGCAAAGAGAACTCGGCAATGACCTCTGGCATCATAACCCAAGACTGTGTACGTTGGCACAATCGGTATAAAGCTGACTTGTAAGCGGCGGCGGTTGCATAGTAATCGGAATGATCCCAATCATCGTTTAAAACAAGTGTTGCCGTTGGAGAAAATTCCTCAATGGTACCATCACTCTCATCCACTTCTACAAGATTCCACGTTGCGCCTGCATGGTAGTCGCCTGTTGGGTAGTATGCGGTTTGATACTGTGCGCCCAGCAAATAATTCACAGCAATCCCAGCCTGTTTAAAAAAATGGACTAAATATGCCGTAGTACTCGATTTCCCATGGCTACCCACGATGGCTAAAACATTTGTATTTTTTAACCGTTGAGCCAAAAAACTTCCTCGGCGTGTAACTGACCATTGACGCTGGATCGCTACCTGTATTAAAGGGTGTTTTATTGGAACCGCGGAAGAATAAATCAATGAGCCATCATTTGCAGGTAAAACATTTGTCCACACGAAACCATTTCGTTGCAGCTGGTTCATACGTGCTGCCGTAATACAATCATCCCATCCATATATTTGATATCCTTGCTGCTGTAAACATAAGCCCAAGGATTCCATACCCATACCCCCTAATCCCAATAAAAAAGCACTTTTTTGCAATCCAGCCTCTCTTCTATAACTTATCCACCAAATTAGTGTTAAAAATGTTCTATAGGCAAGATTTTTTAGCCCAGGAAAATGTTGTATACCCTTTAGGAACATTTTTTACTGACTTGCACAAGATATTGGCAGATACTGGCGTGGAAAGTTTTTCTGCATTGTAAAAAAATTTTTGAAAAATTTTTCACATACCGTACAAAACACTCAGAGACTTTTTGAACATTTATGAATGATGTTGAACGAGATAACGCCGCCGCGTAATTCTTTCACAGAAAAAATTTCTAATATTCTTTTGCACTACTGCAAAAAATTTCTTACGACTGGTGTTTTTCTTGCTACTATTAACAATAACCCTACCGATACATATGCTACTCAAACACATCCTTTTCAGTATACATCTCTTATATTCTCAACTAGAATACCCTTCAGCTCCTCAACAAATTGAAAGCAACTGTTCCATCTTATGCGTCTGTTCTCAAAAGTTTGAACGTAATGCAATCCTTGGGCAATTGCTAAGACTTCCCGGTTGCAGACCTATGGGGAAAAAACAATACAACAATTTAGCCGTACGTTTCTTCTTATACAGAGATCATTACCTAGCTTTGGCCGTTACCGGTAAGAACTTTTTAGCAACATCGCACCGATTATTTAAACTATTTCTTCTGCTTCCAAACGTCGAAAAAGTGTTCTTTACAGGCATTGGTGGGAGCCTAAATCCACGCTCAAAACCTGGGGACGTATGCATTCCAAAAAAATGGGCATGTCATACTACAGGTTACATTTACAACAAAAAAACGGATAAAGAACATGCTGTACGCTATAAACCAGAATTTCCAAATTATAAAGATTTTTACCCCGCTTCCATGGAAATCGGTGTTACCCCAAATGATGAAATCACTCGTACCTATTTTTTGCCATGCCCACTGTCGTTATTTACTGCAATTAAAAATAGCCTACTCACGCCTCATCCTGACCATAACTTTATTATACACTGTGGAGGCATTGGTGTCAGTGGCACCGTATTCGTTGACAATGACTCGTACAACCAGTATTTATTTACAACATATGGCGCCCGTGTGGTCGATATGGAATCCTTTGCATTTGCCGCAGCCTGTTATGAGTTCCAAAAACCCTTTTGTGTCATTCGCGGCATTAGCGACTCAGCCGGGAATCACGAACATGATAATGAGGGAAATGCCATTGACACTTACAGAGATACCGCCGCCAGCAATGCCGCCGCGACCTTCACGCATATTCTGGGGCATATTGAGTTACCCAAAACAAATTATCCCAAAAGACCTTTAAAACCCATTCAACAATTCTTATTTCCACATCCAAAGCCAGAATTCAACATAGAAAACGTACCCCATTCACCTAAAGTGACTACACATTGAAAGGTAATTCAATGCTTGTTTTTAACGAACCGGCATTCAAATGTAAAAAGGTTGGATAAAATGTTCTAAAATGTGGCAAATAAAGTGTTTTTAAATACTCTACACGCTTTAGAGCATGTCTCATATGTGTAAAATAGGATAAAAGTATACACTTGGTATCCGAATACTTTAGCCATATCATTCAGCGCAGACATTGCACAGGTGGCTTATTAACCTTGTTTTCCTTGGTCCAGGGCATTCATCGTTTTCTCTAAAACTTCCCTGAGTAAAGTTTCGGTGTGCATTAAACTTTTCCTGGAACCAAAATTTTTCTCAAAAACTTTGAATGCCTCTTCTTGAGTACAATCTTTTTTGACGGAACGGCTTTTACAAACAAACAGAATTCCCGTACCGTCTTTACCTCGCAACGCAGATGTCCATTGTTCTTGTTTGAGTGTTTCTAACATTTTAATCAGGCGGAAAATTTCATCCGCTTCCAATATCTGAGATAGGGATACGATGGATGAATCCAGGGTAAAAGTGTCTACGTTGCGAATTTCTAAGCCTCTGTCTGCTAACAATTTCTCTACGTTTGTATTAGGATTATTCAAGTCTTCAACCAAGCTGGATAATTGTTGATTGAAAATTTTGTCACGTTCGTTTCGTTGGTAATCTTGCAAAACTTTTTCTTTGACGATATCTAAGGTAGGGTAATACGGATCCAAAAACTGTTTTAACGCGACCAAAACGTACCCGTTTTTTACAGGCATTGGATCGCTTAAAAACCTTTCTTGGTCCAAATCAAATGCCTTCAGCAGTACATCTTTACCGAGGCCTTTGCGTTCGGGTAAAGAATTTTGCCCATAGGGAGGTAACGTGTCAATCATCCTAACATCGTTATCGTTAAGCCACTGCTTCCATTCCACCGTTTGCATCTGTATACCCTTATTATAAACCGTTAGAGCAAATTGTGTGGCACACTTCTCGGCAAGTATATTCAATTGTTCTTTTTCCCAACGATCCTTCACCTCTGATTTTACGACTTCGAAAGATACTTCTTCAGAATCCACCTTTTTGAATTCATGCTTGTGCAACGCAAAATAACGTTCCAATTCTTGATCAGAAATCAAAGGTAAAGATGCCCTATGCTTGTTAGCTTCAAAAAATAACAAGACAACTTCCGCTTTACGTTCGACCCTATAATCATTCTTATGCGACTCAAAAAATTCCTGCAACGCCTTTTCTGAGATGTTTTCCGGAAGTGTGACTTCATTTCGAAGACTTACGTATTGTAATTGATAAGAAGCTGTCCAATACTTGTACATCGCTTCACATTCTCTGGGTAGGACAAAACCCGGTTCGGCTAAAACTTTTTTTACTCTCTCGCATAAGTAATCTTCCGTTAATAACCTGCGTAGGTTTTGAGTTTTACCAAATTGTTCGGACCACTTTTTTAGATAATCGTTGTATAATCGAGGTTGAAATTCTTTATTTTCATCCAAAAACAAAGGCTTTGTTTTAATAAATTGATGCAACTCGTCCTCTATAGGATCTGGCAAACCTACAACATGCGCAATGTGAAGTAAAAATAAGCGATAAAAGGCATACCCTTGAGCAGCTTCCATCCAAGCATTCTCTTCTGAACCCGTTTGCAATGCAATGCTCAAAGCACCATCGCGCACGATACGTTCCATCTGTTTAGGATCTCCAAGATCGTAACCCCAAAATTGCGTTCCCACTTTCTTTTTACCATAACCTAGTCCCGGCATGCTACCGATGGTAAACACGAACGGAATAACGATTACAACCAGCAAAAGTGCAAACAGCCACCTGCGGTTTCTTTCTAAAAATAATTGAATGCCGCTCAACATAAGTGCAATCTCACCATTCAAACTTATCGCTTGCCTTCAAAGAACGTATAAATTCAACAAGCAGTTGGATGGTCCACTCTATATCGTCTAGACGAACCATTTCATTGGGCGTATGCATGTAACGCAAAGGAATACTGACCAATCCCGTAGCCACACCGTTACGCGACATTTGGATAACACGGGCATCTGTTCCCGTAGGCCCCGATTCGGCTTCAACCTGATGGGGAATTTTGAGTTTCTCTGCACATGCCTTAAGTCTAGTAAACACGATGGGGCTGATGTTGGGACCCCGCGCCAAAATAGGCCCCGCACCCAGTTTAAAATCTCCCAAACGGTTGCTGTCTCCATCGGGAAAATCGGTTGCATGGCCAACGTCTACCGCAATACCTACGTCGGGATGAATTGCATAGGTAACCGGCATTGCCCCTCGAATCCCAATCTCTTCCTGCGTTGTGGAAACCGAGGTGAGAGAGGCCTCCAAATGGCGATCCTTTGCTAAACGGCGCAACACTTCCTGCACCACATACGTACCGCCTCGGTCGTCAATACCGCGTCCGCACATACAACCATTGAGTACGTAAAAAGGCTCCTGTTCGTAAACAATGGGATCTCCAATGGCAATTTTTTTTAAAGCCTCCTCACGGGATTTTGCCCCGATGTCAATCCAAATGGCCTGCAGCTTAGGTAATTTCTTCCTCTCTTCCGCATCCAGCAGATGGATGGCACGTCTGCCAGTAACACCGTACACAACCTTTTTACCCGTTAAAATCTTAACTTTGCGCCCTGAAATGAGTCCAACATCGTGCCCCCCGATGGCATCAAAAAACACAAATCCTTCCTTGTTAACATGCCTAACGATAAAACCAATTTCGTCCATGTGTCCGGTCATCAAGACACGTGGGCACCCCTGCGAATGAATCGTCGCAATACGATTTCCCAAAACATCCTTACTAAAATTTTCGGCCACCGGAGCCACATACTTTTCAACAATGGCCTGAGCCTCTGATTCATATCCGGAAGGCGATGACGCTTTCAACAAGTCGATGAGAAAATCGTCGGCGATGGTCTTTAATGGCTTATTTGTCTTTTTATCGCTTGATTTCATAGCACGCTTTCCCTGTAAGACATAGACTTTTTTAAGGAAAAGGCAAGGTTTTTTGACAATAAGGCACCGACAATCTCAAAAGCGAATTCAAATGCTGCACCCGGTCCGTTGGCTGTAATAAAGTGGTGATCCACAACCACCGATTCCGCCCTCAACTGAGGTAAATCATCTTTAACCGAAGCATGCGCCGTAAATCTTTCGGGTAATATATTCGCTTGTTTTAACAATAACGGAGCGGCACAAATCGCTGCAATCCATTTGGAATCGCGATTGAATTGCCGCAGGCATTGGTGCACATCCGTCCTATTCAATACGTTAAAAACTCCGGGCCCTCCTGGAATAATGATGCCGCGAAAATCATCGTAGGATTGCAGTGAAGAAAAAAGACAGTCGGCCGTCATTTGGATGCGATGTGCACCCATAACTTGAACGTTGCCAGATAAAGAGGCTGTTAAAACATCCACGTGAGCCCTACGCAACATATCCAATGGGACTACCGTTTCAATCTCTTCAAAGCCTTCATGAATGAGAAGTAAAACTTTTAAATTCACATGGCAAAAATAAAGTAAAAATTATCGGAGGTAAAGCTCTTAGCAACAAAGAAACAAAAAATAACATTGAAAAACCTAATCCTTGGTGCAACTCTTTCAGGTGTTTATGCTAGATCTTACACCTTTGCGAGATACGATTGCTTCCTTAGAACGCGCCATCGCCGTGGGAAAACAAATAAATAGTACCGATACTTCCATTAGAGAAGTTATACAGGCAGGCATCATACAAAATTTTGAAATTGTTTACGAAATGTGCTGGAAGTTTATGCAACGCTGGTTACGCGTGAATCAGCCTAACGATGTCGACCATTTGAGAACACGTAAAGATCTTTTTCGTCTAGCGGCTCGGCACCAGCTGATTCGAGATCCGCAAGCATGGTTTTTATACGGTGAGGCGCGTAATTTAACCTCGCACACTTACCAAAAAGAGCAAGCGACAAAAATTTATCACTTAGCACCCCAATTTTTATTGGATGCTCAATTTTTCTTACATCAAATAGAATGCACGAATGATTGATCTGGATCCTCTTATCGCCAATGAATTAAAAAAAATACTGCAGACTTATGTCCCGGAATGCCGTGTGTTTGTCTTTGGATCTCGTGTTCAAGGCAACGCTCAAAAGTACTCGGATATCGATTTATTGCTGCAGGGAGATTGCCCTTTATCGGAAAGTACTTTAGAAAAATTACGTTTCGCCTTATCCAATTCAAATATTCCCATCAACGTTGATGTTGTGGATATACATTCGTTATCCACACAATTTATCCAAAATATCCAACGTAACAAAGAACAACTCCTTTGACTACATTGTATATCCATGATTGGGTAAAAAATGCATCGTTCATTTCATTCTAGTAGGGCACTTTTTTTAAATCCAAACAAAATTACCTTTAACGCTTACCTGCCTTCAATGCGTACCAGCAGTCTTTCTAACTACATGCTCATAGTCTCGGCTGTGCATAAGATGCCCAAACGAATGCAGTGCAATCTCATTCTTACACCTCCGGACGTGCATCGCCGTTTGGCACCCAGCCTCTCTGTTCCAAGGTTTCCATGATACGTGCAGCCCGGTTGTAGCCAATTTTTAAACGGCGTTGCAGCAAAGATGTCGAAATGCGATCCGAAGTTTTTAATACCTCTAAGGCCTGCGGAATAAGCGCATCTTCATCTTCCGCAGACCACGTATCCTTCTCGGTATCCTCTTCGTTAACATCCAGAACGCGTTGTACTTCTTCTGCAAAAGAAGGAGGGCCATTTTTTGTTAAAAATTGAACCATATCGTTGATTTCTTCATCGGACACCCAAGCACCCTGAGCACGAATTAATTGAGAGGCACCCGGCGGAATGAATAACATGTCCCCTTTACCGATTAAACTGTCAGCCCCACCTACATCCAAAATGGTTCGACTATCTACTTTTGAAGCAACTTTAAACGCAATGCGACTCGGTAAATTTGCCTTGATAATCCCCGTAATAATGTTGACCGACGGTCTTTGGGTAGCGATAATTAAATGAATGCCGGCAGCCCTCGCAAGTTGTGCCAGTCGGGCGATGCACGTTTCGATATCACCGGGTGCCACCATCATTAAATCGGCCAGCTCGTCAATAATGCACACAATGTAGGGCAAGTGGCGCATGTCTTCTTTCACAGCGTTTTCGGTGGACAGTTTTTTTACCTTATCGTTAAAAATTGCAATATTACGCGCTCCATGTTCCGCAAATAACTGGTACCGTCGTTCCATTTCACCGATTAACCACTTAAGCGCCGAAGGAACACGCTTAGGCTCCGTTACCACAGGAATAAGCATATGCGGTAGATCGTTGTACAACTTCATTTCAACAATTTTGGGATCCACCATGATAAACTTTAATTCTTCTGGGCTCGAATGGAACAATAGCGAAGCAATGATCGCATTAATGCAAACCGTCTTACCGGATCCCGTAGAACCTGCTATCAATAAATGAGGCATTTTTGTCAAATCTGCTACGATTGGCTTACCCGTCACTTCCTTACCCAAAACAATGGGAATTTCGGCGTCCGAATGCGCCCAGGCTTTCGATTCCAAAATTTCGCGCAGACAGACAGGCAAAGGGAATTTATTTGGAATCTCTATACCTACGCACCCTTTGCCGGGTACCGGGGCCTGAATGCGTACGGACAACGCCTTTAATCCCAAAGCAATATTCTTGTCCAATGTGGTAATTTTTTCTACCCGAACACCGCGTGCCGGTGTGACCTCATACCTCGTAATAACAGGTCCCGATTGAATTGCCTCCACTTTAACTTCAACCCCAAATTCGGCAAGCTTTTGCACAAGATCTTGTGCCGTCTCATAGTAATCCTCACCTTCGCTGACATCTTTCAAAATGGGTGGTGGGTCTCTTAACAATTGAATAGGAGGGAAAAGATAATCACCCGATTTTGCAGGTATCGACCCCGAAGACTTTTCCACAACTTCACTCTCCAGTACCTTAATTTCTTGGATCGTCTTTTCTTTACGCGATTCTTCCAAGCGAGATTCACCGGTAACACACGTTCCCTGCGTTTCATGCCGCGAAGCACGTGGATTCAATGGCGACGTTTCCACGGTTACGAGTTTGTTGATGGGAATCTGTTGTTCACTTTCCGAAAACGCGTTTTCTGCTTGCCCTAAAGCTTTCCTTCGTCGCCTGTTTAGAAAGACTCTTCTCCAACTTGCGCACGAAACGCAACCTTTGTGCAGCATCGCGATTAATCCATTGAAACCGCTCTTCCAAAAAAATTTTAAACTTACAAAGACTCGTTTTAATCCTCCCCTGCTCCAGCAAAAGACGCGACCGGGACTTGCAAAGGCCAAAAACGTAGTAAAAAGTGCACTCGGGATTAAAACAAGCATACAACCAATTTCTCCAAAATAACGCGCAAAAATGTATTGAAAAAGATACAATCCCATCAATCCCCCTGCGCCCGCCGAAAAAAGATGATAATCTGGTATCCACCATCGTAGCGCTTCAAAAAAGGCAAACAGGGTGGTGGTAAAAAAGCAAGCTACCCCAAAGAAAAACCATTTCCATCGGGAACATTTTTCTCCGCGTCCTATAAAAAATAGAACGCCCGTCCACAACAAATAAATGGGTAATAACCAAGCTGCCATACCACCTATGCGATAGGCGTAAAAGGAAAAATAGACACCGCAATATCCCAGTCGATTCCCGTGCGATTGCCAATGATTGTGTACTTTTGTGGTATAAAACCGAGATTGCAAAGGATCGTAATCGGCGAAAGATAACGTTATAAATAAGCCGATAAGGATTAAAAAAAATCCCAGAAAAGGCTTCTGTAAATGTATTTTTACGTCTTTATCGGACACATGCATGAGAAACAATCGTATTACAATGAGTTTTTTACAAAACAGGCAACATTATTGTAGTTAAAATAAAAGATTGCCTCAATCAAGATACGACATAGGCTAAAGGTCATGCGCGTGTTTTTACTACTGCTGCTATTTGGACCTAAAATAGCGTGTGGGAATAACCTACCTTTAATGGATGCCCTCGTCCAACAGGCAAATGCGGATCCTTTTTACTTCCTCTCAACGTGTATTTTTCTGGGTGCCATTTTGCATACCTTTTTGGCCGGTACATTTACCAAACATGCGCAGACTTTAACCGTTCAATCCGGACATTCCACTTACAAATCGCAAGTTTATCATCTTTTAGGGGAAGTTGAAATTATTTTCGCTCTCTGGCTGCTGCCGCTTGTATTATGCTTTACGTATTATAAGGGTTGGGGCGCCACAATTCACTATTTTGAGACGCGACAATACACGGAACCCATTTTTGTTGTTGTCATCATGACCATTGCTGCCACGCGTCCCATTTTGACGCTTGCTGAAAGTGTACTGCGATCGCTAGTCAAGTACTTCGGAGGAGAAACGCCCGCAACGTGGTGGATCTGCATTTTGGTATTCGCCCCTTTGCTGGGATCCGTGATCACAGAACCTGCGGCCATGACGATAGCGGCCCTTCTGCTGGCCAAACAAGTTTTGATTCACAATGCCCATACCGCTTTTTCCTACGCAACCTTAGGACTACTTTTCGTGAACGTATCCATAGGGGGTGTTTTGACGCATTTTGCTGCCCCACCGATTTTGATGATTGCCACTCGATGGCATTGGAATTCCAGCTTTGTGTTTAAACATTTCGGACTGGAAGCCCTATTGAGCATTTTGATGTCAACCTTATTTTATGCACTCATTTTTCACAAGCAATTGCGTAAAATGAATAAGCAGGCCAAAACTTATGTATCTTCAAATAAACCGCAGAAAAAAATTCCACACGGTATTATCTTGTCACACGTTTTATTTCTTATCTGGACTGTTTTTAACGCGCACCACATACCTTTTCTTATTTGGGGATTTCTAGCATTTTTGGTTTTTACGCGCATCACCGCCGTGCATCAAAATCCAATTGCCTTACGCAATGCCCTTCTGGTGGGCTGTTTCCTGGCAGGCCTCGTTACACACGGTGGATTGCAAGAATGGTGGATTGAGATTATTTTATCGCGTTTAGGTGAACAATCGTTATTTTTCGGAGCTTTATGCTTAACGGCCTTCAACGACAATGCGGCTATCACCTATTTGGCTTCGTTGGTCCCAGATTTCGAAAATAATTTTCACCTACAGTACGCCGTTGTCAGCGGTGCCGTGGCGGGCGGTGGACTCACCGTCATCGCAAACGCACCGAATCCAGCAGGACAGTCTCTACTGTCAAAATTTTTTACAAATGCCATCGTTAAACCCTTACCTCTCTTCTTAGGTGCCTTAATTCCCACTTTATTTACAATACTTAGTTTTAGAGTCTTGGCACATTTACTCTTCCCAAGGTAAATACCTGCAACCGATCCATTAAATGTCTTTCTGTACTCCCCCAGAAAATCGTCAGGACGACTGGGAAATAGTGGAAGGCAGTCGAATGTATTGTAAGCAGCCTATTCGAAAGATGCGTGTGATCTCAAAATTTGAGGGACTCATGAGATAAATGAGATCTGCTGGTATGGATGAAAACCACGTTTATTTTATCAATACCGCAACAAAAAACGCCCTTGAGTACAGCAGGGCGTTTTTCTTCAATAGGCAAAACTACTACGCCAAATAAGACTTAGCTTGCAAATAAGATATCCCCTGCCGTGGTACGGCTGGAGGAATTTGATTCGTATGTTGCAAATGCTTAACGTTATGGTCGTTAAGTCCACCTATATGATCGAGAAGTAGGGGTGCAAACACACCTCTACGGGCGCTCTTTTGAGAGCAGTTTATTGTGTCTATATGCATAAGTGTTCATTCCTAGATTATATACGCAAATGGTCATTTGGAGACATTACCTTTCATTTTCCATTCTCTCTGTTGCTTCCCTAATGAAATTTTCAATACGGCTAATCCATTTTTCGATGACTTCGACAAAAGTAGCCAACTCATCTTCAAAGATTTCAATATTTTTTAACGGCCAGTCGAAGGCCTTTGCTAAAACTAAAGATTGAGACTGTCTGTCGATACCCAAAGTTCCGCCATCCGTTTCATTCCAAAAAAAATTCCCTTCTAGAGCTTTCTCAAAAATAATTTCACGGCAATCGAGTGGGATTTCTCCAACGTAAGCATAGATCACCAATTTGCTACCTTCTTCGTCAAAATCGATGTTGAGAACAATTTTTTCGTCAAACAATAAAATACAATGATTATTTTCATCCAGACATAAATCGGGTAAACTAAGGCCCTCTCCAATACGCTTTAAAAGGTCATTTACGCGTTCTTTCATCGTTACAAAATCATTGTAAGCACGTTTATTTGTTGTACACAAGTCAAAAATGACTTATTTCGCCACAAAAATTTTCTCGCCAATACGCTGATCCATATGCCTCAACACCCCTAATTTTTATCGTTATCCGCCCAACAAAACATTTCTTACCCGGGAACGATTTTGAAACGTAAAAGTGGAGGCTTTACGCCAATAGCCTCGATTGATAACAAGGCATATTTACAAAATAAGTATTGTCAAAATGTGCGTACTATTTAAAGAAGATAATATGGAAAAGCAGATGGCGGCGAGTACGCCCATGATGCAACAATACCTGTCGGTACATAAAAAATTACCTCAAGATACGATCTTATTTTTTCGCTTAGGCGATTTTTACGAAATGTTCTTTGACGATGCCGAAACGGGGGCAAAAGTTTTAGGACTTACCCTCACGCAACGTTCCGGTATTCCCATGGCAGGCATCCCTTTTCACGCTTCGGAGACGTACATTGATAAGCTGCTTAAGGCGGGCAAGAAAGTAGCCATTTGCGATCAGATGGAGGCACCCCAACCCGGCAAAAAGTTGGTTGATCGCTCGTTAACGCGTATCTTAACGCCTGGAACCGTTTTGGAAGATTCTCAAATTGAATCCAAAAGTAATCATTACATCCTTTGCGTTACCCTGGATCACAATGCTTTAAATGCGGCTTGGTTAGATTTATCGACCAGTGAATTCATCATTGCTTCGGAAACGCAACGCCAAGATCTCCTGTCTTTTTTGTGCGCTTTGGATGTCAAAGAAATTGTTCTTTCCGAACGAACGACGCAAGAGCACAAAACCTTCTTGGCACCACTTTTGTGCAATAAAGCTATTTCCGAACTTCCTCATTTCGCTTTTGAACAAGCTCAGGCTCGAAAAAACCTGGAAAAACTTTTGGGAGTACAACATCTGGAAGGCTTTGGCATTCCACCGGATTGCCTCGCATTGGGTTGCGCAAACGCGCTTGTTGCTTACATTACCGAAAACTTATTTCACTCTCCAAAAAATCTTAACAAGATTACTTTGCACACGTGTTCGCACAACATGATTTTAGATGCGTCTACCCTAAAAAATTTGGAAATATTTCAGACGCAGCAGGGGACTCGAGAAGGATCTCTGTTAAACTTTTTGGATAACACAAAAACGGCAGCCGGTAGCCGATTAGTCCAACATTATTTGACTTACCCATTACTCGATTTGCAGCAAATTCAAGTGCGGCAAAACCTTATTCAAATTTTCTATGACCAACCTTTAATAACGCGTAGCATTCAGGAATGTTTGAAACGTACCCGCGACTTAAATCGTATTTTGTCGCGACTTTATAACCGGTTACGCACACCTAGAGAATTGGGTGCAATTCGAGAAACCTTGGAACAACTCCCCTTCATCAAGGCTAAATTGCAGACTTTGGATTCACCGGAAGTCAAAAATTTAACCCAAAACATTCACCTATTTCAAGATCTTTTGAGTTACTTACAGGATGCACTCGAAGAAACTTTGCCCAACGACTTAACGGAAGGAAATTACATCAAGGTAGGTTACGATGAAACACTGGATCAGTTGCGTTCCACACAAGTACAAAATAAAACTTGGCTGCAAGATTTCGAACGCACGGAACAACAACGCACGGGTATTCGAAATTTACGGGTTAAATACAATGCCGCAGCCGGATTTTTTATCGAAGTTACAAAATCCAACTTAAATCTTGTTCCTTGCCACTACATTCGCAAGCAGACAATGGCACACGTTGAACGTTATTCGACGGAAGAATTAAAGGCTAAAGAAGACCTCATTTTACATGGACAAACGCGTGCCATTGAACGTGAAAAAGTTTTATTTGCCCAACTGGTGGAAGCGGTCCTTGTGCATGCAAGCCAATTGCAACAAACTGCGCAAACATTGGCGGAAGTAGACGTCTTTACCGGCTGGAGTTGTTTGGCCAGAAACTGCCACTACACGAAACCTAACGTGGATACGAGCACTGCTTTTGAGGTCGAATCGGGCCGCCATCCTCTCGTGGAAGCCTCTTTGCGGGCAAATCAAGGATTGCCTCAAACCTTTGTCGCCAACGACCTCTATTTGGACGCGCAACAGCGACAAATTTTGATCCTCACAGGTCCGAATATGGCGGGCAAATCAACTTACATTCGCCAAAATGCCCTTATTGCACTCATGGCTCACATGGGATGTTGGGTACCCGCTCAATCGTGTCGCATGGGATGGGTGGACCGCATTTTTTCCCGCATTGGAGCCAGTGACGACATTACACGCGGCCAATCCACCTTCATGGTTGAAATGCTTGAAACGGCCAATATCTTGAATAATGCAACACAACGCAGTTTAATTATTTTGGACGAAATTGGACGTGGGACGAGTACGTACGATGGGTTGAGTATTGCGTGGTCCGTTGTAGAATATTTGCATCGAGATACAGAAATGGGCCCACGTACACTGTTTGCAACCCATTATCGAGAACTCACCCAACTGGAAAAGCTTTTCCCGCGTATTTTTAACGCCTACGTAGCCGTTAAAGAGTGGAATGATGAAATTTTATTCGTCCATCAAATATGCGCCGGATGTGCGCATCGATCTTATGGCATTCAGGTGGCCAAACTTGCCGGTCTTCCAACCGCCGTCATTGAACGCGCCAAAATCATTTTAGCCAATATAGAATCGGAAGGTAAAGTTTTACGAAAACTGCTCCATGAACGTACCCCACCTTCTGATACCCAACCTCAATTGGACTTACTTTAAAAATTTCAGCACCAATGGGTGCAATTCCAGGAAGTGTGCATACTTTTAGGGGGCTATGTTGGAGAAAAACGCCGCTCCAGCGAAAATATTGAGCAAAAGAATGAAAAAATACGCAAATATAAGTTCCATAAGCCAGTATCTAAGAAGAAAGGGTTTTCAATCGCGATATTTTTAGTATCATTGGGAATTCGCCCGCTTAACTGGACCTTTCACAGAAATAACTTCGATCGTTTTATCCAGGATGAACGATGTATGCATTACAATTGGACAATTCTCATTGGATGCCGACGGCCATGGATTCAGGAATGGAACAAAGATGATTTAACGGTACAGTTATTGGCCATTGTGTTGGGCACTCGGTGGTCATTCATATATTTATTTTCTTAAGTTACATTACCATTGAGATGTGGATACATGGGAATAGGGTAATAACGTAAAAACTGCACCAAACCAGAATAGAAAGGTACATCATCTTGTCTACATCTACGCCCATACCTGATTAAAACCTAAACAAGCGGTAAAATAATAAACTCTATGAACCGATAAGTTATTTTTTCACGATGAGTGGTCATCTTAATCCGCAAGTTCTTCTCAGCGCTGCAAACGTAAGCAAAGCATTTTACCACGAAAAGCATAACAATGTAAATCGGAATAAACTGAAGGTAAGTAAAGTTAGTAGTACCGATTGTCCCATGTCGTGTTGCTACTAGGATTTGTCGACCCAGGGCATTCGGGTAAGGTGCATATCATGCCCCCGTTCGTATTATTCTTAATCACATATCTTTCTTCCATAACCGAGCGGAACTTGCGGTAACACTTTTCCAGATCTGTAGTATT
>JAITJL010000019.1 GCA_031278975.1 Puniceicoccales bacterium
ACCGCCGCCGCTAGTTATAGGGTTGTAATCCTTTACGGACACAGTAAGTTCAACCTGGTAACAGTTTTACGGATTCTACTGGCAAGTGGCCATGCGCATTCGATGCTCCTTGAATCGTATCCGCTCGCTTTTCAACGCACCTATCCACCACCCATTGCGTTCAATCCTCATTTCACCGTACTCCGAAATATCGCCAGCATGAGTGTAAACATACTGGCATAAGATTCCATTGAATGCAATGAAAGTCGCATAAGACGGTGCAACAGGCAACACAACCGGATGATGAAAAGCATTAGGTGAACCTTCAACTTTCATAGCGGCTATGGTATTATTGAAAAATTGGCTTTATACCCTGCGTAATTACCTGAGCATTGATGATAATTTCTTTAATTTCCGGACGTTGAGAAACGATAAAAAATGCATCCAGCATGATGGTTTCAACGATGGATCTCAAAGCCCTTGCTCCCGTTTTGAATACCAAAGCTTTTGCCACAATAGCATCTATTGCTTCGGACTCTACAGTTAATCGCACACCTTCCATGGCAAACAGCTTTTCATACTGCAGCAGCAATGCATTTTGCGTACCCGTTAAAATAAATTTTAAATCCTTTTGACCGAGTTCTTTTAAGGCCGAGACAATCGGTAAACGGCCTGCGAATTCTGGAATTAAACCGAATTTAATCAAATCTTCCGGCTGTACCTGTTGCTGCAGTAGATCGTCGTCTTTCTGAGAATGTACGTCAAGATTCCGTTTATCAAACCCAAGCATTTTACGGCCAACACGATCGGCAATTATCTTATCTAACCCGACAAAAGCACCTCCACAAATAAACAAAATATGGGTTGTGTCTATCCGAATATATTCTTGTTCGGGGTGCTTTCGACCTCCCTTGGGAGGGACATTGCATTCGGTACCTTCCAAAATTTTTAACAAAGCTTGCTGAACACCTTCTCCCGATACATCTCTTGAAATAGAAACATTCTCCGTTTTACGACTAATTTTATCTATTTCATCCACGTAAATAATACCCATTTGAGCTTTCTCAACGTTATAATCGGCCGCTTGAAGCAACCGCAAAATAATATTTTCGACGTCTTCGCCAACGTAACCGGCTTCTGTTAGCGTCGTTGCATCGGCAATGGCAAATGGAACATCCAATACCTTAGCCAATGTACGTGCCAACAATGTTTTTCCACTTCCCGTAGGGCCAATCAACAAAATGTTACTTTTTTCAACCTCCACATGTTTCAGATGTTCCGGTAACTCTTGGGTACGGGTAAAATGTGCGTCATGTTGGATAACGTCGATGCCTTTTTCAAAAACCAAGCGTTTATAGTGGTTGTAGACGGCAACCGACAAAACTTTTTTTGCATCTTCTTGCCCTACCACGCAAGCATCCAAGGTGGCCTTTATTTCTTGCGGTGTGGCAATTTTTAAACGCAGCGGCGCTGCGGGTTCCACCTTGTCTTGCCCCTGCAGGGCATTTGAGCCGACCTGATATTTTCCCAACGTATCTCCCCGTTCTTTCAACAACAAAGAATGACAAATCGCAACACAACTCGAGCAAATGCCAAAACTTCCATTGGGGCTTGTAATTAACTTCTTAACCTGATTTGCATGACGACCGCAAAAAGAACAAAACGGCGATCCTTCCTGAGACATAGAAACTTACTTCTTGGACGCCGAATGCTCTGTTGGGTCACTTGTAATCACGTGATCAACCAATCCGTACGCTTTTGCTTCTTCAGCCGCCAAATAAAAGTCACGATCCGAGTCTTTTTCAATTTGTTCTACGGTTTTCTGACTATGCTTTGCCAAAATTTCGTTGATCGTCGAACGCCAACGCAAAATTTCCTTTGCCGCAATTGAAATATCGGAAGTTTGTCCCGTAGCTCCACCCGTAGGTTGATGTATCATCACACGACTGTGAGGTAAAGCATAACGTTTCCCTTTGGCTCCAGATGCCAATAAAACGGTTGCCATGCTCGCCGCTTGCCCAACGCAGTAAGTGACCACATCGCAATGCAAAAAATTCATGGTATCGTAGATGGCCATACCAGATGTCACAATACCTCCCGGACAGTTGATGTAAACGTGAACATCTTTCTTGGGATCTTCCATCTGTAAAAACAACATCTGTGCAATCACAGCGTTGGCCACAAAATCATCAATCGGTGTACCAATAAAAATAATACGATCCTTGAGCAAACGACTATAGATATCCCACGCTTTTTCGCCGCGCCCATCGCGTTCGTAAACGTAAGGTAATGGTAAATGATTCACATTAATCCTTTTTCTCTTCGACATTCTTTTGCTGGTTTTCCAAATAACAAAACAACCAATTTATGAGCTTTGCCTGCATCGCTTTTTGCTGAATTTCTTGACGTAGTTGCGAATTTTTTTGTACCATCTGCAGCATTTTTTGAGCCGTAATCCGCCGTTGCATGGCCTCTTGAATCAATACAGGTTCAATATCTTTACCTTCCAGTTGAAGCTTTTCTTGAGCCGCGATTTTCTCAAAGCACAGGTTCAACTTAACACGATCTTCAGCAATGGACTGCGCCTTTTGTATAACGCTTTCCTTTTGCTCCTCCAACAAAGCATTCTTAACACCGTGAGTCGCAAATAAATCCACCATCTCCTGCAAAACTTTTTCAGTCTCACGTTTAATCCACGATGGCGGCAAATCACACGTAACACTTTGAATTAAAAACTCTGAAATACGCTGCTTTTGCCGTCCGGCATACGCTTGTCGTTTACGTTCCATTAAAGTCTTACGGGCAAAATCATTCAACGCATCCAAATTTTGGACTTGGTAGTGCTTGAAAAAAGCTTCATCTACAGCAGGTATTTTAACTTCACGCACCTCTTGCATTTCAACCGTATAACACCCTTCCTTTCCGCGTAACTCATGAACGGCAAAATTTTCTGGGAAAAGCACCTTAATGTCCTTCTTGTCACCCGCTTTCATGCCAGCAATTCCGTCAATTATTTCCGGAATACCCGATGCCATACCATTGCCCACTTCTTCCCAGGTCGACTTCTGCTTGCGCCACGCATGAGGCATATCTTTAAAGTTATCCACAGGTTCGCCGTCGCAAATGCCTTCATACGCAATTTTCACGTAGTCTCGAATGTTGGCTTCCCGATGGACCACTTCGTAAGTTGCCTGTTGTTTTTGTAAATGCGTAATAAAGTCTCGAATTTCCTCGTCCTTGACTTGCACGTTATTCTCTTCAAGCAAAAAATTCTTATAATCGGGAAGTGTTATTGCAGGTGCGACCTCTATTTCCAACGACACAATTTGCTGACCGTCTGCAGCGTCTTCAAAATCCGCTTTCACAAGAGAAGCAATCTCCAATTTTTCAGTACTTTTTAAATACTCAACAACTTCATTCAGCAATAATTGCTTAACTTCATCAGCAACAATGTCTGCATAACGTCTATTTAAAATATCCAATGGGACTTTCCCTTTACGGAAACCAGGAATGACCGCATTTGTTTGCACCTTCTTTAAAACGTTTTGTTTGAATTTCGAACACGTCGCTGCATCCAATGTTGCGACTACCTTTTTTAGTACCGAATGAATAGGCTCAATGATTACTTTCATACATTTCACTGCATTATTTGATGCTAAACTTACCCGCTCCTACAAAAGAAAAAACTAAACCTAAAATGGTCAAAAATACTAAAGGGGGTAAAGGGGGTAAAAAAAATAATTTCCAGGACAACTTTCCCCACATGCCTATGAGGCCCATAATAAATAAAACTAGGGTTGCCAGCCTAAAATAGAAACCTAAAATGATAAACAAACCTGTCCAAATAAACGTAAAAGCGACTACAATACCCCAAAATAATTCAGAAAATGGAAAATGCAATTGAGTAGCAGGATGTCCTAAACGTTTCAACATCCCACCATCCATAAAACAACAAATACTGTAAACAATTAAATGACTTCCCCAGAAAAAGCGGAGTAAAAGTAATCCAAAATTTTCTTTGTGTAACCCACTCTCTAAATGCTTTAACCAGGGAATCATTTTAGCTTCTATAGATGCTATTTGTCGCTTGTAACGCCTTTAGCACTCTTTTTTTTCAAGTAAGCTTCATACACTTCCGAGAAATTTTTTTCAACTTTTTTAAAACCACGTACCAATTGAGGATTTTGAGGATCTGTATCGTCTACAAAAGATTCTACGTAATAAAGATCCTTACCATTACTGGTATTCAAAACAAACATTACCTCTTTACCGTCACCATCTATCTTCGCTTTTTCCAAAGCAAATTCAGCCTGTAACCGGGCTGAAAAAAGAGTAACCACCGCCACTCCGAATACATACATTTTTCTCATAATAAATAACACATTAATATTATATTTAACTGCAAACAATGAAAGTTTTGTGCCACAATAAAAACACGTCAAGCTAAATATCTACATTATCTATATGCAAAAATTTACGCATACCCTAGAAACAATCTAAACATTATCCGATTTAACCCCCCTAGTACGGCGTAATAATTCTCATTATTTTTTAATTATAAACATCGTTGCACCTGGAAAATTAATGCTCCCTATATCGCATAAACATAGGTGCATAATTTGAGATTGCCCCACTTACGGTTTCTCTAACCTTCTATACGGTGTTATTCGATGTACTTCAAGCAATTGGGCCGTTTTCGTTTTATTATCACCCCACTGTAGTGCGTATCCGCAATCAACGGTTTTTCATTATTTTTTACAGTAAACGGACTATCGGATACCCCTTTTTTTGCAAAAAACTTTTCGCCCACTTAAGACAATTCCATGAAGAACCCTCAATACATCACTCTGGGGTTTCCTACAAAGTGCCTTTACTTTCTAACATATGTTATTGGTCATTAGAAATACTTTTGGTGCTCTTTTTTTTCAAGTAAGCTTCGTATTCTTCCGAGAAATTTGCTTCGACTTTTTTAAACCCACGCACCATTTGGGGATTTTGGGGGTCCGTATCGTCTACAAAAGACTCTACATAATAGAGATCTTCACCACTACCAGCATCCAAAATAAACATCACCTCTTTACTATCACCATCTACCTTCGCTTTTTCCAAAGCAAATTCACCCTGCAACCGGGCTGAAAAAAGAGCGACAACTACCATTCCGAATACATACACTTTTTTCATAACAAACAACACATTAATATTATGTTTAACTGCAAATAACGAAAGTTTTGTGCCACAATAAAAACACGTCAAGTCAAAATATCTACATTATCCATACGTAAAAGTTCACGTACGCTTTGGTTTCCCCAAAAATCACCCGCATTTCGTTGCATTGTATCATCGCAAACAGAATTAACACTTAAATCATAAAGCAATGCTCCAATCCGCACTTACAATTTCTCCAACTTTCTATACAATGTCCTGCGAGGCATCCCAAGTAATTGGGCCGCTTTCGTTCTATTCCCGCCACACTGCAATAGCGCGTCTGAAATCAGCTGTTTTTCATTATTTTTTACAGACAGTGGATTGTCAGTTGTTTCTCTTCTTACAAAAAACTTTTCTCCCAACTGAGACAAGTCCATGGGAGATCCCCGATACATTACAATGATATTTTCTGCAAAATTCCTCAATTCCCTCACATTCCCAGGCCAATTGTACCGTAACAATACATTTTGCACATTGGCAGGAATGGTGGGTACTTTGACGCCGTTTTCTTCGCCAAATAGAGTTAAATAATGCTGCAACAACATCAAAATATCATCCGGACGTTCACGTAATGCAGGCAGGTGAACTTCTATAACGTTAAGACGGTAATACAAATCTTCTCGGAAATGCCCCAATTTAACCTCCTCTCGCAGCGTCCTATGCGTGGCGCAGATCAATCGCACATCCAGATGTACGGGACGAACTCCACCTACGCGCTCTACTGTTTTTGTCTCCAAAAAACGCAACAACTTCACTTGTACGCTGGCGTCAATTTCACCAATTTCATCTAGAAATAAGGTACCGTGATCAGCACATTCAAAACGTCCTACATGCTGCCTCATAGCCCCCGTAAAGGCACCTTTCTCATGACCAAACAATTCCGATTCCAACAAATTTGCGGGTAAAGCCGCACAGTGAACGGGAATAAATGGTTTTTGAGATCGCGTACTCTGCCGATGTATCAAATGTGCAATCAATTCCTTACCTGTTCCCGTTTCCCCCGTAATTAAAATGTTGGCACGCGAAGGCGCAACCACTTCCACCTTTTTTAGAACATTTTGAAACGTATCCGAATTACCCAAAATACCTGCCGGGTGGTAACGGTCCGACAGTTTTTTGTGTAAATCTCGATTTTCCTTGCGCAAATTACGATCGTCCAGAGCGCGTTGGACAATCATTTCCAATTTTTCCAAATGAATGGGTTTACTTAAAAAATCGTAAGCACCTCGCTTCATGGCTTCAACGGCCGTTTCAATATTTCCGTAAGCGGTCATCATGATACAGATGGGTTTGTTAGCCAATTCCAGCACCTTGTCAATGACACACATACCACTTTTTTGGCCCATACGTAAATCGGTAATAATGACGTCAAACACGTGTGTACTCATAAGCCTAAAAGCTTCTTCAGGCCCATTTGCCGTGTACACGTCAAATTTACTTGAAAAAGTTAACTTTAACCCTTCGCGCGTATTCTTTTCATCATCCACAATGAGCAATGTTCCCTGCATACTATGCTTTGAGTTGAATTTGACAGATAGCCTGCATCACGCGATCGCTGATTGCCTGAAGCGGATCTCTTTCGGAATGACACGCTATAAAATCGGACGGATAGAGCGTTTTACCGTACACGATCGAAAGCCTTGGTTTAAAATTCAAAAAGCGCTTTCCTTTAGGTAAGGCCTCAAAAGTACCAAAAATCCGAACCGGGACTACGGGCACCGACGAACGTTCTATGAACAAACCTATCCCCTTTTTTGCCCTCTGAGGAATACCTGTTACGGAACGCGTTCCTTCTGGGAACACAAGAATAGGATAACCTGCGGACAAAATGTTTAAGATCCGCTTAATGGATTGGACATCATTTCCCTTTTCACGATCTATAGCTATCATATTAAGTTGCCTAAAAAACCAACCAATACCCTTTTTAAATAGCGTACTACGCGCAAATGAAAATATAGGTTGACGGCGGCAATGAATGGCAATAATGGGCGGATCTAAGTAACTTACATGATTACTTGCTAAAATAAAAGCCCCATTTGCGGGAATGTTGTCTTCACCATAAATTTTTCCTCGGTAAAGTACTTTAAAGATAAACTTAAAAAATAAACGTACACAACGGTACGAAAAAGAAAGATTTGCCTTCATGTAACATTTTATATATGACCCATTAATGTAAAATAAAAGCATAAAAAATGTTGGAAGATCAAAAATGGTTCACTTTATTTCAAAAAACGATTGAATCGTTTGATGGACGCCCCTCTTGGAATGTTTACTTTATGTCCATTGCACTTTTGATGGCCGCACGTTCTAGTTGTACAAGGCTTAAGGTAGGGTGTGTGCTTGTTTCTGGAGAAGGTAACAAAAACCGAATTATTGCTGCAGGTTATAATGGCTTTTTGGCAGGCTTGCCTCACACTTCAAAGATGCGCGATGGACACGAACAAGCCACTGTTCATGCAGAACAAAACGCTATTGCCGATGCCGCGCGGCGTGGAGTAAGCATACAAAATTCAATTGTCTACGTCACGCACTATCCATGTATCAATTGTGCAAAAATATTATTGGCAGCAGGCATTCAACATTGTTATTATCATACCAATTACAACAATGATTTTCTTGTGGAAGAACTCTTTAACGAAGCACACGTTCCTTTCCAACAATTATAGCATATATGTCACTGCCAATGCACAATTTTGCCGGGTTAGTCCTATTATCAAATCCTAAATGTACACAGGACGGCGAGTTTTTACAAAGCGTCATTGCCATCGTTCAACATCAACCCGACAAAGGGTCTATGGGCCTTATGCTCAACCGCCCATTAAGACTTACGCTCAATGATTTTGACGAACAACGTTGGGAAGACTTTGACACTGTACCTGTTTTTAAAGGAGGCCCTGTTGAACAAAAACGTCTCATTTTAACGGCCATCGAATGGGGACCTAAGCATCACTTTTTGAAATGGTACTTGGGATTACAAACGCAACAGATCTCTCAATTACTATCCAAAAAAAACGCCGTTGCATTGCGTGCCTATTGCGGCTATGTGGGTTGGGCGCAAGGACAATTGGAGGAGGAAATGCGGAAAAACTTTTGGTTACCCGTTCCTATGCATCCCAAAGAAGTCTTTGCTTCTAAAAATACGCAACTGTGGCACAAATTAATGTTTCTTTTCCATCCAACCAATGTCCTTTTCAATCAACTATCCATCAATCCGTCCATGAATTAAATGGGTTGTCCCATAGGCTGTTAATGTGTAGACGTTCATAAAATGTTCGTACATGGGTTGACGCGGCGACATTGCGTAGTAAACCATGTGCAATATACAAAGTGCATTTTACAAGGCTTGAGAATTCGTATTTAGCAGTCCATTGAAATCCTACTTACCGGTAAAAACAGCAGTGAATGCTTGCGAGCACGTATCAGCAATGCTTGGATGCGGATGCAACAACTTGCCATTACAAAGCCATTAAACCGCGTACCGTGCCTGTTTTTCACAACTCCCATTGTATAATATTTGACACACCTACTGCAGATCTCTCTTTTCTTTTTCGAACAATGCACCAAATACAAAAAGGCCCCCCATGGGCCCTTAGGAATATATGAAAAAAATCAAATTGTTTCTTAGTGAATCGTAATTTTTTTAGCTTCCGGCTTACTTGTTTTTGGTAAAACCAATGTCAGGAGGCCATTTTTCATTTTGGCATCCAATTTATCCACTTGACCATCGCACGGTAACAAAGTTGTAAATTTAAAATGCCTTTTCGGTTTCTTAGAGTCTCCATCCTTATCGATACAACACGTAGAACGTTCCACTTCTGCTTCGATAACCAACAAAGATTCATCGACTAAAATTTTAACATCGTCTTTGTCAACCCCTGGGATAGCCACTTCCAAGCAATACGCCTTTTTACACTCCATCCATCGCAGAGGTCGTGCAAAATGATCTCGATGAGGAAATCCGTCTTGAGATAAGCAATGATGCATAAAGGCCACGCTATCTTTAAACAAACATTCCATAGGATCCCTATCGTAAGGAAAATTTTTCGCCTGAAGGGGATTTGGATTTATAAAGACCACTTCCAAACATAAAACAAAAACAAATTTAAACAAGTTCTTCATAGCAAACAAAAGTTTATTTCAGTTTATAAAAAAGTCAATCATGAGATTGCAAAAAAAATAAAAATGTTTTTAAAATTTTTGCTTCTTATGAGTTGGTCAACTTTTAAAAAATTTTTCGTTTACCTTCACCCATTGAAGGTTTCTTTGGATACAAGCAAAATTCCTTTCAAAGATAATTTTTTCCAAACGATGCAATCCAAGATTGTGCGTGCTTTCAACGATATGGAAGCACTGGAGGCAGGGAATATCGCAAATCCAGATGAAAAACGCATGGTTGGACATTATTGGTTAAGGAATTTTCAATTGGCTCCTAAAAAAAACATCAATACGCTTTTGCACGACAATTGGCTAAAAGTACGCACGTTTGCCGACAAAATTCTCAATCAAGAAATTCAAGGATCTCATGGCCCTTTTAAATATCTCCTATGCATTGGCATCGGTGGATCCGCTTTAGGTCCACAATTGTTATCGGATGCCTTGGATCGAAGGCCCAAAGGGTTAAGAGCACTTTTTATAGATAATACGGATCCAGATGGCATTTTTAGAGTTTTAAAAAAGATCCACAAACATTTGGGACAAACACTCGTTTTGGTCACTTCAAAATCCGGAGGAACGCCGGAACCTCGCAATGGACTCACAGAAATCCGATCTGCCTTTACCAAACAAAATATTCCCTTTCACCAACATGCTGTTGCCATTACTTGCGAAGGGAGTCTATTGGATATGGAAGCGCAACAGGAACATTGGCTGGCACGTTTCCCCATGTGGGATTGGATTGGAGGACGGACAAGCTTATTCAGCAATGTGGGGTTGGTCCCTGCAGCCCTGCAAAACATTGATATCAGTGCTCTTATCCAAGGAGCCACCGAAATGGACATTCTGACCCGCAATACAGAAGTTTTAAATAACCCAGCAATGATGCTCGCTTTAGCCTGGTACGCCTGCACCGAAGGCACGGGTAAACGCAATATGGTGGTCTTACCTTACAAAGACGCGCTCATTCTTTTCCCACGCTATTTGCAGCAACTTGTTATGGAATCGTTGGGAAAAAAATTAGCCAACGATGGACGCAAAGTTTTTCAAGGATTGACCGTGTATGGCAATAAAGGGTCAACGGATCAGCATGCCTACGTACAGCAATTGAGGGATGGCCTCGATGACGCTTTCGTCATTTTCATTGAAGTCCAAGTACCTTGCAATCCTTCTAACGTCTACGTTGAGCCCGCATTAAGCTCAGGTGACTTTTTAGAAGGCTTTTTACTTGGCACACGCGCTGCTTTAGCGGAAGTAGAACGTCCTTCCATTACGTTGACGCTTAAACATTTAAATGCGCAAAGCTTGGGTGCTCTGGTTGCTTTATTCGAACGGGCAGTAGGTTTTTACGCCAGCTTTGTCAGAATCAACGCCTACAATCAACCCGGTGTGGAAGCCGGCAAAAAGGCGGCTGCCAAGTTTTTGAACCTGCAAAAACGCATACTCCACTTCTTGACCGACCATACGGGTGAATATTTCAGTGCGGAATCACTCGCTCAAGCACTCAACTTAACCGAAGACACCGAAAGTATTTTTAAACTTCTAGAATACTTGGCCGCCAACAAAAAAATCTTTCGCAATAAACTCTTACCTTTAACACAAAGTACTTACTGCCTAAGGAAAAAATGAAAAAATCCATTACATCAATTTTTTTGTGGACCACCCTTTTGATCGTAAGCTGTCTTAGCGGGTGTTCCCAAAGCATGGAGACAACCGCTGCTTTGGATGATTCAAAAATGCCTTGGGGTCGTCCGGCCTCTTGGGAAAAAACAATGCCCATCGCCCCAGGATTTCAATATTAACCTGTGAAGGTAAAGTGTAGGCTGAGTAGCATGGGGATTCTCCTGCTATTGTTGAATGGATGCGCGCAACAGATGCATCCCAACAAAAGGGTCATGATCGTTGTTGAAAAGCGAGGGCATTCCATTCACGTGAAAACAAGCGGACGAGGCTTTAGCCTAGATACGCCTTTTCTCATTGGATCTCTCACAAAACAATTTACAGGTGTTGTATGCCTGGAACACCTCGCGAATCTCCTGGATGCCAATATTACAACACTGATGACGGAACAAGATTTTGAAAGTGTCCTAAAAAGTATACCCGATGGCGACCTCTGGGAACCATTAGATTTTTATCATTTTAGAGGCATTACCGTTAAACAACTGCTAACCCATTCCACAGGCCTCGATTACAATACGGGAGAAAAAGTTGCAGCATTTAAATATCAAAATCTAAATTTCGACCTGCTTGGCAAAATTTTAGAAAGCGTAACAGGTCAGTCGTATGAAAATTTGTCACGCGCATTATTCAAGCAAGCAGGAATGACAAACACGGGGTTCCATAGCGATTTTTCAAGAATGCAACTTGCCGAAAAATTAGGATACCCTCAAATATGTTTCGATTCACTCACGGAAGTTATGAATCCCGCCGGAGGTATCATCTCAACGGCCAGGGATCTTTTACAATGGAATGACTTCCTTTCCCCAAATAACTACTTTGACCGATTAACGGCACACACCGTTGATACCAATGAACCGGAATTTCTGGGGCGATATGGCTTTGGCATACTCGTTTTGGAAAATAATGACAACAAACTATTTTTCCATGATGGAGCCATTATTTTGCCTCAAGGTCCATCATTTACCAGTTTTCTATCCTACAACCCAAAACAAAAAACCACCACGGTATGTTTTGAAGTTTTAGAGGCTAACACATGTGAAATCGTGCCCTAATGACGGGTTTTTTCCAAAACATCCAAATTTTGCAGATGCAACATTGTTCTTAGCGCAAATGAATACAATAGCGTTAATGATAAGTACTATCTTATTTTGTGTAACATTCTTAAGAAGAGTAGTAGCAATACTCAACTGAAAATTGGTCAACAACTGGGTTGCTGATTACAATCGCGTTGATGTCATTTTCGCTTGCATTACCCGTGAGTTCCCCAGGAACAACTCGCAAATCCTTCAATAACAAAACCATTTCTACCGCCCTTTTATGCTCTCTTACATGTAAATCTATAAACATTTCTCTGTTCTGTAAGCATTCGCTACCCTTATGTTCCTTCTCTTAAAATATCCAGATACGCTTCATAAGTGAATATCCGGTTTCTGCGTTTTCCTGCCGTCTGCACAAGAATCTTCGCATCGCACAACCGTTTTACCGCATCTGAAACGGTCTTAAATGTTGCACCCAGCGCAATCGTCGTTTTCTGTATTTTGATGATGGGGTTGCTTTCCAAATATGCAAGCAGACGAACGGCTGTTTCTGATCCACGACCAAACTCAGCGATAGTATTCCTGTTTTTATTGTGTAAGGCAGTCAACCTACCAATGGTCAAAATTGCGTCCGTAGTCGACTCATAGACAGCTTGCAGAAAGAATTTCACCCACTGTTCGTAGTTCCCCTTATTCCGTACTTCGGTCATACGGTCATAGTACTCGATACGATTTTTCTTGAGAAAATACGAAATATACAGTGTCGGTGTGGATAAAACTGCTTTCTCCATAAGGAAAAGGATAATCAAAAGTCGTCCCACCCGACCGTTACCATCAAGAAATGGATGAATTGTTTCAAATTGGTAGTGAATGAGCGCAGCACGGACCAATACGTCAAGATTATCATCGGCATTGATATATTTTTCCAAATCAGACATGGCTACGATCATATCGGCGGGAGCAGGAGGAACGTATCGAGCATTTTTTAGTGTACTACCTACTCCTCCAATCCAGTTCTTCGAATGGCAGAACGTACCTGGATTTTTCTCTTGTCCCCGGACATTTTTCATAAGCACGGCATGAGTCTCCTTTATTAAACGGTTGCAAAGCGGCAGTTCTTTTAATCCACCTATAGCAAACTCTGTCGCTTTAATGTAATTGATCACATCGGCAACGTTGCGGTTGATGTTTTCGTCTATCATTGGGTCGAAAATATCTTCAAGTGTTGCCTGCATTCCTTCAATCTGAGAAGACATCAAGGCTTCCTTGCGAACGTATATGGATACAAAAAGATTGATATTTGGTATGCGCACCGCAATATTTTCCAACAAAGCAAGCTGCTTGTGGGCCCTTACCAGTAATTCTACCGTTTCGTTATCCAATGCGATAGGCGGATTAGGTGGCAAAGCAGACGGAACAAAAGATTTGTATGCGACTTCTTCCGACAAATTTACCCTCCACCGTCCTGCCCTTTCTATCGTATACAAGCACTTCCTTTCGAAGATAATATTACAATCTAAATATATTTTTGTTATTTTATTTTTAAAAGCTAAAGTAAAATAACAGTATCTATGAATTAAACGTTACTGTAGTTTCTCCATCCATTGGCGGAGAAGGAGGGAGTCGAACCCTCGGTACCCTTACGGATACACAGCATTTCCAGTGCTGCACAATCGGCCACTCTGTCACCTCTCCGTGTTTTAAAAAGTTTTATGCATAAAATCGCTCTTCCGTGCAACACAAAAATTGCAAAGCGGTCCCAGCTTCACCCAAAATAGACTCTACCCGTAGATTATGGGTGTGTTTATGTGTGAATATTTATATAAATAGTTATTGGTAACTGATGCCCCTAGGGAATTTATATTTCCCATTTTGTTAAAA
>JAITJL010000007.1 GCA_031278975.1 Puniceicoccales bacterium
GTTGTCATCATCATCATTTTGGAGATTACGGTTGTAGATATTAAATCCTTATCTCATACCTTCTTCTACAACATGCTACCTCCAAGGTAGCATGCTTGCTTTTTTAACAAAATGGGAAACGATAATTTAACATAACCACCCACGGCGATTGTTTAATGTAGATCTTCTTATAATATGCAAGACTTATAGTGAATATACTCAATTAAGGGAGCAATCGTAAGATTACAGAAGCAAAATCGGTCAAGCAGTTATTCGGCAATGTTTTTTATCCTCGAAAACACGTGCCCTTTGACTACTTTAAGAGTGCTCTAAGAACGTAAAATGTACTTTTAAGGTTTTCCGTTTACAAACTGAATATGTTATAGGAAGATGAGACAAAGTTATGAAATGATTCTCTTATCGCATGGGTGACGTGAGTGGTTAAGTGGAAATACAGGTTTAGAAAAACAACTCCCCTCCAGTGTTTTATAATCAAATGGAGAGCATTATAAGTTGCTGGCAATAAAATCTGCAAAAAATTCCTGATTCTAAGGTCGTAACTCCGGTGATTCCGCGTACCATCCCTACGAAATGTAATTGAAAATGTCGAAGCATGCTACATTTTTACCTTACCAAGGTGACACAATGATTGTTTCCCTCAAAAACGCTTTTGACATATTACAGTTTGGCAGAACAACGCATTCATTCGCTCGCAATACAAATACTAAAGTAATCATTACAAATTTTCTTCAAAGCGACAGCCTAGATGGGTTATGTAAAAAGTTAAAGACTGTATCCGCATAAATCCCGTGAAAGTAAATTTTTACAACCAAGCCCAGAAGTAACGTTCCATTTTATGCAGGTCGAGCGTTGTTTTTGCGTCCCTGTAGCCGCATTTTTTTGCAAAAGAGTGCAAATAATCATGTTGATCCATCCCTGTTTCCAAAACGATACATCCATGAGGATTGAGGTGTTGCATGCCTTGGTGGAGTAATTTTTTTATGTCAGCCAATCCATTGTCTTTTGAAACTAAAGCGTGTTTGGGTTCAAAACATTTGACTTCGGGTTGGGCCAACATCCATTCTTGTTCCGTTAAATAGGGAGGATTTGAAATAATGCAGTCGAAATGATGAGGAATTTTTTCAAACCAATCGGAATGTAAAAATTGAATTTTATGCGCTACGCGATTGATGGTTGCATTTTCGATGGCTAAATGCAACGCATCCGCATGAGCGTCGCTGGCAGTAATGTTCATATAAGGGAATAAAGTGGCCAAAGTAATAGCAATAGTTCCACTGCCTGTCCCCAAATCTATAATTCGTTTGGGAGGCGTATTTGCCCAGTACTCACTCAGTTGATGAATGAGTTCTTCGGTTTCGGGTCTTGGAATGAGGACTCGTGAATCCACTTTAATGTGCTGACCGTAAAAGTCGACGAATCCTAGAATATACTGTAGAGGGTGTCTTTGTGCGCGTAACTTTGCGTACGTGCGCAAGGCATCTGCCTGTTTTGGAGTCAACGGTTTATCGTAATTTAAAAAAAGATCTAAACGTTTACACCCGAGAACAGAGGCAATCAACAATTCTGCATCCACATGCGCATTCTCAATGCCCTGCCTGTGGAAAAATTGAACCAAAACATTTAAAATTTCGCCAACACACATGCGAACATTTTTAAAAATAAAACGTAATTAAAAATTACCCACTAACGATGGTGGAATAATCGAAGTTAAACAACCTTTTCAACGAGGCCCGCTTTGATAGCTTTAACGCTCACCCAAACACGTTTTACTTGCCCCTTTGGCAGCTTGATTTTAATCTTTTGTAAATTGGGTTTGAAAATTCTCGTAACCTTTTTTGTTACGTGCGTACCGATACCACCACTTTTTTTAGATTGCCCTTTTCGACTGATCCGAGACCCTACTACCCGCTTTTTCTGAGTAATGTAACAAATACGCGACATATAAAAATTCTATTCGATTATTACCCTAAAAAAGTACTTTATGGGAGTGCAAGGTTTTTTTGAATGTTTTTGCATATAAAGTGACCCAGATGTTGCTTACGATAACAGGACTTGCAAAAAAGTATTATTTATGTGGACGAAATAAGTGGAGCTGGTTGAATGAAGTAGGATGACGAGAGAATCTAAGCAATTTGTCCATTTGCACGTACATTCCGATTACAGTTTGTTGGACGGTGCATGCCGACTGGATCGTTTACTAAAGCGTGCTCGTGAATTCGCAATGCCCGCTCTAGCAATAACGGACCACGGTAACCTATTTGGTGTGCCTCAATTCTACAAAATGGCTCTGGATATGGGTATAAAGCCTTTATTGGGATGCGAAGCGTACTTATTATATGAAGGTTCGCGTTTGGAGAAGAAACGCGATCAAAGGGAAGAAAATTTAAAATTGGCGCATACGTGTTTGATTGCCAAAGATTGGACAGGTTACCAAAATCTAACGCAACTTATATCGGACGCTCATGTTCATGGTTTTTACTATAAACCTCGAACGGATATGGAACAATTGGCGCGACATGCCAAGGGACTCATTGCAACCTCAGGTTGTCTCAATGGCGTACTGCCTCAATTTTTGTTACGTAATGAATTTGGAAAAGCAAAGAAAGCGCTAGGAGAATTTATTGATATTTTTGGCAAGGAGAATTTTTTCGTCGAAGTTCAAAATCAAGGCATGCCGGAGCAGGTCGAACAAATTCCACAACTGTTAAGTTTAGCTAAAGTATGTGGTGTGCGGTGCGTGGCGACCAACGACGTGCACTACGTATATCCGGGAGATTGGGAAGCGCAAGATGCCCTTTTGTGCATTCAGACGGGTAGTAAAATTAAAGACGCGCAGCGTATGCGCATGCCAACACGCCAATTTTACTTAAAATCCAGGCAAGAGATGGAACAAGCCTTTAAAGGTAACGAAGAGGTATTGGATAATACGCTGCAGGTGGCTGAAATGTGCGACGTTAAGTTACCTTTTGGAGAAAGTCATTACCCTATATTTCATCTGACGGATGAACTGCGAGAGAAATATGGCAGTCGTTTGGCTTTATTCAAAGGTTTGTGTACGGAGGGTTTATTGAAACGTTACGGTATTCATTTTGAAACGGGTTCTGGACCCGATGTACACGGATTGAATGCGCAGGAAGTTATTGAGCGATTGAAATATGAATGGCATATCATTGAGCAAGCAGGTTTTATAGATTATTTTCTCATTGTTTGGGACTTCATTCATTGGGCTAAACAACAAGGTATTTCCGTAGGGCCTGGACGTGGATCCGTAGCAGGTTCCCTAGTGGCGTACGTTTTAATGATCACGGACACGGACCCTATACACTTTAATCTATTATTTGAACGTTTTTTGAATCCAGAGCGCGTATCGCCTCCAGATGTAGATATTGATTTTTGCATGCGTCGTAGGGAAGAAGTCATCGAATACGTTCGGAAGACCTATGGAGAATCCAATGTAAGCAATATCATCACGTTTGGTACTTTGGGAGCAAAAATGGTTGTAAGGGATTTAGCGCGTGTGTACGATGTTCCTTACAGTGAAGCCGATCGGTGGTCAAAGATGATTCCGGACGATTTAAAAATTACTTTATCATCGGCGTTGGAAAAGTCGTACGAGTTGAAACAGGAAATTGGCACAAATTCCCTGGCCGAGAAAATTTTTACCGAAGGCCAAATTTTAGAAGGCGTGGTCCGTAATTCTGGAACGCACGCGTGCGGCGTGATCATTGGAGATAAGCCTTTGACCGAAATTGTTCCCCTGACGCTGCAGGAAGGAGCTTTAACGACGCAGTATTCTAAAGAATTTGTGGAATCATTGGGGCTTTTAAAGATGGATTTTTTGGGACTTAAAACGTTGACAATTATCGATGATACACAATGTTTCATTCGGACATTACCCGAGTTTAAAGAATTTGATATCCATTCAATTCCATTCGATGACGCAAAGACTTTCAAGATGCTGAATGCGGGTGAAACCATTGGTGTATTTCAATTGGAATCGCCATTTGTACAGCGCATTTGCCAGCAATTTGAGATGAGTTCCATCGACGAAATTAGTGCGCTGAGTGCCCTCAATCGCCCTGGACCTATGGAGTGGATCCCCGATTACGTTAATGGTAAAAAACACCCCGAGGAAATTCATTACGTACATCCACTGTTGGAGCCCATTTGTCGAAAGACGTACGGTGTTTTGGTGTTCCAAGAACAAGTTATGGAAGCTGCACGGGTGATTGCGGGATACAGCCTTGGTGGTGCAGATATTTTACGTCGAGCTATGGGCAAGAAACAAATGGATGTGATGCGTGCTCAGCGAGCAGTTTTTGTCGAAGGAGCCTGGAAGTGTCACAGTATTGATGAAGCAAAAGCCAATGAAATTTTTGACATTTTGGCCAAATTTGCCGGTTATGGATTCAATAAATCGCACTCGGACGCGTATGCCATTATCATTTACCAGACGGCTTATTTAAAAGCAAATTTCCCAACGCAATACATGGCGGCTATTTTGTCTTCGGAACTCGGAAATGCGGATAAGTTATCATTTTTTATAGAAAACTGCCGATCTTCTTTGGGAATTGAAATTTTGGGTCCGGACATCAATGAATCCGAAGACGCATTCAGTCCTATTACGCATACCCATAAAAAGCAAATTCGATTCGGTTTGGCTGCCATCAAAGGGGTTGGAGATGGGGTTGCAAAGTGTATTTTGGAAGAACGTAGAGCACGTGGACCATTTAAATCGTTTGTTGACTTTGCCAAACGTGTGGATGCAAAAGCCTTGAATAAACGCGTCGTTGAGTGTCTAATAAAGACAGGAGCCTTTGATAGCCTCCAAGAGGGGCGGCGTTATCTTTTGGATCATATGGAGAGTCTCCTCAAAGAAGCGTCTGTAGCCCAGATAGATCGCAACAAAGGCCAAACGACTTTGTTTGATTTTGACGACATGGAAACCCGTTTATTGTCGGAACAAATACCTTCGGTACAGCAAGTTTCGGGTGAAAAACACGTACGTGAAATGCCACTTTTTGAGCAACTTAATTATGAGCGAGAACTTTTGGGATTCTACCTATCGGGACATCCTTTGGATGCATTGGAGGGTGTTGAAAAGATTTTTCAAACATTTCAACTGGAAGAATGGCCCATCGTACCCAATGGTGAAAGTTTTCGTTTATGCGGCGTTGTCGAAGAAGTTAACAAACGTATTTCCAAGAAAACAAATCGGCCTTGGTTATCCTTTTCTTTATCCACAAGAGAAGCGCGATACGATTTGCAGCTGTTTTCGGATACTTTTGATACGTACGCACATTGTGTACAGGAGGGTACTTTGCTAATTGTCGAAGGACAAGTAAAAAAGACGTCGGACGGCTATCAACTTAATACCCTGCGTGTATTTAATTTTGAACAGCAATTCTCTCGCTTTATTCAGCAGTGTCATTGGATTTTGTTTCCACAGAAAGGGGTACAGGATTTTATGGAACGTCTGTCGAAATTAATACACAAAAAAGAAGGCAATATGGAAGTGAAAGTAAGTTTTTACCACAATGAAGAGTATGCCTTGGAAGGTTCTTTGCCCGCATGTTGCAAGACTTATTTATCTATAGACGATTTAAAAGCATTGAAAAAACATCCAGTAGTTTATGGGGTTGAAATTACACCTAGGGATATTGTTCCGTTCCCTCAAAAAGATTTTAAGGTCGGTAAGTCAACGTAATATTAAAGCGTCAATGATATTTATTTTGGACAATGTGAGAATACTTGTAAAGTTGAATATTTTGGGATACAGCAAACATATCTTGCATATCTATTTAATTACCATGGATCTATTTCATTGAAAGGATTGTAGTCAACTTCCCAAACGGCATCCGGAGATGTTTTTTTTAGATCGTTGGTGTTAGATTTGCTATTGGTGCTGGACGGTGTAGGCCTTTGATTTGAGGTATTATCTAAAAAATAGTCGTCAATATTAAATATATCCAATGAGGTTACAGCCGACATGTTTTCTAGAGTTTTTTTAGCGTCTTGAGTACTGGCGGCATGAGCTTGGAGTGCAAGTCCACTTGTAATGGTTAAAGTTGCTTTTAACAAATATCTACGGATCATTTTGGCGCGAGGTAATATTATAATACTTTTAAACTGCATATTTTGCAAGCTATTTTTATGCCAAGAACGGTATTTGTGCGCCGTAGAACTAATATTGTTAAGAAATCGGTTGCTCATAAGATGAAAGCATTTCTTTTATTTAAAGCCTATTATCGTGAAAAAGAAAATTTTTTAACAAAGATAAGACAATTCTCTAGGTAATTTGCTTTAAGAAAAAATTAGCTGAAAAAAACTGGAAATGTCTTCCAAGATTTTAGATAGGGTAGAAATTATTTAACATGAAAACTATAGGAAAAAGTTTTGAGGAAATAAGCTGTCTTGCTCATCATAACGCGGTAACCTAGGAATATTTATTTTTATTCCAGGTCAAAATTTAATGCAGATTATAAATTACGTTTCAGCGATTGAGATACGTTCAATGTAAGTAGCTTTTCCATTGGAAGCATTGAATTTAACCCATACACCATTGAGCATAGAGGGGCCTGTCGCCACTTCAAATCGAGTAGGTTTCCCGCACATGAGTTTTTCTATGACGGGTTCGATGCGGAACCCTAAGATCCCATGTGCGGCTCCACACATACCCAAATCGGTTATGAAAGCTGTACTTTGATGCATCAAGTGCGCATCCGCAGTTTGTACATGCGTGTGCGTACCTAAAACGCTCGTAACGGCATGTTTGTTTAGAAACCAACCGAGTGCGTATTTTTCGGCCGTTGTTTCGGCGTGGACATCTACAATGATATTATGTATACCTTGCTCTTTTATTTTTTCTAAAATTTTTTCGGCCGTTTTAAACGGACAATTTAAAGGTGTGTTCATGAAACTACGACCCAAAAGTCCAAAGAGTGCAACCTGGACATTTTGGTTTTCAACAACTATGTAAGACTTTCCTGGGCATGTTTCAGGTAAATTGGCGGGTCTACAAAGGTAATTTATGCGATCAATTTCGTGCCAAAAACCATTTTGATCCCACGTATGGTTTCCCAAAGAAATTCCATGAACACCCGACTGGTTGATCTCTTCTGCAATGGGTCGTGTTATGCCAAAACCTCCGGCAGCGTTTTCTCCATTGGCAAAAATAAATGTCGGATGATATTGAGCCTGCAGTTTGGGTAAATATTTTGCGAGAAAAGTTCTTCCGGGACGTCCCACAATGTCACCGAAGTATAAAAAACTTAACTCGTGCATACCCTAATACTTTCAATCTTTATTCTACGACAACATCACACGTAGTCTCTCTGCAATATATACGAATACAAATGTAAAATCATCCTGGTGGGCCCTGTAGGATTCGAACCTACGACCAAAGGATTATGAGTCCTCTGCTCTAACCGCTGAGCTAAGAGCCCATAGAAAATTCCAACAAGCGCCTTTACTAAAATGCAAATTTTTTGAAACAACAAGCTTTTTATAGGTTTATTGCGTTTGTTCTTATTGCAACCTAAGGATAAGTTTATAAGAAAAAATGCTGCAAGGATAGAAAGACTATATGTAGGCATAGGTCGCTTGTTTTAATTGGGCAAAATGTTAAAATGCATTCATTTTTTCTTGTGATGGAAGCCGCCAAAAGTTTTTCTAAGAAAAGCGTTGGAGAGATGGCAGAGTGGACGATTGTGCCTGACTCGAAATCAGGTGTGGGGGGAACTCCACCGAGGGTTCGAATCCCTCTCTCTCCGCCAGAAATATTGGATCGGACGTACTTCGGGAAATTTTCTGCGATGGCTTAGAATCGTTAGTTTCTGAAGGCTTTCGAGGTTTACCTGGAGATTTTGTGATTTCCTCAATCATCGCTGATGTATGGCTAAGAGTATGGGAATGATGAAGTTAAGTGTTTTACTGTCGAGAAACAAATTTAACTCTAGATGAAATGGGTTGGATATTTATGAAGTATCTTTTATACATGTCGGTGACTGCAATAGCGATAACGGCATTCATCGCTACCTACGTGCATTCACACAAATTTGGCAGCATTCCAAGTGGTATGCGTTTGGAAAAAATTCAAAAGTCCACACACTATAAAAACGGAAAATTTCAAAATATCTATAAACTCCGCGAGGATGCTCCCCTATGCAAACTAAATGCGTATAAAAAACTCGGTATTATAAGTAAACTTATTACCCATAAAAATGATGTTAATATACCTAGCGTCAAGACGGATCTAATAAATCTAAACGCAAATGAAGACATCCTGGTGTGGTTTGGACATGCTTCATATTTTATACAAATCGAAGGAAAACGCATAGCCGTCGATCCTGTATTAAGCGATATTTCATCGCCGATTCCCTTCTTCCCGGTTGCATTTCGAGGAACCCATGTGTACGCGGCAACCGAAATACCAGAACTTGATTATCTGATCATCACTCACGATCACTGGGATCATCTGGATTATGAAACGGTAACGAAGTTAAAGGCGAAGCAAATGATTTGTCCACTTTGCGTTGGAGCTCATTTCGAACATTGGGGGTTCGCCCAGTCCAAACTATTGGAGATGGACTAGTACGATGAAGTCGAACTGGGAGACGGATTCCGCATTGTATGTTACCCAACTCAGCATTTTTCAGGACGAGGCTTTACGCGTAACAAATCTCTGTGGGGTGCGTTTTTGCTTACATCTTCCGGCGAATTTAAGGTATATATCGGAGGCGATGGTGGGTATTGCCCACATTTCAAAGAAATCGGGGAAAAACACGGGCCGATAAACGTGGCAATCCTTGAAAATGGACAATACAACGAGCATTGGAAGCATACGCATATGTTTCCAATCGAGACCCTAATGGCCGCAGAGGATCTCCGTGCGAAGGCTTTACTGCCGGTACACAACTCCAAATTCTCACTTTCAACCCACGCATGGAATGAACCTCTTAATGAGATCTCACGGTTGTGTAAAAATAAGGATGTACGTCTTTTAACGCCCATGATAGGGCAAAAGGTAAACATTAAAGACACGGATCAGTATTTCGGTGCATGGTGGTCGTACAACTTTTAACTATAGAGATCCCGCACATTTGAGGTAATTTATCTGCAAAATTCCTCTTGCTCGAACTAGAGGATTGGAGTATTGTGAAAGACAACTTGCGAGAATCAATACATTATACTCTTACGAAGAGGAAAACTTTAAAGTAAACAAGATTTTATTTTTTATGAGATGCAACATGACAGATATTTTTAGAAGTACATTTTAGGCGTAATGAGTATGCTGATTTTGTTGAGAAATGGATCTACGGATATAGACGAAATGGTTAAAAATGAATATGAAATCCAAAATGATGGTTGTTTATTATTCTTATTCAGGAATTACAAAGGAAGTTGCTGAATTTATTAAAGAAAAAATTGGCGGTGATATCTTTGAAATTGAACCCGTAGATCAATATCCTTCCAGTTATAGCGCTACGTTAGAACTAGCTAACAAAGAACTAGCTTCCGGACACAAACCTACATTGAAAAACCGATTGGAAAATGTGGGTGATTATGATGTGATCTTCCTGGGATCGCCCGTTTGGTGTGGAACAATAGCTCCGGCGGTTACCTCATTTTTATCCACACATGATTTGTCCGGAAAAACAATTATACCGTTTTGTACCCATGGTGGCGGAGGAGAGAGCAATACTTTTAGGGATATACAGATGCTTACACTTGGATCAACGGTTCTTTCCGGAGGATCTTTCATGGGGAATCCCCAAAGAGAAATATCCACATGGCTTGAAATCCAATTGAGACAAAAGTTTTGAAAAATCTTATATTCATTTTAGTTATCGAAAAACAGACAGGATTCTTTGATGAACGAAGTTGTCGATGTATGCAATGGCTGCAAGATAATGAAAATGGTGGCGAGAAATTTAGCTGAAAAATTATGCACACATTTGATTTTTATAATCCTGTAGGGATTCATTTTGGAGAGAATTCAATTTCAAAGTTGACTCACGAGCTTGAGAAATTTGGCCCCAATGTATTATTAACCTACGGAGGTGGCAGCATTAAGCGCAATGGTATTTATCAGGCAGTTTTGGACAGTCTAAAGGCAGCTCGCAAAAATGTATTTGAATTGAGCGGCATTATGGCAAATCCACGGACAGAAAAAGTTTACGAAGGTATTCGGATGTGCCGTGATCATGCAATAGATTTTATCTTAGCCGTCGGAGGAGGCAGCGTGATCGACTGTTCGAAGTTCATCGCCGTAGGTGCAAAATTGGATGGTGATTTTTGGGAAACCTTACTTATTAAGCAGGAGTCTATGGGTGAAGCTTTACCGTTGGGTGTTGTGTTGACACTCGCTGCAACAGGGAGTGAGATGAATGCGACCTGTGTGATTACCCATTGGCAAAAACATCTAAAATTGGCCTATGAGCATGACTTGTTATATCCCAAGTTTTCGATTTTAGATCCCATTTACACGTATTCTGTATCCAAATCTCAAATGGTCTTTGGGTGTGTAGATATTCTTTCGCATATTTTTGAAGTTTATTTTTCCGCCCCAGATACGTCAAATGTAAGCGATGATATTGCGGAAGCGTTGATGAAAAACGTTATGGAAAACCTAGCTGTGGCTTTGAACAACCCCAGGGATTACACGGCACGTTCCAACATCATGTGGGCCAGTTCAATGGCACTCAATGGACTTCTCGGTTTGGGAAAAGAGCAAGATTGGATGGGGCATCAAATTGAGCATGCCCTTTCGGCATTCTACGATGTGCCCCATGGGGCCGGATTAGCGGTTGTACATCCCGTTTATTTAAAATATATCTGCCAAAAAGTACCTAAAAAATTTGTCCGCTACGCGCAGCATATTTGGCATTTGGATCGCTCTGGAAAAACGGAAGAAGCCATTGCCCTGGAAAGCGTTGAAAAAACTCGTGCTTATTTTAAATCCATCGGAGCTCCGATAACCTTGCAGGAAGTTGGGATTCCCGCAGAAGCTATCAATGAAATGGCTGCAACCGTCCATCCATTTCCAACGAGTTATGCACATTTAACGCAGGAAGACGTGAAGCACATTTTGCAACAATGTTTAGAGTAAAAGATTTCCATAAATATTTTTATAGGGTTTTACGTTTCCCTGATTTTTTCAATGATTGCGCTATTTTTCCTTTGGGTGCAGCGAGCGCTTTTTTTAGCACTGAAAATTGAGGATGCGTGCCCTTCCTGTCAAGGACAGGCGTTTTACCTTTTTCTACGGATTCCCAGTAACTCCAAGGTAATTGCTTGTCGCCTAATTCATAGTCCATACCATCCCAAGAATCCTCTCTAAATGCGTAAAAAGCCCAATGCCATCCTTTTTCATTAAAAATAGATATGAGGTCTGAAAAATACTTGGATAATCCCTTTTGCTTTCTATAACATCCGAATTCGCCTACCAAAATTCTGTTGGAAGGAATTTTGTTACACTTTTGAAATTCATTTACGCTTTCCACGTATTCTGTGAGAGTTTTTTTATCCCAATATTGGTCTTCTATTTTTCCAGGATAAGTATACTGCCCGTGGTTATGTTGATGATTCGTATATTCGTAGGGTTCGTACATATGAAATGAATAGAGAATGTTTTCATCATTTATCGGATTGAGATATTTAAATGTGTTCGGATCGGCATAAGCAAAACTATCCACGATAATCGGGATATCTCCATCAACTTGCCTGATGGCTTGAATGACTAAGTTATAAAAGTTGGACAACATGTGTTGAACTTCTTTTTGTTTTACATTTTCAATATAAATACTCTGACGGTCAAATATCCTCTCCGGATGTGGTTCATTTAAAATATTGTATCCGACGATGATGGGATAATTGTTTAATTCAGATGCCAGATCTTTCCAAAATTTTGCCGCCTGTTGTTGAAAATTAACATCGTTCCAAATGCTTAAATCGTCTTCATTGCCATTGTGCTGACTCCAGCGACTTCCCGGAAGACTGAGTAAAGTGATGACAACCGGCATATTTTCTGCCGAACAGGTGTCGAGAACTTTTTTCACAGTCAACAAGTCATCTGGGTCTAAGCCTTCATAACGATCGGTATTCCCAATTAAAAAATCTCTTCTTTTTGTAGGAAATTTGTCAAAGGCTAGTCGAATGAACGCTATTTTATACTTTTTAGCAGCCCTTATATCCTCCTGTAGCACACGCGCATTAAACATGTTCGTCCCCGTTTTAGGTGTATCCCAAAACGTCTTCCGCAACATATTTTTCTCCAATATGTCATGTGAATTATGATTTGAACAAGCGCATAAAAATAGCATAACTATTAAACATGCAGACTTTTTCATGGATTATCCACCTTCTTATTTTCATGGTCGGGTCAGGGAGATTCGAACTCCCGACCCCTTGCACCCCATGCAAGTGCGCTACCAGACTGCGCCATGACCCGTTTGAAAAGTTCTTGATTAGTAAAATTTTTCTCGCAAATAGAGTCAAGCAATTACATCTTGTAAATGAACATTTGTTGGCCGCGAACATTTAATGTGGGCACATTTTAACCTTGCACGACGGGCGAAAATGGTGTATAAGTATTTTATGGATATGTTTGAAAATTTTGCTTCTGTACTTCGAGAATTTGGAGAATCGATTCATTTACAGCCGTTGGAGTTAAATGATAACAATGCATGTGAACTGTGTCTAGATAATAAACAGAATGTGCAAATCCGCTTTAATAGAGAACGTTCGGAGGTTGAATTTTTGACAGAATTGGGAGACATCAATGAGAATTACCTTGAAAAGTCTTGCAACTGTTTTTTAAAGGCGAACTGTGACTGGGAGTTAACGCATGGTATGACGTTATCAAAACGACCCGATGCTTTGAAAATATTGTTGGGATACCATGTGCCTGCTTTAAATATGGATGTACCGTTATTTGAGAACATTTTTAAAGCATTTATTGCAGAATTTGAGACTTGGCAGCAACATTTGATCTACATGTACCGCGGCGAGCTACCTGAGGTTTTATCAGAATTATAAAGGAATTGCGGTGGAAGCTCCGACATTGTTGCATGCCTTTTGGGAAACAACGTCTTCGGGAGTTTTATGTTTTAACAAAGATATACGTCTTCAAGAATTGCCTGCGGGTACCATTGAAGGGGATCCCATTGTTTTAAAACACTTTTCTAAAGCAAAATTTGCAGATGCATCGGGTTATTACGTAGATAAAGATTTTGTCTGCTTTCGTTTGGTTTGCTCAAAACTTTCTCGTAAGTTGAAACAACTGTCTGGAAATTTTTACGTAGCCGGCGACTTCAATCGTTGGTCTTGGCAAGGGACAAAACCTCTAAGTTTAACGCAAGACAAAAGCGCTTTGGAATTAAAAATGCCCTTATCTCATTTTTGTGAAGTGAGTCACTTCAAATTTGTACACGAATCCAACCTATGGATAAATCCTTTTGAAGGGAGTCCAAATCGCGTTCAAGACAATTGCGGATGTGTCAATTTTCAACTCAATCTTCGACGAACGGGCGCACATTGGGTGGAATTTCAATGTTCTCATAGCCATGATCTTTCAAGGCAACCTTGGTTGCAATTGGGGAATCAGTCTATTTGTATGGATACTTTACCTTGGACTCTGCAATTGTACTCGGATAAGCCTTTGGGTTGTTGGACGGAAGATGATCGGACTTATTTTGCTTTATTTGCCCCTCGCGTTCCGAAAGTTGAAGTTCACATTTTTAGCAAACAGGCAAACGTGGGTAACGTATACCCTTTGCAGGTGGACAAAGAAGGCGTTTGGTCCGTTGATTTACCGGGCAATTATTCCCATTGTTATTATGAATTTTTCGTTTATAATCCGGAGAAGACGAAGGTTGTAGACCCTTATGCCAAGGCTTTGGTAAGCCCTCAAGGTCCCGGAATAATTGTGCCCTTAACGGCGTATTCCGGAGATTTTAAGACGCCTCGTATGCGTGACCTAATCATTTTGGAGGGCCATGTGCGCGACATAACAGGGAAAAGTAGCTTTAACGATTTGTCAAAATTCCTGCGGACGGACAACTACGTAACCTCGCTTAATTGCAATGCATTGGAACTGTTACCCATCAACGAATACGACGCTTTAAATGGTAAGGATTATCATTGGGGATATATGCCTGCTCATTATTTTGCGCCCTCATCGTCTTATGCTCAAAGCGACTGCGGATCTCAAGTACGAGATTTTAAAAAACTCGTAGAGGTGTGCCATGCGAAAGGCATCGCCGTTATTTTAGACGTTGTGTACAATCATGCAGGTGTTTTTAACAGCTTGCAAAAGATCGACAAGGCCTATTATTTCCGTTCAACGGGGGAAGTTTTTTCGAATTTTAGTGGTTGTGGCAACGACTTTCGTGCCGAAGCTCCCATGGCAAAACGCTTAATTTTGGACAGTTTATCGCACTTTTTAGACGTGTATGGCGTCGATGGTTTTCGTTTTGACTTGGCAGAATTATTGAGCGTTTCCGTATTGGAGGAAATCGCACAAAGCCTAAAGGCAGTAAAGTCGGATGTTATTTTAATAGCTGAACCGTGGAGTTTTAGAAGTCATGTCGCATTAGACCTACAAGGGACAGATTACGCTTGCTGGAATGACGGATTTCGAGATTTTGTACTGCAGTATGTGCGCGGGCAAGGTAACGTGGATGGATTAAAATATTTTATAAAAGGTTCAACCGATTTTTTGTGCGAAACGGCTCAGCAATCGATTAATTACACAGAATCTCACGATGATCATTGCTGGATAGATCGCGTTACGGAAAATGCCAATTTTAATGGCGAAAATTTTACGGTGAAAGACCGCCGCAGAACGCACTGCATGTTTTCGATTCTCTACCTATCTTTAGGTATTCCCATGATAGGTGCAGGGCAAGACTTTTTGAAATCAAAAAAAGGGATTCGCAATACCTACAATCGTGAGGACTGCAATCGATTGGATTATTTGCGTCTAGAACAGTTTTCCGGTACGCATGCGTATGTGAAAGGGCTCATTGAATTAAGACGATCCGCTTACGGTAGATTATTAAAAATAGGACATCCATCGGCCCATTATTTTAAATACTTTTACGCAAAAAATTCTTCCGCGCTGACTATCTTGTACAATGCAGATCATTCGGAAGGAAATCGCCAAATTTTATTTGCCATTAATCCTCACGAAACGCCTATGGAGTGGTTTTTAGACAATGTTTCTGCAGATACGTTTGTGCAAATAGCCGATACGGAACGTTTATGTCTAAAAGGGTTAAATCCACCGCTGGCATCGTGGTCTCAAGAGGGCATGCTAACTTTACCGCCTCTTTCGTGTGCCATTTGGGTATCTAGGTTGTAATGGAGTGCAATGTTGACAGGATAGAATGGTTGGCGTAAAATACATTTATGATGCGTTTGAAGAATAAAAGATCGTGTGGATTTACACTTGTAGAAATTATGGTGGCCTTGTGCATTGTAGCCATCCTCACCATCATCGCTGTACCTGGCTTTAAAAAAACGATGCGGGATCTAAAATTCAACGAATTTGCATGCAATTTTGAGGGTTTAATCAAAGCCTTTCGTTCTTATTACTTGATCTTCAATGAGTGGCCAGCAGATGTTAATGATCATATAGTTCCATCCGGAAATATTCGCTACTTTTTACAGCATCATTTATACAAAGGGAATCAGTTTATATACCGGCCTCTGAGAAAAAGTACTGCTTCCTTTGACTTTGAAAATTGGATTAACGGTAATGTACGTTCAAGTGATGGGGCGGTACTACTACCCATTGCGGTAAGTGCTAGGATGAGAAACACGCAGGATGCACAGCTTTGTTTTAATGAGTTGGTCACTTTAGATAACTTCAAAGGTCATATTTACTACGAGTCTTCTTGGACCAGCGTAGCTTACAGAGTCCCCGAAGTCGCGCACAAAGATTGTACGGAAAATAGATATTATTGACCCTGCGTTAATCTCTATGGATTGCGCTCTAGGTACATAATGCATTTGCCCACATTGAAGGAAAAATCTTAAACGTTTGTCGGTGATACCACTTTACCTACGTGTATTCTCAATTTCTTACGTTGGCTAGTAGGAGTAATGTCCCATGGGCAACGCAACAGCGTTAATGACTGTAACTTAAAACGTGTCTCAGGGTTAACACCTTGTTTTTTAAACTATTATTTACATTTTTACGAAGGACACCCTATTTTAGCAGCCGGTGGTATCCTATAATTTACCTCTTTGAACAAGAAAAAACAGGCATGTGAAAGGGATATTTTCAAATAAAAAAGAATTGAATTTGCCGTTGAAGGTACTAGGATGCGTAACTCGTTATGGAGACATCCGTTAAGTACACGCTTGATTTTGAGAAACCTTTGCTAGCGCTAAGTGAGCAATTGGAACAACTGAAACGTTTGTCCGACGAAAATCAAGTACAGATGGATGACGAAATTCATGCCATTGAGATTAGAATTAAAGAAACGCAGGAACAGATTTACAAAAGCCTTACTTCCTGGCAAAAAATAAAGATAGCACGTCACCCGCAACGTCCCTATACATTGGATTATATTCAGGCATTGTTCGAAAATTTTCAGGAATTGCACGGTGATCGTTGTTTTGGAGATGATCAGGCATTAATAGGAGGACCTGCATTTTTTGAAAAGAAGCCTATTATGGTTATTGCTCAGCAAAAGGGACGCTCTTTGAAGGAAAATATTAAACGCTGTTTTGGATCGCCTAATCCTGAAGGTTATCGAAAAGCGCTAAGACTCATGCGACTCGCAGAAAAATTTAAGATGCCCATTATTGCGTGGATTGACACGCCTGGAGCGTATCCGGGTATCGGTGCTGAGGAACGTCATATAGCTGAGGCCATTGCAATTAATTTGCGCGAAATGAGTACACTGAAAGTTCCAAGCATAGCTATCATTTTGGGAGAAGGTGGATCGGGAGGAGCCCTAGGAATTGGCGTTGTTGACCGTGTTTTAATCCTTGAATATGCTTATTATTCCGTCATTTCCCCGGAAGGATGCGCCGCCATTTTGTGGAAAGATCGTTCTAAAGCTTCGGAGGCGGCCAATGCACTCAAATTATCCGCCAACCATTTAAAAAATCTCAACGTGGTGGATGCGGTTATTCCCGAACCCCTGGGGGGTGCACATGCAGATCCTACATTGTGTATAGAGAACGTTCGATGTGCATTGAGAGCTCATTTGACAGAGCTTTTGCAGCAGTCGGAAAAAGATTTGTTGACCCAAAGGTATTCCAAATTTAGATCCATAGGTGTGTTTGAAGAACATGCATAAAATTCATTTTGGTACGGATGGCATTCGTGGAAGAGTTGGAGAATGGCCCATTACCGTAGAAGCCTTCAATGGTATAGGGCAAGCGTGTTGTATTTGGTTAAAGGCAAATAATTTGGATCTAAAAGTTGCCGTTGGATGGGATACGCGTGCCTCGGGATACGCGTTAGCGCATGCTTTTGCGCAAGGTTTTTTAAGCGAAGGTACGGGACATGTTACCTTCCTAAACGTAACGCCCACGCCCGCTATTGCACATTTTGTTGCGCGTGAAGGTATTTCATTGGGCATTGCCATCACGGCATCTCACAATCCCTTTACGGATAATGGCCTTAAGTTGTTTCACCGAGGAGGATACAAATTGCGGAGGGAAGAGGAAGCTTGCATTGAAACATGGGGGAATCAGCAAGTGGTTACTCCATCAACTTTACCACACATCCACGAAATCAACGGAAGCGATTATTACGCAGAGCACATCTTATCGGATTACGATTACCTGAATTTTGGAAATAGAAAAATTGTTCTAGATACGGCCAATGGAGCTACCGTCTTTACCAGTTTGCCGATACTTAAATCCTTGGGGCTTGAAATTATTGCCGTGGGCGATGAACCTACGGGAGAAAACATCAATCTTCGTTGCGGTAGTGAATGTTGCGATGGTATCGCAAAAAAAATGCAAGAAAGCGGTGCATGGCTGGGTGTTGCACACGATGGAGATGGTGATCGAGTCGTCCTATTTGACGAACGAGGCAATCGGCTAGACGGTGATCAAGTTTTAGGGATCGTAGCTTTGGACAAATTTAAAAATGGACAGTTAAATCGCAATAAATTGGTTGTTACGGAACAGAGTAATTCGGGGTTAGACTGGACTTTAAAAAACTTTGGTATTCAAACGATTAGGACGGATATTGGCGACCGAGAAGTTTATTACGGCATGGTAGCTCACGATGCAAATGTGGGTGGAGAAAGTTCTGGGCATATTATTTTACGCGATGTTGCAAAAACGGGCGATGGTCTTCGGATTGCCATCGAATTGATGCGCATGGCTCTAGAACAGCCTTTGGCAGAACGTAGGAAGATAATTACTCTATTCCCGAAAGCCGAAGGTGCATTGAGCGTTGCTGCGAAAATTCCCACAACGCAACTGAAATGCGCACGACTTTTTGAAAAAAATCACCATCGGGATACAAATAGGATGTACATGCGTTATTCGGGGACAGAAAATAAATTGCGTTTTTTGGTGGAAGCAGAAACAAATGCGTTGTGTACGCAAATTTTGGCTCAATGGATGCATGAAGCTCGACTAGATTTTGAACATTATAAAATTACGGTGAATTGATGTGTTACCTATCGAAAAAAAATACACGCAGGCTTCCTTAAAAATTTGGTTCGAGGCCTACAAAAAAAGTTGGTGGAGTGTCTACTTTTCAAATTCGGATTATAGACAAGGAGTTAAGCTTTTGAGTCATGGAGTCCAATCCATTACCCTAGAAGAACGTTTCATTTTGGTACACGGTCGATTAAATAACGAAAACTATTATTCGACAGGGGATCTACAAACAAATGGCCAAATAACTTTGCAAGTTTCACAACACAACGTCTCTATTGGGAGAGCCTTTTTAGCGGCTGGTTTTCTAATTTTGGAAAAGCTGATCGAAGAACATCTGTTCGAATTGAGTACACCCATAGAAGTTGAAAGCAAGCATCCACAACTTCCTCACATACCAGCAAAGGTTAATAGTCTAACAGAAGTTGTTAGCCCTTTAGGAGATTTGAAATTCTTTAAATGTAACCAAAATTTAGCTTTTGAGGTATATTTTCGACGACAAAACAAGCTCGTAAAGCTCGTTTCTTTGGAAAAACATTTGAAACTCAATGAGCGAGAACATCTACTGTCTTTGCTTCACACAATTCAAAAATATGGATTTCATTGGGTAAATGCGCATTTTCAAAGCAACGATCGAGAGGCATGGGCAGATTTTGTCAAAAACGAAATACCGCGATTGTCACGTCAGTACTTTGTTGAAATTCCCGAATGTGTACGCAAATTAGAAGAAGGTGTAAAACAGGTGCAGGTGGTTTTGAACGTGAATGCAGAACACTGCTTACAACAGCATTTTCTTGTAGACAAATCACTGTTATGCGACGAAAAACTAAAAAATTTCTTATCCACGAAGCAGGGTCTTTGTTGGTCGGAAAGATATGGATTGCTTCGCTGGCATCCTGCAGACATTCGTTGGATGCAGCGTTTAAACGATTGGAAAAACCGTCTTGACCAAAAGTTACCCCCTTATTTATTGCTATCATCCTTCAATACGACACACTTGGGTGAACAGGCAAGACAATGGGTGGAAAAACTAACCCATGGGCCAGCAAACTTGAATTTTACTTTCAATATCCCACTGAGAAATTATCAGAAAGAGGGCGTTATTTGGCTGAAACAATTGTTGGATTTACATTGTCATCCTTTGTTGGCGGATGAAATGGGATTGGGGAAAACACGCCAAATTTTGAGTTTAATACAATGGTTAAGAAGTGAAAATACGGACTTGTTACCGGATTTGATCTTATGTCCTGCCAGTGTGATTACTTCGTGGCAAAGTGAACAAGAAACTATTTTCCCGCAATTACCTTTGCAGGTGCTTCCTCATAAAACCGCTGCAAATTTTATCCCCAATACGGATGCAATTTTTGTTGCCAGTTATTCCCAGTTGAGGTTACACGCAAATACACTGAAAACGATAAACTTTCGTTGCATCGTTTTGGATGAAGCGCAGCACGTGAAAAATCCTAAATCGAAGACCGCACACGCTTGTTTCAACTTGAAATCGCATTTTAGATTGGCAACAACCGGTACACCGGTTGAAAATAGTCTCGTGGATTTATGGACGATTTTTCATTTTTTGATGCCAGGCTTATTGGGAAATTACAAAGAATTTCAAAATCTTATGCAATCCGAGTTGGAACGTACTCGACTTAGGGTGCAAATTGCACCCTTTATTTTGCGTCGAACAAAATCAGAAGTTTTAAAAAATTTGCCTAAAAAGGAAGAACATACCGTTTATTGTCCCATGACGGTTCAACAACAAACTTTATACGACGCGTGGTTGCATCAAGGTATCCGTTTAAAACAGGGGCAATGGGGACAACTTTTCATTCTACTTTTACGTTTAAGACAGATTTGTTGCGATCCTGGCCTGCTTCCTCATCATGAGAGAATGTCTTGCAACGCAAGTGGAAAATTACTGTGGTTACAGCAACAACTGAGGACTTGCGTAAAAAATGGACAAAAAATAATTATTTTCAGTCAATTTAGGCGTTTGTTGGAACGCATTGTTCCCCTTGTGAAACCCCTTTATCCACGTACACTCCTCTTAACGGGAGACACCATTGTACAGCAAAGACGCGGACTCATCGAGCGTTTTCAAAGGGAACAACAAACTGCATTTCTAATCAGTTTAAAAGCTGGAGGAACGGGCATTACGCTCCATTCGGCGCAGGTCGTTTTTTTAATGGATCCATGGTGGAATCCAGCTATTGAACAACAAGCAATTGCGCGTGTGCATCGTTTGGGTCAACAATTGCCACTGCAAGTGTACCGACCCTTGATAGAAAATTCTATAGAATCTAAAATACAAATTTTACAAAAACAGAAGGGAGCAATTTTTGATAAGTTGTTTGCAAAAGGTCAATTATCGCAAATGGAACGTTGGCAGCAGTTGTACGACTTAATAAGTACGCATCAAAGTGTGTCATAGTCTTACTGGAAAAATGTGACCCATACACGGTTGAGAAATTAACGAAAATGTAAGTACTTTTGCCATAAATTTTACATTTTGAAAAAATCCGCATGCAAGCGCGTTGCAAATTTTTCAAAGATTACCTCCGTACTTGCTCAAATAACTACAACATATATCATAAGACGATTACATTAGTCGTGTGCTTTGTCTGCGATAACAGATCCAAAATTTTCGGGCCTGAAACGCTGTGAAACCGTTATTTATCCTCACTACAGAAAGTATTTAGCAGAACTTTAATTCATGTCTAAGCTTAAAAATTCCCAAAAGGTTAATGCATAAAAGTAACCCACCCGACACGGACATAACCATCAATGCCGTACTTTGGTCCACAAAGGAAAATGTTATAAATGCGCCTATGGCGTAGATGAGATAAAAAAATCGACCTTTTTCCAAAGAAATGGCCTTTGCACTTTTCATGCCAACGGCTAAATATCCGAGGACCGTTGTCCAACCAACCAAAAAGAAAAATATAGCCATAAGCAACTTAGCATTCGGAAAATGTTCCATGAGCGCCGTTACAACGCAGTCAAAGGCGTTGTCGTGACCGACACACCATTGCCCCGTGCACAGTACCAAAAGAATGGTAAGGGTACAGATTGCGCAGTCGGTGAATAGGGAAAAAACGGCGGTTCGTGCCTGAACACAGGGATCTGTTATCCGTGTTTCAGCTTGAATGGTGGCGTCGTACCCAATACCGATATCCCCGGAATACACCGCTCTCGCCATGCCATGATGCACCGCCATGACAACCGTACTGCCCGCAAAGCCTCCGACGGCCGCATGTCCACTGAAGGCCGATTTACAAACGGTGGTGAGTAGGGCAAAAAGATCAACATTGCTATGCCATAGGGTGTACAAGCATACGCTCGTGTACGTTAGTAGAAAAAATGGCATGAGAATCGTACATATGATGGAAAGACGCTTAATGCCGCCGAGCGTTACATAGATTGTTCCGGATAACAAAACCGCTATGGCCAAGTATCTGTTTAGGCCAAACGTATCGACAAAAACATCTTCAACAACTTTGAATTGATAAATCTCAGCTCCGTAAATGCACATGAGCAAACAAAAGATAATGGAAACCCATTTTTTGTTAAAGGCACGCATTAAATAATGCGGTGCACCGCCATCGTATCCATGTTTCTTATCGTGTATGCGATATTTGATACCCAAAAAAATTTCTGAATATTTAACAAGCATTCCAATAAAGACTGCAACCCACATCCAAAAAAGTCCTCCGGGACCGCCGATGGATACGGCCGTAATGCATGCTCCGACGTTTCCGATTCCAATGGAACCACCCATCGATGAAAAATAAAGGCGAATGGGTACCAGGCCTCTTGCTTGTTGTGTTTCGCCCATAAGCGCATTAAGGGTCTTTATGGGTCTTATAATCGTGCGAAATTGAAAAAATTTGGATTTTAGTGTCAGATAAAAACCCATGCATAGGATTAAAAAAAAGTCGACGTAGCTCCACAGAAGATTGTCTAAAAATTCAAGAACCATGAACGTATAAAGTAACAAGCATTTAAAATATTGAAAGGTTATTTTGTTACATGTGTGATAAAACAGCTACGCATTCCAGGTGTTTTGTCTGAGGAAACATATCAAAAGCTTGTAGTTCTAGAATTTTATATTGTGGCGCCAACGTTAAAACGCGTTTTAAATCTCTAGCTTGCGTATCCGGAGCACAGGAAATGTAAACCACGACGGCAGGTTGAAATTGAATCAATTGTTGCAGAAAACTTTCGGAACAACCTTTACGAGGCGGGTCTACAACAACGAGTGTTTGATCTTTGGGAAATGCAATACCTTTGAAAACCGTTTCAGCCTCTCCATGTTGCATCCAGCCGTTATCAACGCGATTGAGCTGCATATTGTTTTGCGCTAATGCAATGGATGATTCATCAACTTCAATACCCACGAACTGCCGCATCGATTTTGCAAGAACGATGCCAAATACACCCACGCCGCAATAAGCGTCTATGAGGTAGTGGATTTGTCTAAATTGTAAGCGTAATTGTTGTAGGTATTGCAATATAGATTCTAAGATATAAGGATTGTTTTGAAAAAAGCTGCCTGCTTGGAAAAGGAAATCGTAACCGCACACCTGTGTCCGTGCGACTGCTTTAGGGTTAGTTAAAACACCTTGACTACAGTCTCGCAGCAATAATGTACCGCTCTTCATTTGCAAATTTTGTCTCGTTTGAATACGTACTTCGGGCAAACAAGTATTAATGGGGTCGCTTGCAATGTAGCACCGAGGAACGTCGACCAACGAACATTTTCTACCGTAGGCTAGAAAACCAATAGGAAAATTATTTGTGCGGTTTCGTACAAAATGCGGCGTTATTTTGGTACGATATCCATAAATTTTTTGCGAAGATTGAACGGGCTTAACCTTTGCGGACAACTTTGCAATGCGTTCCAAACAATCCGTAATGTGTCGATGTTTCCACTCAAGTTGTTTTTCGTACGCCATGTGTTGATATTGACATCCGCCGCATCGTCCAAAGAGGGGGCATGGAGGTGAAATACGATCCGTGGATGCTTGCAATACCTCAATTAGATCTGCTTCCGAATAATTTGTATGGTTCTTGAAAATGCGTGCGCGCACACGTTCTCCAGGAATTACAAAAGGGACCATAATAATCCAGTTGTTGATACGCGCAATGCCTCGCCCTTCGTTGCTGAGAGATTGAATATCGACAATCAATTCCTCGTGATAATGAAAAGGTTTATCGGTACAATGTTCAGGACCCTCACTGTGCATACTACTTTTCAGAAGTAGCGGATTCAATCCCAAAAGGGAAGTAAAAATAAACTCTATAACATGTAGATGACAAACTATCGTGGAATATGGAATTTTACCTTGGCAAAAAATCCTGTCCGCACGTTTCCGAAAAAATTTAAAAAAACACGGATGTCTACTGATAAACACGGTACGTAATGTTTAAAATAAATTACACGAGTACCCATATTAAAACTTGATCTTTAACTCCAAAGACAATCATCTGGCATGAAAAACTCAAAAGATTTTACATTTTTGCGACACTATGGCATCATTTTACATGTAGAAAATAACTTTTAACCCAGAGCTTCGGTTGCAACGAAATTACGCCCCATTACGTTTCTCTGATCTTTCCGATTAAATATTAAATGCAGGTGGACACTTATGTCCAGCAAGCATCATGATGATTACCGTCGTATGATATGCCTAAAAAAAGAAACTGTTCTCGACGTTTTGATTTTCTGCATGGCATGCCAATGATTCACGATATGATCTCCGTAAGAATCATGAGCACGTTTTGCCGATTTCAGTGATTTATACTTTTTTGTATCATATCCCGGATAAGCCCACAAGCCGCCTAAATCTTCTACACACAAAGCGCACCCCCTTTTTAAAACACTTTGGAAACGCGGATCCACACACGGTTGCCTTAGAGGCTGCTTACTTCCATACGCTTTTAAATGTTGCATGTGTGCGCGAATGCCTTCCAAAGGTGTTTTAAAACGATATCCCTGCTGACTATTACCGATAGCCCCTAAGCCTGAAAAATTATTTTGTTGCGGTTTTACGTCGCCGCCAAAACGAAAAAATCCTGTTTCTATCAAACTTTGTACGAATGCGATATCGCCCCGGACTCCCTCTTTTTCACCTTCCTGCAAATAAATGGGAATACAAAATACATATCTTGAAGCTTTTGGATTTTTGCTGAGCAAATAACGCTCCATTTGTTCCCGTGTACAAACGGCTTTTCCCATGATGGAAACCTTTGCTTCGGAAGTAAAATGGATTGAAAATAGAATTACTACCCCCACATATTTGAGCGTCTTCACCCAACCTTTAAACAAAAAATTTTACCAAGAATCAAGCCATTTTATCCGGCGAAAATATCTTAAAATCATTACTTTGCAATCAAGTTAACGTTGACAAAAAACATTCATGCGTATACAGTAACGCCCAGTTATTATGGAAACAACGATGAATTCACAAATGGGTTTATCCGAACTCAATGAACGTATTCAAGAACAAACCGCATGGATTGATTTACTAAAAACAGAGATTGGTAAGGTGGTTATAGGTAATAAGACCATTGTAGATCGATTGTTAATAGGTTTATTGAGTAATGGACATATTTTATTGGAAGGAATGCCAGGTCTTGCCAAGACTTTGTTGATAAAGACATTGGCTCAATTATTCCAATTGAAGTTCCAACGTATTCAATTTACGCCAGATTTACTACCTGCAGACATCGTTGGAACTCTCATTTACAACCCTAATCAAGGGCAATTTACCACAAAGAAAGGTCCTATCTTTACCAATATCTTGCTTGCCGATGAAATCAATCGATCTCCTGCTAAAGTCCAAAGTGCTTTGTTGGAAGGTATGCAAGAAAGGCAAGTTACATTGGGAGATACCACATACCCGCTCGAAAACCCTTTCTTGGTACTCGCAACGCAGAATCCGGTTGAACAAGAAGGGACCTATCCCTTACCCGAAGCTCAATTGGACCGCTTCATGCTAAAAATTACCACACACTACCCTTCTTGGCAGGAAGAACGTATGATTTTGGACGCGAAAACATCCACTCAGCCAAGTGAGGAAGTCCACGGTTTCCTTGCTCAACAAATCATTTTAGAAAGTCGGCAATGGATCGATAAAATCTATATGGATGATAAAATTCGAGATTATATCGTTCACATCATTTACGCCACAAGAACTCCCGAAAAGTATCATTTGTCCATCAACAATCTTATTCGCTACGGGGCTTCTCCCAGAGGAACGATTGCGTTGGCGTTGGCAGCTAAGGCCTCTGCATTCTTAAGACATCGCGGTTATGTCATTCCGCAGGATATAAAAAGTATTGCACCGGATGTATTGCGGCACCGCATTGGTCTTACTTACGAAGCAGAAGCGGAAGAAATTTCGAGCGACCAAGTGATTGCAAATATTTTAGAGACGGTGCCAGTCCCCTAATATGTCTGAGGAAAATAAAGTACATACGACTTTGCGCAAGGTACGTCAAATTGAGTTGCGTGCACGTGTTTTGCTCAATGAAGTGCTAAGCGGTACCTATCACAGCGTATTTAAGGGACAAGGTGTCAACTTTGAAGAAGTGCGTGAGTATTGTTTTGGCGACGAAATTCGTTTTATTGACTGGAATATTACAGCCAAAATGGGTCACCCTTTTATTAAAATTTTTCGTGAAGAACGTGAACTTACTTTGTTATTAGCCGTAGATATTAGCGGATCCAACGAATGGGGATCCCAGCAACAAACCAAACGAGAGTTTTCTGCGGAAGTTGCCAGTGTTCTAGCATTTTCGGCAGCGAAAAACAATGATAAAGTAGGATTGGTATTGTTTTCTGACCAAGTTGAGCTCTTTATCCCTCCACGCAAAGGACAGCAACATTTACTGCGTATCATTCGGGAAATTCTATTTTTCAAACCGCAGCATACGTCCACACACATTCCAAAATTTTTGAGCGCTCTTGGACAACTTCAAAAGCGAAAGGCGATTGTTAGCCTTATTTCAGATTTTATCCCAACGCATCTCGAAGACAATCTAGAAAACGAAACCATCAAATCTTTGTCATTGCTGAATCACTGCCACGATTTAATTTGTATACGTGTGGATGATCCGAGGGAATACCAACTACCAGATGTGGGTTATATTACTCTGCAAGATGCGGAGACCCAACAATTATTCTACTTAAATACGCATTCCATGCAAACGAGACAACAATTTGAAAATTTGGCTCGAGAAAAAATTAAAAACTTCCAAAGTAACTGCCAAAAATGTGGTATTGATGTAATTCAATTGCACAATGGACAACCTTATTTACCACTCCTGCAATCTTTTTTTAATACACGCAAGCAATTAAAACGATGAAATGGGTACAAGTTCTACTGCTTATTCTTTATTTTAACACGATTACGAAAGCGGAAGAAGATGCTTCTGTTGTGAATGAGCGTACTCCATCCATCTACGAAGAAGAGAATTCGAACGAAGCAACCGACGTAGAAATTCAAACAAACAATTTCGTTGTCCAACCGACTTTCGTGACGCGATCGGCGCAAGATACGGCTGTAAACGATGAAACAACGCCTATTCTTGCGGACGATTCCACAGATAATGATATCAAAGATATTCGTCCCATCGTCGCGTTACCTCGGGATTGGAAAAGTATTCTCATCTGGATTTTATTGGGACTGATGGTAGCTTTCGTCATGATTTACATCATTTACAAGCGCAGAACCCATCGAATTAAAAAAAGTTTGGTCCCCATAGATCCTTACGCGCAAGCGCTGGGTGGTATCGAAAATGCTCGAAAATATATTCAGGGAAAAAGTCCAAAAACATTTGCAAATCTACTCACGGATGCCGTCCGCCAGTACTTGTCGCTTGTATTTCATCTCCCTGCTCCCGAATGCACTACCGAAGAAGTTTTGGAACGCATACGTGAGATTTCTTATTTTGATTCCAATCTACAAATGTGCATTGAAAATTTTCTCAAACAATGCGACATAGCCAAATTTACTCAACGACCTTTGGAGCATGAGTCCAGAAACGCTTTGTACACGGAAGCAAAGCAAATTGTTAATTACGCAGAAAAATTGCACCAAAGCCAACAACAATCTTCCACTGAAGGCTTTGCATAATCACGTGTATGGAAGAAACATTCGCGTTTAAACATCCTTGGATCCTTATTCATCTATTTTGGATTCCACTGATTTTTGTATACTGGTTAAAGACCTGGACGCCGCCCAAGAGCTTGATTTATACAACTGCCAATGAGCATCCTAAGATACAAATACCGCCGCATGTCATTCCGTTGTTTTTTAGGTCTTTGTGTTTGGCAAGCATTTTATTGGGGATAGCTCAACCGCAAAGAATATATACGCACCGGCAATGTCAAAGCAGTGGTATCGATCTAATTTTAGCGCTCGATCTTTCGAGCTCTATGCGAGTCCCAGATTTTATGGTCAATCAATTTCAAAGGGTTACACGCATACAAGCTGCCAAAGCCGTTATCGCAGAATTTATTCAACAACGGCAACACGACCGTATTGGACTCGTAACGTTTGCCCGTTATCCTTATTTGGTAAGCCCGCTCACGTTAAATCATGCTTGGCTACTCAAAAATTTAGATCGTTTAAATGCGGGACTCATTGAGGATGGTACAGCCATCGGCAGCGCCATTACCATGTGCGTGAACCGACTTAAAGATTTACAGGCCAAGACACGTGTTATTATCCTATTGACGGATGGTGTCAATAATTGTGGCAATGTTGCTCCCATTATGGCTGCGGAAGCGGCAGAACATTTTCAAACAAAAATTTATACCATCGTTGTCGGCAACGATCAATTTTTTCCCGTGGATGAGCAAACGCTTGTGCAGGTAGCTGAAAAAACCGGTGGCCGTTTCTATCGAGCCTACGATGTATCTACACTGAAACAAATTTACCAAGAAATTGATCAATTGGAAAAAACAAAAATTTCGCTAGAGGGTTATACGACCTGTTCAGAGCTGTTTACTCTATGTTTGTGGTTGGCTCTCGTATTTTTTTCTCTAGAACAAATTTTAAAAAATAGCCGCTATCGCACGCTACCATGAAATTTCAATCTTCTTACGTTTGGATTTTGGGAATTATCTACGTTACTTTTCTGTACGTCGTAGAACTTTTTGTTCAACGTAAAATAAATAAGTTATTGCATGCGTGGTCACAGCAAAAATTTTTACCCATTCAATATACGTGTCGCATTGCGTACAAAATAAGTCGTTGGGTTTTACGGTTAGGGCTTATTGCTTTATTTGTGGCGTTGGCACGTCCCCAATGGGGTGAAGTGATTGAAAAACGTCAGCAAATGGGACTTAACGTACTGTTTGCCATCGATACATCCAAAAGTATGTTGGCCAACGATGTCAGGCCCAATCGTCTTGACCTGGCCAAATTGAGCATCGAGGAACTATTGAAGTCTTTGCAAGGTCACCAAGTAGGACTTATTGCGTTTGCCGGAAATGCGTTTTTGCAGTGCCCGACAACGGCAGATCACGGTGCTTTTAAGCTTTCACTGCGTGCCTTGGATACGAATGTCATACCACGAGGAGGTACCAACTTATCGGAAGCCATTCAATTGGCAATCCGTACTTTCGATACGCACACAAGCTACAAACAACTTATTTTATTGACGGATGGTGAAAACTTGTCCGGAGATGTGATACAGGCTGCAAAGGAAGCCTCACAAAATGGCGTTGTTATCCATACGGTCGGCATAGGTTCAGAAAAGGGGGCGAGCATTGGCATTAAAAATGAACGTGGTATCATTGAATCCCTAAAAGATGCCCAAGGCAAAATAGTTATTACCCGTTTGGATGAAAATACGCTAAAACAAATTGCACAAACAACACGAGGATTTTATGCTCCTCTGGGTAATGCTGGAGAAGGGTTGCAGCAAATTTACAATGCAGCTTTAAAACATTTACCCAAAGAAAACTTTGACAGTGAGGAAAAGATCCCTATAGAACGTTTTCATGGGTTTGCCGGATTGGCATTTCTGCTTTTACTTATAGAGCCTTGCCTATTTTTTAGAAAAGGGAAGATGCGATTTTAAAATGAAAATTAAATGTTTATTACTTTTCACATTTTATCTCTTCACAGATTTTTTAAGAGGTGAAGCAAGTGCATTGATTGCAGCAAAAGCCCGCCATCAAAGATACTGCGAGCAACATCCAGATGTTTGGCAAGGGCATTACAATTTGGCCAATATTTGTTATAAAGAAGAAGCATTTGATGAAGCGCAAACATCCTATGAACAAGCACTTGAAAAGTGTACGCGTCCGCAGGAACAAGAAAGCATATTTTACAATTTAGGTAATACTTACTATCGTCAATCCCAACAAACTCAAGATACCAAGCAACAAATAGCGAGTTTGGAAAAAAGTATTAAATTTTTTGAAAGTACCCTTGCACTTAATGCCGAAGCAGAAGATGCTCGGCACAATTTAGAAGTTACAAAAAAAGCCTTGGAGAAACTGAAGAAAAACCAAGAACAACAAAATCAGGAGCAACCACAAGATAATTCGAACAACAACTCCAATGCCAATAACGAATCGCCTTCGAAAGAACCAGCAAATAAAGCACCTGAAAAACCGCAAGACAATCGCACGAATGAAAGTACTCCCCGGCAGGCTCCGATGCCCCAACAAGAAAAATCTCAACAAGAAATGGAGACTTTACTCAATAGTACCAAAGGTGATGAAAAAGTACTCCCCATAAATTTTTCTAATGATTCTCAAAATTTACCCGAAGATCCAAAGGTTTTACACGATTGGTGATTGTATGCTTTTAAGGAAAAAATATTTTCAATGGTGTTATATCCTATTTCTCTGTAGTCAAAGCTTAGGTAATACAAATATCGTATTTGAAGCAACGTTTCATCCATCGACAATTCACTTAGGTGAACACGCAACATGGATGGTAACGGCTAAAAATGTCATTGTACGTCAAGTGAATTTCCCTCAGCCCGTTGTCAATAGTTTACGACTCAAATATGAAAGTGGAACTTTCAATACACAAATCATAAATGGTGTTTCCCAACAATCCACCCTGTGGCGTTTTTCTGCTTTTCCCCAAAGTACGGGTACCTTCCGAATACCAGAAATCAGCATCGACATTCAGGGACAAACCTACGCCATTCCCACTACGACGCTTACAGTATTGCCCCCAGATAATCGTACACAACAAAGTATAACCGGTACATCCACACCCATTTTTTTGCGTTTGGAACACAAAATGCCTGACACTTGGTATCTTGGACAAAGTTGCCCAATGGAAATCCAACTGTTGATAGCAGAAAATGTACGCGGTCAGCTTACCAATTTGCCTCAAAAAAATGGAGATACTTTTGCAGCCACACACCTGACGGATGCGCCCGAAAAAACTTACAAAAGTATTCAAGGCACAAATTACCAATGCATCTCTTGGGCAACGCTCGTTACACCTCTAAAGTCGGGTCCACAAACTTTAAGTTTCAATTTGGATTTGATGATAGAACAGTCTTCTGTACTCAATCAAAAACCGGATGAAGAGGATGACAACGACTTACTGTCATTTTTTAACCGTAGCTTTAGCGGTGTTTTTTCGCAACCTAAAGCCATAACCGTCGATACATCGCCTCTCAAAGTGGTTGTTCAACCGCTTCCTACGCCACAACCACAGCCTTTTCACCAAGCCATTGGATATTTTCAATTGGCAAGTCCCAGGATCGAAGAAAAGGAGGCCATCCAAGATGAGCCCATTACATTTCAAGTTACATTGCAGGGATCAGGGAATTTCGAAAGAATTCAAGAACCCACTTTAATCTTTGACACGAGTGAATGGCGAACTTATCTACCAAAGTCCAATTTTGAACCTTCGGATAAGTTGGGTTTTACAGGGAAAATGTACTACGAATACCTCATTGTTCCAATGAAGTCAGGCGAAGTAGAACTACCCATTGTGCATTTTTGTTACTTTGATACCACAACGCAATCCTATATCCATCTAAAAAAAGCTTACCCTTTTAAACTTAACGTTAAACCGCCTATAAAATCGTCCCAAGTAAAGACCTTATCCAGTGAAGTCAAGCCATCGCCTGAACCGTCTATGCCCTTATTTGGCAAAATTGTTTTACAAAATATTTGCTGGGAGAATCCGCAATGGTTATGGCAAAGAAGGGGTTTTTACCCTCTTCAGTGGATACTGTTTTTAACAAGTTTAGGCTTAAGTTTTATAGGTGTCCGTTACCATAGACGCACTTATGATAAAGAATATCAGCTCAAAATGCAGCATAAACATTTGTACAAAGAGACCGAGAGAGCGTTAAAACAAGCTTTTGATGCACGGGATGTGACCGCATTCTACAGCTGCGCTTACAAGATCGTTTCTCTAACCATTTTACTGAAGTGTAAGCAACAACATGTTTCTGTAAACGAAATAGACGATTTGGTAACGCAACTTGCAAATTTGGGTATTCAGTTGCCTAACGAACAACTGCAATACCTACAATCCCTAGAGCAAAAGTATCGACAGAGTCAATTTGGCCAATTCAATAACGAGCAATGCCCAGATTCACTGCAAGATCTAAAAGATTTACTACGCGCAATAAAATGAAAAAAAAGTACCTGCACATTATTTTAACCTTATTGTTCATGGGCACATCGATGGTTCACGCCATCGATCTACCCACGGTTCAAATGTACATTCAGGAGGGCAATAAGTGTTTTGGAGAAAAAAATTTAGCATTGGCGGCCGATTACTATGAAAAAGCATTACAGTACGCACCCAGCGCACACGTGTATTTTAATCTAGGTAATACGTACGCTTCCCTAAAACGTCCGGGATACGCTTTATTTTATTTTCTCAAGGCAAAACAGTATTGCCCTCGGTGGACCGAACTTAATCAAACCATTCAATTGTTGTATCAATCTTATCCTACCCTTCCAACTCTACGATCAACTTGGCATCACAACCTTATTCAAGCCATAACCCTAAACACGTGGATTGTGTTGTTGGACGTTTGTTTTTGGACAAGCATTTTTTCAATCATCATCTACGCTTGCTTTACTCGTAGAAAAATATACGTACAGATAAGTTGCTTTTGTGGAGCATTGTTTTTGTGTATAGGTATTTTACTGTACGTTCATGAAAATGATTTTCATACAGGTGTACTCATCGATGAAAACCCCATTCGCTTTGCTCCTACGGAATCGAGTCCCGTCCGACAAAGTATACCTGAAGGTACTTTGTGTGAAATATCCGATCAACGCGATCGATTTACATACATCAAAACAGAGCTCGCCGAAGGATGGATCTTATCCGAAAAAATAAGGCCATTGTACGCAAGTTCAAGTTCTTAAAACCTCAAAACCTTCTAAGAGAATGACGGGAAGTTTATTTTAGGTTGCTCTATTTTAGAATTTTGATAAACCGTCAAATTAAAGTTGCAAAGCATGAGTCCTCATAGTGTGCTTAGAAAGTCTTGGCTCTCGTAGTTCAATGGATAGAGCGTTGGCCTCCGAAGCCAAAAATTCGGGTTCAAGTCCCGACGAGAGCGCCATTAGTTTTTTTATTCTCTATGGAGCAAATGCTTGCAAGTATTGTTTACTCTGTCTTATGGCGGGTAAGTAACATGGAACCATGAAAAGCTTTCAAAGTAATATTTGTATTTTTGTATGGACCCTATTGTTGGTTTTTTTCGACCAATTTAGCAAAGTAAGTATTGCAAAGTATTTTCCAATAAATGAACCGTACGTCATTGTTCCTAACATATTTTCCATCTGTTACGTTATCAATACGGGATCTGTGTGGGGAATTTTCCAAAATTCTTCACATGTATTGGCTTATTGCGGTATTGCAGCCATAGTAGGCTTGTGTATCTTTATGCCTAAAATTTCTTTGCCTAATCACATGTCAAAGCTTGCTTTCAGCGGTGCTCTGGGTGGGATTATAGGGAATTCGATAGACCGATTCTATCGTTTGGGCGTTATAGATTTTTTAGACTTTCATTACAAAAGTTATCACTGGCCTTGTTTCAATTTGGCCGACGCCTACTTGTGTCTCGCTTGTATATTTTTTATGTTAACCTCTATCCGGAAAAATAAAGCCTAACCGTCGTGCATGTCCAACTAGAAGATAGAATATACGTTTTACAACAATCCATTAAAACGAATTGCGGCGTTGCATTCTATTTACCATAACACGGCTTGCATTTTTTCTTATAACGGATACCCTAAAATCACATGACCGAAGCCTACCTCATTTACGCGTCTTCAGATCGGGAACCGAATTTATTTTATTGGGGACATTTTAGGGCGCCAGACCCGTTTCTTGCGCTTAAAATAAATGAAAAAACCATCGCCGTCGTTTCTACATTGGAACATGGACGATGCAAAAAAGATAGCACGTTTTCTGAAGTTCTATTGTGGTCAGATGTACTGCAAGCAGTTACGGATCAACCGGTTGTGGACAATGTCTGTAAAATTATTTTGTACCTGCAAAAGGAATACGAGATTTCTTCTTTCGTCATTCCAGACGATTTCCCTGCCCATTTGTACGAAACTTTAAAAAAACTTGTTCCCATAAAATTTGATACCGTTTATTTTCAGACGCAACGTCAGTTCAAGTCCAAATCTGAAGTGGAACAAATCAAAGCCGCCTGTCAATTGACGAGTCAAGCTATTTTGTACGCACGTGCTATCTTAAAGAAGAGTTGTACGGATGCCATCCAACCTTTTTTGTATTATCGGGGAAAAATATTAACTTCTGAACGATTGCGCAGTGCCATTGAATGCTATTGCTTAAAAAAAGGAGGACATTGTACGGGAACGATTGTCAGTTGTTCCAAACAAGCAGCGGATCCCCACTGCGAAGGTACGGGTCCATTGTACGCGAATGAATTCGTCGTGATAGATGTTTTCCCTCGACTGAATCAAAGCGGCTATTACGGAGATATGACGAGAACTTTTCTAAAAGGCGTTGCCTCTATGCGGCAAAAGCAGCTATTTTCGTGCGTCCGAACTTGTCAAAAAGAACTTATTAGACGTATTCGGCCCGGAGTCAACACCAAAGATTTAATGCAGTTTGCACAAAATTACTTTGAGCAAAGTGGTTTTGGTCTGCGGAAAACAAAGGGTGTTTGCGAAGGTTTTATTCACAGCGTAGGACATGGACTCGGCTTGGGGTTGCACGAATATCCTTCCGTGGGAACAAATTCCGTCGTATTGGAACCCAACATGGTATTTACGGTTGAACCCGGCCTCTATTTTCACGATTTGGGTGGCGTTCGCATCGAAGACGTTGTTCAAGTTACTTCGACGGGCTACCAATTATTATCTCGTTTCCCTTACCAATGGATACTGTAGTCAATAGCTATGTATAAATCCTGGACACCCTTTATTGGGTAATCCAATTTTACCATCGAAATGCGCGTGCTTATTTACTAACATGCCTTCAAATAAGTAAAAAACACCCATTCACTGCGATACACGGTTTTCCTGGGATTCAATTTTCGTTATTGCCGTCAACATGCCGTTTCGATTTCAATCACGCGATGGGCTTGATTACGGAATGAACAGTAGCCATGATTGCAATTTACCTGCAACTTTCCCCCTGGCATCGTTAAGCAGACTGAATAAGTTGTAAGATCAAATAATATACCATAAATAAATGCAACGGCACATGTGCTGGATCCAGATCCCAATGTGTATCCTGAGCCTCTTTCCCAAATTTCGATCTTGCCTCGATTTTGCTTATAAAAGTGGACAAATTGGACATTTGTTTTGTTGGGAAACCAGGGATGTCTTTCCAATAAAGGTCCTAAAGTCTTTGCCAATGCGGGAGAAAGTCTTTTTACGGGAACAACGCAATGAGGATTGCCTATATCTACCTCAAATAAAGGCAATACGTCGGGTAGATCGAATGTGTTTTTTATGTTTTTGGGGACTTCGTAAAATTTTTTTGAACGTAAGGTTGCTAACCCCAATTGAAGCTCAACGTAATGCGGCGTAATTTGACACGCGACGTGGCAAAATTTTGATGGCGTCAAAGTAATTTGAGCAGTATCTCTGTCTAAATATTTATCGGCCAAGTAGCGTGCAAAAATGGTGAGGCCATTGCCACTTATGGCGGCAGAACTTCCATCGGCATTCCAGATTTTTAACCCATAAGAGGTTTCATCTATCAACATGGGCCCTTGCAAAACACCATCTCCTCCTAATCCCCGGTGCCGATGGCAAAGAAATTGGACTGTTTTAATAGAAAGACGCTTCTTTTCAACAGGATCTACAATCCAATAGTCGTTTCCTAAAGCGCAATATTTGATGAGCCTCATGAGTCAACTTTATCAACTTAGCTTTAGAGGTCGAATATAATCGGGGTGCCCCACAATCCATACGATATCTCCAACTTTAAAAATGTCGTTGGCTTGCAGTGTGTCGATACGTTGTTCATTGCGTTGGATGCCAATCACGTTGACACCAAAACGTTTTCTGACATCCACACTTTCCATAGTTTCATTAGCCCAGGGATGGCCACTGGTAATGACAATTTGTTCAAGATCGAACCCATTGTGTACAAATTCTTCTTCACAGGTTTGAGGTTGATTGAGAAAAACGGCTGCTGCCTGTAATTGAGATTCATTGCCCAGGAGGACTAAATTATCTTCTGGGAAAAAAACCATATTCGGATTGACCTCATACGATAAAAAACCGCTGCGACTGATGCCCAAAAGTGTTGCACCGGTTTGATTGCGCAAATGTGTATCCGATAAATGTTGTCCAATAACGTGAGAATTAGTATTAAGAACAACGGTGTTGATTTGTGCATCCCAGGGATGTTTTTGGGTAATAATTTTTACCATAGCCCGCTTACGTTTTTCGTTGTTCGACTCCAATTCACTTTTAAAACTCTCCAAAAACATCCATTCGATTTGAGAATTAATTTCCCTAAATTGGCGCCAAAAGGCAAAACCAATAATAACGCCTACTATAATAAGCATTAAAATAGGCATATAGATGGGTATAAATTGTGCTGAAGCCGTCAAAAATAACCAAGCAAAAACCAAAGTGGCTATGGTAATCACCAGCAGTTGAAAAATTTGATACATCGCGGGGTGATGACTCATGCGCTGAAATATGCCCTTCAGAGTGTGTTTGCAAATGTTTAATATGATTAGATTTAAATTTCTAACCATGCTACTCATAAATGGCAATGCCAACAACAAAGCCAACATGGACAGGCCTCTCTGAATCCAAATGAGGTAAGGCCACGCATAGCGTCCAATGAAATTACACAACCAAGCGTTGCACCAAACAATTACGTTAATGATAAAGAAATGGATGGCAATTTTTAGAAGCGGTTTTTTTACAATAGCTAAAAAATGACTTTTGGATAAATGATTTTGAATGGATACCAACACGTTTTGATACAACGAACTCCAAGATTTTAAACTACAAGGAATCACTTTGTCGAAAAACTGCAGGCAATCGTCTTCCTTCGCTGACAAAATATTAACAAATACGATGGTAAACAACGCCGTTCCTACCGTAATAGCCATTAAGTTGCCATCAGCGACTCCCAATTTTTGAGCTAATGCGGCAATAACAAAACTGAATTCTCCTATTTGTGATTTGGGTAAAGCGGCTCTAAATGCATTGGAACTTGTTTGACCACTCAAGAAAAAACCTAACCATACACTTATCATTTGTCCAGTGACAACGATGATTGACAAACATAAAATGGTAAACTTTTGATCCCATAAAAGCTTGGGTTCAATCAACATGCCTATGGACACAAAGAAAATGGCCGTAAATACGTCACGAATGGGGGCAATCATCGTTTCGAGGCGGCCTGTAATGTGTGTACTAGAAAAAATGGCACCCGCCAAGAAAGCACCTAAAGCATTTGAATAAGAATGAAACAATTCGCTCAGGAGTAAAATAAGTCCCACAACGCATACGTGAATAATTTCTTCACTGTGAATATTGGTCAGTATTTTTAAAAACCTTTGGGCAAACAGACGCCCTAGCACCAGCATGCTAGCAATAAAGGAGGTCATCCAAAAAACTAAGCTTAAACATTGATTCCAGTTAAAACGACCTTGCCCAGCGTTGGAAAAAATGACGAGTAAAACAACCGCAAAGATGTCTTCTAAAATAGCAATGCCGATCGTAAATTGTGCAAAGCTCTTCTTAAGAGCATTTTTTTGCCTCAAGATGGGTATAGCGACCATACTGGAACTAATGGCACATACGGCTCCTAAAAAGGTTCCCTCCAATGCCGTCCATCCTAAAAAACGTGCCATCAAAGCTCCGATGAAAAAAGCCAAAACCACCTGAAGAAACATGGCCAACAAACATGGGAAAAGCGTCTGTTGCAATTTTTTCAAATCGAATTCAAGTCCGATGCAAAACATCAGGAAAATAACACCCAACTCGCTAATTTCTTGAACACTTGCCTTATCGTGTATAAAAATGTTTGGACTTAAGTGTGGACCGATCAGTAATCCCGTAAGCAAATATCCTAAAATGCTAGGCCATTTTAACATGGAAAAGATGATGGATACGACACTTGCTCCCACCACCACAGCCGCTAGATCTTGAATTAAATAGCTCGTTTCCATACCTTTTAAATTTTTTGATTAAAAATTCTTTATCTTTACAGTAAAGCGCTTAGTGTATCTATCACGCACAAATTAAAGTGCCTCAATTTTATCTAGATAATTAAGCAAATATGTCGATACTTGGCAAGTTATTTTCATTTTTCTCTCACGACATAGGTATTGATTTGGGAACTGCCAATACACTCGTATTTGTCAAGGATCGAGGGGTGGTTCTGAGTGAACCCAGTGTCGTTGCCATCTACAATAAAACGCGAAAAGTGCGTGCCGTAGGTCTTGAAGCAAAAAAAATGTTGGGGCGTACGCCAGGAAATATTACTGCCTTGCGTCCCATGAAGGATGGAGTGATTGCCGACTTTGAAGTCACGGAGGCCATGCTGCGTTATTTCATCAACAAGGTATGTCGCAATAATCGCTTTGTGCCACCTCGCGTCGTGATTGCAGTACCATCAGGCATCACGGAAGTCGAACGCCGTGCCGTAAAAGAATCGGCCATTCATGCGGGCGCAAGAGAAGTTTTATTATTGCAAGAGCCTATGGCCGCCGCCATAGGAGTGGGCTTATCCATCGATGAACCCGCCGCCAACATGATTGTTGATATCGGGGGAGGGACTACGGAGGTGGCCATTATTTCCTTATCGGGTATTGTCTTTGCCAAAAGTTTACGCGTGGGTGGAGATGAAATGGATTTATCCATCATCAATCATTTGAAAAAATCTTACAATTTGATGATTGGAGAACGTATGGCTGAAGATATAAAAATTGCCATCGGTTCTGCAGCGCCGCTCGAAGAAGAACTCACTTTAGAAGTCAAAGGACGCGACACCATTGCAGGTCTTCCGCGAACGGTCGTTGTCTCGTCGGTAGAAATTCGAGAAGCGCTTTGTGACGCCCTAACGGCCATTATCGAAGTTGTACGACAAGCTTTGGATCGCTGCCCACCTGAATTGGCTGCCGATTTGGTGGATAGAGGTATTGTTTTGGCAGGAGGCGGGTCTTTAGTGCGGAATTTAGACAAAATGATCGGTGATGCAACCCATTTACCCGTTACCATAGCGGACGATCCATTACGAGCTGTAGCCAATGGTACAGGGGCCGTTTTACACAATTTAACATTCTGGTTAAACGAAGAATATTAATCCTTTGCGAACACGTATTGTCGGCAAATTTATCGTATGTGTCCTCATTTTTTGGGTAGTAGGTTGTGTTATCATCCCCATAAGTATTAGAAAACGTCTAAATCGTTGGTTTTTTGAAGTGCATGCCCCAACACAGACGGGAATTACAACGTTAAGACGTTTGCAAAATTTTTGGGCCCTACGTTCAGAATCAAAACTTAAGCTGATGACCTACTGCCGAGATCTGGCGAGAGAAAATGCTTTTTTAAAATTAAAAATATTGGAACAGGCGGAACAAGTACGTCATTGCCAGCAGATTCTGCGCTTAAACAAGTTGCCTTCCTCAGAAAAATTTCAATACCTGGTTGCACGCGTGTGCAGGCGTTGTGTGGATACTTGGGCACAATATCTCGTTATTGATCGCGGTGTGGGTGACGGTATTCAAATAGGTCAAGGTGTCATCTGTTCACAGGGTATTGTGGGACGCATTGCCGAAGTCTACGTGAATAGTTCCACCGTCGAACTTGTTTCGAGTCCTAAATTTCGTCTATTGGTACATTTTGAAGATAAGAAGGAACCTCTCCTACTCCAAGGAACCTATAATCCTCCGTTTTCTCCCAAAAGAGCCCATTTGCTCAATTTAAAAGGACTTTGTCCGGAACCTCGAAAAATTGTTACAACCTCGCTAGGACAGCAATTCCCAGCCAATATATTTGTCGGTCAGCTAACCAAAGTTACAAGGAAAAAAGATTGGATTGGGAAAGTTCAATTGGGAGACTACTTAATGTGGTTGGAAGAAGTAAGTGTTCTCATACCTGTTGTCCCCGAATCATGAAATGGTATCCCATATTTTCTTATTTAACTTTAAACTTACTCATCTATACAGTATGCACGTGGATTTCGGAAACGATCGACATCTGTCTTTTTATAGACGGGTGGTTTGTTACATCGGCCATTTACGGATTGTCATTATTCAATGGGATTCCGGTAACAATTTTGCTTGGATTGTATCTGGATGCGGGTACCTATAGCCAACCTTTTGGAATTTCAGCATGCCTCTTATGTACCAGTTTCATCTGTTTAAAACAAAATTGCACCCAAAGTACATGCTTACACCATCCACACCGCTTTGTTGTTATCCTTAATATCTGTTTACAAATTTTTCTCTTATTAGGTATTATAGGATATCAAAAAGCACCGTTGAAGACTCTAGGATATCATTGGCCAAGTTTAATTATCTCATCCGTTTTTCTATTTTATACCACACCCATCTTGATTTGGATACAGAGACGATGGTTTTTAAGAAACTGCAGCTTATAGAATTTTTATACGTAGGTTTTTTGAGTAAAACATTTTTCGGCATTGCAAGTGGTTAAACGCTTTACCAAACACGTCCACGTACGTCGTAAGCATGCGCAAATTCGGGAACGGCACGTTGAATATCGCCGGTTGCTTGCCCGGTTTTGTAATCGATGAGCCGATTTTGTAGAGAGGAGAAAAACTTAACGTGCCCGTCTAAAAAAACGACAAAACCACCTTGCGTTCCATACACACTATTTTCGTCCCAACGCCCGGTAGAAATTTTAAGACCCCGCGAATATGCCAATGGAGTTGTATGCAGAGGAGCATTGCGCGGAATACCCGTTATGAATATCCAACTGATGGGTAATTTCCTAAATGCTGCATTATGTATCCACGGTTCCGTATTTGAATCGGTTACTATTTGTAATGGAATTTCTTGTACACGCGCTAATTCGGGATCTTGCTGTGCCACATACATATGTGGGTCGTTGATGTGACCTGATTGAGCCAATAAATTGGCCCAATCGTAAGAGCTTTTCACATAGTTAAATTTTTGAAAGTTGTTTTCATCTTCAGAAATATAATCCAAGTAAGCCAAAGCTAATTGCCGCAAATGCGTTGCATCGGCCACACGTCGACTTTTACTTACAAATTTTTCTCCGATGGGAAATAAAAGGCCCATAAAAACGCTAATGATGGTTAGAACCGTTAAGAGTTCTAACAGAGAAAACCCTGAAAAGCTTTTTCTGCGATGGGTCATGTTTTTAGAATTTCATTCCACGCCAATTGAGAAAAACGTTGAACGTGTACAAAAAATTGCCATACGATGAGCAATAAGCCTACCGTAGCGGGAACTGCAATGATGACAAAACTCCACCCCGTTAATAATCCGAGTTCATGGTTAAATTCCGTACTTCCTGCCGGATGTACGACCAAATACCTAGCCAGTGCGAAGTTTAAAAGAGCACTCATGAAAAACAAAAATGCCAAAATCCACTCATACAAATAGATTTTATACATTAATTTTGAAAGATTTCCGAGTTGATTGAGCGTTGTCATGATTTTTTCCACGTGACAAAATTGTTCATTCAGCAGAATTTTTGTCAAAAATGGGGGACGTTTTGTGAGTCTCAATAAAAGAATCGTTACCCCCAATATACCTGGAAGCAAAGCTTCATTTAACGCAAGCCATTGATTAGAGTATTCGAATAGTCCAATACTCCCTTTAACGGAAATGCTGATTAAGCCCAAAAAAGAAATCCAATTAAAACGGCGTTCTTTAATCCACTCCAGCAATCCATAAGAAAAAGGACAAGCCATTGCCAATACAACACCACATTTGGAGGATAAACCTAACCAAGTACATCCTTTGATGAGTATAAGCGTTGGTAGACACAGGTTAAAAAATAATTCGTACAGCAATACAAACCCACTCGTTTTCTCTGAAATTACTTGCTTTTTCTTCGTACGAATCATAAAACAATGCATAAAATTAAATTCATAACAAACTGATGGTCAAGGTGTTTTTGTTTGAATCACCCAAGGGAGGTTTAAATTTTGCCCAACGTAAATTGCAAAAAAGTGGCATTTGGATCTTTCCGTCAAAACAAGTGCGTAGCATTTTTTTGCAATACCTGCCTTCGGGCAAAGAGGTAAAGCGTGCCTTCTTTACACCCACCGAATTTTTGCAAACATTATGTCGCAAATTAAATCTGCAAGAGTGTTGTTTCCCGGAGCAATATTTACCTTTTTTGGCTCAAAATTTAGATCCGACTGAAGAAGATCCAGGGTGTCTTGCGGATACCCTGTTGCAAACTTATGCCTACGATGAACGCACGCGCATGGAAGCGTGGCTTGCAAAAAAACGCTGGATAACACCCAAAATATTTTATCAAAAAAATATTTCAGCGGAAAAACTTATTTCAGATGAAATCGTTTTGTACGGATGCTTCACGGAAGCATTACATGAAACTTTTTTTAAAATACTGCAAAGGTATTGTCCGCATTGTACGTGGATAAATTTTGTTCCGGAAAAGGCTTCTTTATTACGATATTGCGAGGACGTTACACGTATTCGAGACACTCAAATGGTCTTTCAAAATCGTAAATCGGTTTACGGTTTCCCCACCCTACATCAAGAACTTTTATGGTATCAAAATCAGACATTTTCCAATAGAGATGCCATTTGCGTAGGCAATGAAAAAATACTTCAAAAAATCGCTTCTGAACCCGGTAAGTCATCGACATTGTGGTCCGTTTGGATCCAATGGATGCGTTTAGGGACATTGGACGCATTTTTCGAATACGTTACGTGCCTACGCAACCATTTTTTTCTGGACAAAACGCTTTACAAAAATATTCGGCAAGACCTGCAAAACGCTGTACATCACTGTTTAACGCATGATTATTCTATCCTTCAGGCGTACCTGCTCAAAAATAAAAACGCATGGATACGAAAATTCCAACACATTATCCTTCCGGAGCAAGGGCTTTTTGACGAATTTTTGGAAAAAATTCTTCCGGCATTCAGGAGTCACGCGCAAAAAACTCAGGCAATCGAGTCGATAGCATCGACAGCATATCCTAGCCGCATGCACCGCGACCAATTTTTTAACATTTTGCGCGCGTTTTTGACGCAAAAAGAGAATTCCGATGCGGTGTTTGTATCCTTGGAAGCGGCACGCTGTTTCCCTTGCAACCGTTACTTTATCCCTTGCGCTTACCAGGACGCGTGGAACAAGCTTCAACAAGACCTCAACGATACCGTCCTTCATTGGGAAAAAATGGGATGCAACGTTATCGCAACCTACGCCGAACAAACGCATGATGTTGGGAGCATACCGTTATGGCAGGCTACGGATAAGTTAACCGTACCCAAGTATGCCGTAGACAATGCGCAGAAAAAGATTAAATACCGATCGAGAGCTTATTTAAAACTACATCCGGCATCGATCCAACTAACCTGTAAAGGATGGGAACGATTTAAACTTGCTCCGTGGCAGACATGGCTGGAAAACATTTTGAAAATCAATGCGTGGATCGATTTCCGGAGTATTTGCGACAAGCAAAAAATTTTAGGAGAATGGACACACCAATGCTTACAATTTTCCAGAACACCCGCAGATTTTGACGATTGGGTACAACGTATTCACGATAATATTCGCACGCAGTTGTTATCGTTACAAGAACTGTATGCGTGCAACGGACAACCATTGCCCTACTTTGTACATCAATGGATGGAGCAACTTACAGCTTTGTGCAAAAAATTGTCCGCAGCTTGTGAAAGGTTTTTCAGCGCATCTTGGCACATACACTCCGAATGGGATTTACCTCAGCTGGAAGATGGATTATCGGGCCGCATCGACTTGCTGGCGTTTAAGGGAACCTCTCTCATAACTGCAACACATGTTATCATCGTTGACTACAAAATATCGCCGCATTTTAATTTTACACCCCATCAAATCGATCAAGGTAAGGGGTTTCAACTCTTGCTGTACGGACAACAACTAAAAAAGCTAGGCGTTACCGAGGTTGAACTTATGGTTATCAACCCTACACAACATCAAATGCAAACCATGGATACCCTTTGTACAAAAGTAGAAAACATTTCTCGTTGGTTTAAAGAAACGCGATTGAGCGGCATCGTCAACGTAGAATTCCCCGAAACAATATCGCACTTGCCGTTAAGTTTTTGTCCTATAGAAGCGTAGGTCCTACTTAAATCTGGCATTAAAATGAAATTTTATAAATTTAAAGGCACGAAATTTAGCAATGCCTTAGAAGTAATACGATAATCCTACGTTAAGAGAGCATAGATGAGAGTGATGTGTAGCCTCATTGGCGGAAGAGTAAGGTTTTGTACCGTCTCGATTGTAGGAAAATTGTGGACCTATCCTTGCACAGCAGTGATCGTTAAAATGGTAGGTTAAAAAGAGACTCAACGCGGTATACCAATAATGATCTTTACGTTCCCATGCCTTCGATCGTACACCTCCGAAGGGTTTTTTGTATTTCAAATAGCCGTAAGTACAAGTCGTGTCCAATGTCCAATGTTTCCAACCAAAAACTTCCAAATCGAAATCGTAATTAAATTTTATTTCCCAGCACCATTGTCTTCTTTCAAAATCGTGGTATACGTAAAGACTAGGTGCCATCAGTAGATCTGTTTTGATACCGGTGTACAATTCACGCCAATGCCCCAATTGGTCTTTAGGAATTCTTTGTAAAAAATGGTATTGAGATCCCAGATCCCATGTAAAAAAGTCTGTCAACTTTTGTAAGTAGCCTACTCCAAGCATCCATCGATCACCGAATAAATTTTTATACTGGGTGGGTAAAAAAGCCTTTGTTTCAGCATAAAATCCTCTTTTTTCGTTTTTTACCAGTAACATTACATGAGATTCTATACCGCGTTTTGCTTTCAAAGAACCGCGCTGAATATCTTCGGATTTGAAGTGTACACCACCTTCAAATACCGTATGCTGTATTAGGTTTTTTGCGTAGATGCACCCTGATAATAAAATAAGTAGACTGCATTGCGCTATTCTCATTTTTTTTATTGCATCTCAACATTTTTTGTGAAATAAAGCAAATGAAAAGATTGTATTGTCAAAATTTTTATTTCCTATTTATATAAGATCTTGTGGCATACGTAATACAAGGACAGTTGCAGGTAATCAATGAAATAGGCCTACACGCACGGCCTTGTGCTAAAATTGTACGCACGATAAAAAAATATCCTGATGTATCCGTTACATTTGCGTACAATCAGCAGACGGCCGATGGCGGTAGCATCATAGATCTGATGATCTTGTCAGCGGGTCGTGATGCATTATTGGAAGCATATTTGGAGGGTTCCGAAGCGGATTGCAAAGCTTTGTGGGCAGATTTACAAAGGTTATTCAAAAGTGGATTTAGGGATTGTAAAGATGGATTTTTCGTCACAGCTCATGATTAAGTATTCGTGGGTATGAGAGAAAGTTTTTTATTAAGGGTGTAAAGTGATATTTTATATATCTTCATAGATTGTTTACGGTGTGCAGGTTTTATTTATTTTATTCGCGAATATATAACTTGACATAGGTGTGAATTGATTTTCTCTTTATTGAAAAGAGATTTACAAAGAAGCGTATGGCGAATATAAAATCATCCCAAAAATCTATCCGACAAACGGCAAAATTAACTGCAAAAAATAAAGCTGAAAGAAGTCGTCTGAAGACATTTTCTAAAAAATTGCGGGCACTAGAGCCTACGAATGACAAAGATGCAATAAAATCAGTTGCCATAGGATACATGTCTGCTTTGGATAAGGCTGCCAAACGTAAGGTTATCCACCGCAATAAGGTAAATCGTTTAAAAAATCGTCTGGCGAAACATATTTTTATAAGTATGCCCGAAGAAAAGCCGGTTGAACAAGTCGTCCCAATGGAATAATTTCTCCCATCCTATTCAGGGCCTTGGTTTAGCCAAGGTCCTCCTTTAGCAAGTCAAAATTTTGACACTTGTTGCATATAATTCTTGCAAAACATTTTTGTCGATTTACATTCAAGTGGAAGAAACTTATGAAAAGAGTTTGCGTAGTGGTTTTTTGTTTTTGCTTAACAGGTTGTTTCAATCGTTCGAAGAGTTTTCCGGATCCTCAGCCTTCCGATACTCAGGTAAAACAACTTATACGTCCCGAAAGTGGAAAGTTTTTGCAAGACGATGAGAATTTAGGTGAAAGGTTGGATGAACGTTGTTACCCCTTTGAAAGGTCAGAGGATAAAGCTTACGGTCAGCTGTACAATGAGCAAGATGTGGCATTGTCCGTTTATTTCGATTTTGACAACTTTAGGTTATCTGAAAAAAATCAAGATTTGTTGTGCGCTATTGTTGAACATTTGAAGCATAATCCAAAATCAACATTACTGATTGTGGGACATTGCGACTGGCGAGGTACGGATGCTTACAACCTACGTTTGGGAGAAAAAAGAGCGAATAGCGTTGAGCATTTTTTGGTAAACAATGGCATTGCGGAAAGAAATGTTGAAATTTTATCGTTAGGGAGCATACATGCAACGCAAGGATTGAGTAAGGTTGATTCCTGGAAAGATCGTCGCTGTGATTTGGTGATATATCCGTTGAAGTAGTGCTGGGTTAACTTTGTATGCACTATTTTAAGTGTTGGCATCAGAAGTTAAAGTTGTGTGAAAGTTTCATTGTCGATGTTATTTATAACAAACGACACGACAAAAAGGCCCGCTATTGGGCATTTATTTTGCGTACCTTTTCATTTCTTTTTCTATGGGTCGTTAAATTAAGGACACGTGCGTATAAAAAACGGTGGTTACATGCCCAACATTTAGGTTGTACGGTGATTGTTGTGGGTAATTTGACGGTAGGAGGAACGGGTAAGACACCTGTTGTTGAGAAGATAGCGCGTTACTTAAGTCAAAATGGACGTAAAGTAGCCGTCTTGAGTCGTGGATATAAGGGGAAAAAAGAAAGGTGTTGGAAATGTTGGATACGATGGTTGACCCATTCGCTTCCACCGCCACCCAAAGTTGTAAGCGATGGTGTACGTTGTTTGATATCGTCGGAAATTTCAGGTGACGAGCCTGTCTTGTTGGCACGAAACTTACCTCATATTCCAGTTATTGTGGACAAAGATCGTGTTAAGGCAGGACAATACGCCATTCGACAGTTTAATGCGGATGTGTTGGTTTTGGATGACGGTTTTCAATATTTGCAGCTCAAGGGAAGTTTTTATTTGCTATTGGTGGATGCCACCAATCCGTTTGGCAACGGAGCCCTGTTGCCGCGTGGCATTTTAAGGGAACCCTTGTCGCATATGAAACGTGCGCATTTCATTTTTTTAACCAAAAGTGATCAGGTGGCCCCGGAACGATTACGTGCATTGGAGCGATTTATTCGCCGCTACAATAAGCGCGCCAAGTTATTGCCTTGCATTCATTGCCCAAAATACTTGCAACGTATCGATAAGTTTGAAAGACTTGATTTGAAAATGCTAAGAGGTATTAAACTTGCTATTTTAAGTGGCATTGCCTCGCCGGAAGGCTTTGAACGGTTTTTGAAGAATGAAGAGGCTCAATTGGTATACATTAGACATTTTATCGATCATCATCGCTTTACCGAAGAAGAATTAGAGCAGTTTTTTCATAGCGCGCGACGGGCAGGGGCTCAGTGGGTAGTTACAACCGAAAAGGACGCCGTACGTATTGAAGAAAATTTTAAACCCACTTTGCCTTTTTACTTTTTGCGTATGGAAATTGAATGGTGTGATGTAGATCACGTTTTCGAACAGGTATTGGAAAAATTAACTTACGATCGAAGTCGGAAAATCAATTAACCGTGGAGCCTTCTTTTCAATTTATTTTTGGTTCAGATGAGTTTTTTGTTGAACTCAAGGCAAAAGCGGTGATTGAAACGCTTGCAGGTACATCTTTGGAAGTCATCGATGGTCAAATGAATACCGTTGTGGATATGAAGCGTGTTTTTGAAATTATTGTGGAAGGTTTGCGTACGGTAGACTTTTTTGAACCTCGCAAGTGCGTTTGGTTACGCAACACAAATTTATTTACCAATACGAGTCCAGCGATTACGGAAGCGGGGCAAGATATAATTGAAAAGTGGCTTCATTTTCTAAAACGACTGCCCGATGAGACGTATTTTTTTATTTCCGCTTCGATGGTCGATAAGCGTACGAAGTTATTTAAAACAATTCAATCGTTGGCTTGCTGTACCGAATTGGAAGAGGCCGAGCAAGGTTCTCGCTTGTGTGCGCTGATAGAAAAGTTATCAGGGCAATATGCCGTGACGATGGATCCCGATGCAGCCGAATTATTCATTCAAAAATTAAACGGCCATTCGCGAATGATATCGAACGAATTTGAAAAATTGGCTTGTTTCAATAATTTTCGAGGAACCATTACGCGGGATTGCGTTTTAGGTAATACACCTACAGTGCCCAACGATGAATTCTTTGAACCCGTAGAAGCTTTTTACGCGGGAGATTTCAAAAGGTATTTGCAAAGTTTAGGCAATCATTATCTTCTCCACAAGGAGGTGCGTAGTATTCTAAGTACGTTGCAAAGTAGAAATCGTCTTTTACTGCAAATAGCTTATTTACGTCAAAAACGTTCCGTAGTCAGCTTGGATAAACAATCTTTGACATCCATGGAGCAAACATTTCAGGAGTTTTTTGGTCCCATAGGGGCTAAAAATACGTTTTGTGTGTTTTCTCAAAATCCGTGGTATGTGAGTCGTTTAAAAACGCACTTTCCTTACGAAGTTTTATTGCAGTTGCAAATGGATTTTGTGGAGGTATTCGATCAACTTTTAAAAGAGCCAAAAAATGCGTACCCTATTATGGAAAATCTTGCTTGGAAGACGTTTGCGCGTTTAAAAAACCCTCAAAAAAAATTGACACTTTAACAAAATAGTCGTGTAACTATGAATGCTTAATATTTGGGTCGGTAGCTCAATGGTAGAGCAGTGGCCTTTTAAGCCATTGGTTCAGGGTTCGAGCCCCTGCCGGCCTACCAATTTATCGGTATGGACAAATTAGAAAAGATGTTTGAGATGCAACGTGGGTTAAATGTTCGCATTTTAGGCGAGGATGTTGACCGTTTGCATCAACAAGAAACTGCCAAATGGATCCTCAATTACGCGCGGGCTTTACAGCAAGAGGTATCGGAACTGGTGGATTGTGTACCTTGGAAATGGTGGGCACATTATCAGAAAATGGACGTTCAAAATGCGCGGGTTGAATTGGTGGACATCGTTCATTTTGTCATTTGCCTTGCTCAGGCGTTGGGAATGAGTGCGGAAGATTTATTCAATGCCTATCTTAAAAAAAATGAGGTTAATCATCATCGTCAAGATGTGGGGTATGTGAAAAAGGACGAGACGGATTCTTTGCATATTTAGATCGAGTTTTTAAAAAGGCATGGCAACAGGGGGGTGGATTTCGTGAATAGGTGCAGTGCGTATTTGCGTTACATGTTCCTTTACAAATTTTGAAGCATATTTGGTTTCGAAAGGGTTACTTTCATGATGTGTAGGAAGTAAAACTTGGCATTTAAAGGGTACGCGTCCATTGATAACTCGGAGCCAAGGGTACTAAGAATCAAAGTGGATAGTGAATGTTTAAAGTCAAGGGTTAACTTCAAATCAATTTATTTGACTTTAAAAAAGTTAGGACCCTGTTGTCCAACCAACTTTACGTAACATCCTGAAGATTTGTCACGAACGTACTTTGTAAATCCTTTTCTTGCGAGGTTGGCGTTGGATAACAATTTTTTCGTGTGTGACTCCGAATACCCTTTGCTCAAATTGGGGGCTGTATAAACGCGTTCCAAGGGATATCCTGAATAGGGATCTAGGGTGATGCGTTCATTGCATCCATGATACATTTCGATAATGGGACAATCCTCTTGCGCCGTGTTAGGTAACAACACGCGATACAAATACCATGGCATGGATTTATTTTAAAAACTTTTGCCCTATTTTGGCAAGTCAATCATGGGTATGCTTATTTTTTATAAAATAATTCGACCTTATGGGCCAAATACCGACGATTTTGCCGTGCAACAATTCCGAGAATTGATTTGGCACGTCTTTTGGCAATGTGTCGAATGCATCCTGAAAATTGGGTGGGGGTGTCAAGATTGCATTTGCTTTGCTTGGGGCTGATTTTGGAAAGTCATCTAAATTGTACACGGGCTCTGGGTCGGCTTTCAACGGGGCATGGATGTCCGATAACATATTTGCATCGCATGTTCCATCAAGGTCGTTATCGGTTTCTTCTATTTTCTTAAAAAGAACTTCTTTTTTACCTTCGGTGTCATCTGCAAAAGCAGCGTGATCCGTACATGAACTCGCATCTACGGGAAGTTTTTTTTTACGTCTTGAGCGTCGCTTAAAATTTTAAGGAGTTTTTCTACGGACGTTAATTTGATGCACTCAACCGCTTTGAACAAAATACTTTCCAAGTGATTACGTACGGACAATCCTTTTTGAATGGCCTCTTCCCCTGTTTTCAATATTTCTAGGATTTTTGTGTACACAAATGGAGAAATGGAAGGCTCATTTTGTTGAACAGCGTGCATAAAACGTTCGTGAAAGCAATTTTGCAGATCTTTGAGAACTCTGTAGGAATCGCACCCATTTTTTACGATGTCGTCCACGACGCTGAGAATTTCGGCGTATTCTCCTCGTTCGACATAAGAGGCTAGAGTCTGGATGGTTTCCGTCGTTGCGAGCCCATACATGGCACGCACGGCTTCGCAAGTTAATTGACCATCGCAGAAAGCTAGAACTTGATCCAGCATGGACTGGGCATCGCGCATGCCCCCTTCGGCCAATTGCGCGATGATGGCGAGGGCTTCCTCTTCGGCTTCAACATGCTCGCAATCCACGATGTAACGCAGATGCCGTTGAATGACGTAAGGGCTTAGTGGATAGAATTCGAAATGTTGGCAACGTGATAAAATGGTAGTGGGGACTTTATAAATTTCGGTGGTGGCAAATATAAATTTTACATGCGATGGAGGCTCTTCCAAAGTTTTTAGCAGTGCGTTGAAGGCGGCCGTCGACAACATGTGGACCTCATCCAATATATAAATTTTAAACGGGCTTTCCGCAGGAGCGTACTGGCAATCTTCCCGCAAAGAGCGAATTTGTTCCACAGAATTGTTGGAAGCTCCGTCGATTTCAAGGACATCGAGGCTTTGCCCTTGCAAGATTGCCTGACATCGAGGACTTGCCGGGTCAAAATCAAGGCGAGGTCCATTTTCACAATTGAGTGCCATGGCAAACAAGCGTGCGGTACTTGTTTTTCCGGTTCCCCGTGGCCCAACGAACAAATAAGCGTGCGCAATGCGTTTTGATTGAATGGCATTCGATAAAGTCTGAACGATGGCCTCTTGGCCCACAAGATCTTTGAATGTTTTTGGACGCCAACGCCTTGCAATCACTCGATAATTGTCCATTTGATTTCAATAAAGATAAAATTTAGAAAATGACAATACAATTTCTTGGATCATTTGTAAGGCCCATGGACTGCACATTTTTTCACTTCTTTGTATTTACAAATTTTTAGCATGGATGCTATAACCTATTTGGAACCGACGAAAAACATTTTGGCCGTTGTTTATGGAAAGCGAGGCCTATCCCTTTTGCACTTGTGTCCAAACAGCGTGTCAGTGCTTGCCTTACAAAATTCTTTGCTTGCGCTTGGTCTTTTGCTTGCATATCATTATCCAATGCATTGGATTCGTTGGAGGCTATTTCAAAGTGTTTTAAGTGTATGCCTGTGGTCGATGGGTGTCGTTAATAGCTTAGCCTACACACCGCCGTTTGAAGGGAAATATACACAAGGTTGTATAGTTTCATACCCAGGGTGCTATGGTGTTTGGGCTGAAAAAATGAAGACTCTTTGGGGGTCTGAATTAAAAGTTTATGAGAAATTACGTCCGGGAATTATGGTGGATTCGACAGGAACTTTGTATTCTATGTCAATGGATGCGGGTCATTGGTTTGGAGGTAAGGCTTTTTATATTCATAAAGTCACTACGAGCGGAAATTTATCTTATAAATCAGTTGAAGTGGATAAAAAGGTAGGGGATAATTATTCTTGGCCTTACGATGGGATGAATTCATTCAGCGAGGATGATACTTTTTCAAAAGTTGCTTGGGTTCCGTTGGCACCATGTATGGCGCAGGAAGCCAATGGGACCACCGATTACGTGTGTGCCATTGTTTATGTGCAACCCACGCGTTGGTGGAATACTTCTTCGGGTCCCGATACGGAAGGGTTTTTATTCTTAAAAATCAAAAAATCGGATTTTAGTGTCGTGACTGCTAGGCTCGAAAACGGTTTGGATAATTCGAAAGCTAATGGTTTTGGAGATTTTACGGCGTTAACTTACAACAAGAATGTTTTTACGGCCATTTATGACGTTGGAACTGCTAAAATCTACGTTTATTGGTTACATAAATTCGGTTCAGGTGACGCCAACTGTACAAAATTAAATTTTCATATGGTCACTGACCAGGGTGGGCCCCTGGTGACCTACATATGTTCTTACGCAGAACAGAAAGAGGCTTTTAAGCACTGCATCGAACCGCGTATCATGAAAGTTGGAAATGAATACCATTTTGCCACTTCAAATGGATACTATCCTTGGTGGATTAAGGCTGATCCATCGACCGGTGACACAACGTTTGCCGACCGCAATCCCTACATGGATGGTTACGATGCCAACACGAGTTCAGCATCGTGTTGTTACCACAGTGATTTGAACGTCATTCAACATAATGGACAAACGATTGCGTTGCAATTGGTAATGAGTAAAACATCTCGCCTCAATGAGGCTTATGCCCGATGGAATGCATCTTACATCAGCTGGAACACATCATACGTTGCCTTAACCCTTTATTCGTGGCCTGCAGGTTACGTTTGGACTGGCAGCAGACCCATACCACCCGAAAACTGCATTGCCGTCTTTCCGGTAACAAGTGCGACGAGTGGGTACGATATTTCGACTACCACCTTGTACAAGAATACCCACATGTTTGTCGTGCATAACGATTGCATCATTTACGCCTATTGCTATCCTGGAAAGAAAACGCATTTAATTTTGGGGACGGCGCGTTACAAATTCGATTCCGGTAACAATATACATCTGCTAACCAAGCGGGAATTTGTGGACCAAAATGGTAACAGCTTCGGTAACCTAACGAACTGCTCCCGCATCATTTTCATGGATGTCAAAAATGGGTATCTCTGGATCGTATTCGCTTCCGTAGACAATAGAAGCTTTTATTATTTCTGCATCCCTGCCCAGGATGTTATCGATTATGCCATCTAAT
>JAITJL010000013.1 GCA_031278975.1 Puniceicoccales bacterium
TGGGAAGAACAAAAGGCCATACGCAAACGCATCAAGGATCGGTTTTTTTCAACTTATTCCGAACCTTCGGGTAAAATCATTGCAGATCTCTTGCTAAAAAAACTTGAGCAAACAACCCAGAGTGAAGTCTCTTAAATTAAGTTTGGATGAAATTCTCTATCAGCAACTGAGGACTCAGTCGGTGATACAGGCAGTGTCACGGGGTTCGTCGTATCGTTATGAGGAACATTAAGTGTTCCGTGGCTATTTTGGAAGACAACAGTGTCTTTTGCTTGATTTTCTATAAACTATGGATCCAGCAAGCATTTATGCAGTCGGTAGTTTTTACTACGAATAGTCTACGTGGATGTTTATATTTTTCACTTCAAAAAGCTCTTTAGCTGCGTAATCGTTTTTAGTTAATGTAGAATTTTTTTCTCCTGCCAATTACTTAACCCTTTTAACGTATTTAATATTTATCTTCACCTTTAAGACTTCCTACTTTTTCAAGTTTTATGTTTTCTATTAAACTGTAGACAGAATGAACTTTAAGCACACGAATTCAAAATAGAGGACTTGATCACAGGTAAGAGGTGGAGCTATCTTTCAAGATGTAAGTAATTTGATAAAAATTACCTGAGAGTGCAGAGCTAAGCCGTCCACTATAGCAGTTTTTGGCTACCAATTTTTTAAAAGAGTCTACAAGTTTCGACAAATTTTTTGGAATATCTTTTAAAATAATTTTTATGTTACTACCATCAATGGATAAAATGAAGGAACAAGAGATAGGTAGGTTAGCTGCAGTAAAATTATAGGGGAAATAAGGGGCCAGATCGGCTATATCTTTCAGTGGGGTATTGTTGGTGAAATTTGTGGATAAAGTGCCATTGTGCTCGGAATAATACATCGATAAAGCGCTTTCATAAATGGCCAAATGTTGTACGAGGACCTGAGCGTACGATTGTTGTCGTTGGTACTGAAGCCACACGCTGCCTCCCTTGCCTAAAATGGCAATAATCGTCAAGACTACTATCAGCTCTAGTATTGAAAATCCACGCTGTGGCTTCATGATTATATGTTTAGAACACATCCATCTGCGGCCAGAGAAATGTTTATTGGAAAACGATCGTTGGGTTTGCTTTTGCGTTCTTTGTGATAAAGTTGCGCGTACGTAATCGTATCGAGCAGAAATTGTTCGAGCGTTTTATCATCGCTTGTGGGCTCATGATGAAAGAGGAGTAAATGTTTTACATGTGCTTTTGCAGCCAGTTTAATCCCCATAAAATTATTTGAATGGCCCCAATTAACTTTCATGATGGTTGCGTTGGCTAAGGAGTACATTGCATCGAAGATCAAGATGTCTGCGTTCCTAAAAAATTCTATGAAAGGGTATCCGTTTTCGTGAGCTGTTTCCGTGTGTTCACAATCGCTCGAATAGACGATTACTTTATCGTCTTTTTCGAAACGGTAGCCGAAAGAAATTCCAGGGTGGTTTTGTTGAAGTGACTGAATTTTAAATCCGCATACTTCAAATGGTTCCCAGGGTTGTTTAATATCGAAAATAAGTTGCGCACCTACCGCTTTTAAAGGAACAGGAAAGCAGGGTGGATTCATCTGGTGGTGAAGATATTCCTCTAAATTGTGATGATGACCGTGGACAATAATTTTATTGCCGGGAACGTACAAGGGAACGAAAAACGGCAATCCTTGGATATGATCCCAGTGCAAGTGCGTTAAAAATAAGTGAAAACAAGCGGGTTTTGAAAGGTTGCCACGACGCGCATACGACATCCCAAAATCTCGAATGCCAGTACCGGCATCACACAAAATGTATTCATTTTCGTGATTACTTCCGATTTCAACACACGACGTATTAACACCACATGTATGAGTGATGTGTTGCGGCATTTGATTTAAGTAGTCGTCAATCGACTGACCTTGTTTTATACCTGTGTTTGGATCCAATGCATACTGCAAACATTCGTGTAAATGTATGTGTAAGTGATCTTTTGTAAACGTTGATGGTAAAGAGCCTCGAGTTCCCCAAAAAACTACCTTCATTAGTCCATTTTAGGATGAAAACGATGGCTGTGCAACTTTTTTGTTTAAAATTTCTGTGCTTCTATGGAATGTATCGCTGTTGCGGTGTTATTTGTGAAAAACTGGTTTAATAATAATCAATTGGTATAAATAATGCTTAATATTCCAGATGGAATGGTATCGGAATTTTTCCTAGACGGTAAGCGAATTCGTATTGAAGAACCTTATCCGGCAACATTGTGCGAGTTCTTATGTTTGGTAGAATCGAAACTCAATAAAGAAAAAAAGGTTGTCAGTCGGGTACGTGTAGACCAGCGTTCTGAATTTTTAGCCGATTATTGGGATGAGTCTTTGCAAAATTTTTGTGAAATACAGATCGATTCCAAAGTATATAAAGATGTCTACAAAATAGACGTCCAAAAACATTTGTTAGTAGTCCAAGAAGCTTTGTCGGATTTAAATGAAAAAATGCTGGTTTGTAATTTTGAAGAGATGCTAACTTTGTTTAAAAATTTAATACAAGCGGTGCGCGTGTTTTTAAATGAGTTGAAGCAACGTTATGTCCTTTTGTGGGCAGCATTTTATCCACTGTACCAACACTGCATCTCGAATATTGAAAATGACTTGGAACACAAAAATACGGAAGGTTTACGCAATTTGGTTCGGCACAATCTAGCATCGTTGCTGAGGGAAACGGATTTATACTTCATTTAAACGATTGCTATTATTGGAAGAGGTCTTAAAGGTAAATTGAGTAGAATTTTGCGTAAAGTTAAAAAGGACATTCGGTAAGCGATAAAAAGCTTGAATATAAGTGCTGAAACGTTTTCGCAATAAGAGGGTGTATAGTTTTGTAAAAAGTATTCAACGGCAGATTACGCCCATTGCTGCGAAAACTACAATAACCCTAATTCCATTTTTCCTTCTTTGGAGATTTTATCTTTGGACCACGGCGGATCCCACACGAGGTTGAGATTAAGGGATTCTATTCCATCCAAAAGGGTAACGGCATTGTGAATTTCTTGAAATAAATAAGGGGCCATGGGACAAGAGGGTGAGGTAAACGTTAAATCAATGGTAACCCTATAAGCGTCATTTGAGGCGTTTTCTGTAAGTTGAACATTGTATATTAACCCCAAATTGACAATATCTAAATGAACTTCCGGATCTTGAACGGTACGTAATTGATCCCATATTTTGGATGTGAGAGTTGTTGCGCTAATCATCGTTTAGATTTTGTTCCAGCAAAATATCCATGCTGTCCGTCCATTGAGGTAAATGCAAATAGGTCTCGCGTAAAAATCCAACTAAAAATAATTTTTGTGCCTGCGTATGGGTGAGTCCTCGAGTTTGTAGATAAAAGAGCGTCGTTAAATCGATCGGTTGCGTGGCGCAGCCATGCGTTGCAACAACGTGCTTGTTGTATATCTGCAATCGTGGAGAAGACAATACGTGCGCTTGCGGAGATAACAAATAATTCAAATTATTTTGGGTTGTTTGAGAATGAGATGCCGCGGTTTGTACGGTGATATCTCCTTGAAATTTGAACTGCGACATATCGTCTAAAATACTTCTTACGCAGCAATTGGAATAGGTGTAGGGGGCTTCATGTTCAATTTTTATGCATGTTTCTGCGTGTACATTGTTTTTGCAAAGAAAGCATTCTCGCCAATCGGCATGGGAATGGAGACCTAACAAACGAATGGATACGTTCTCTTTACAATTTGTAGAATATACCCCATGCGTCCAGTGGTTCAGTTGGGAGCCTGTTTGCAAGGTAAATTGTAAATTTGAGTCTTGAGCTTGGCTAATGTGCTGCAGAGAGGCGTGCTCTCCAAGTATATACTGCTGTATACGCCTAGACGGAGCTTCAAGAACCGCGACTGTGGCGTTATTGGGAATGGAAATTGTCAGTTGCGAAAAGGATGGTGGCGATTGGAAATAAAAGATTGTATCCGAAGTTATTAGAGAATGGAATGAAAAATGCAACGTATCTTGGGTTTTTGACCAAGTGCCGTACAGAGAAAATGTATCTTCGGATAGGGTTGTGATGTTGTCTATCCAATCTTTAGGATAAAATCTTTGTCCTTTGAGAGAGCATCCGATACTATTTGCAGCGTCCATAGTTTTTTAACGTAATGGAATTTCTCCTGTTAACACGTCCTTGAAACTTTATAAAGACCCAAGGAAAAGAGTAAAGGGATTTGTATTTGAAATAATTATATAAGATTTTGTGGGTGAATAAGGAAGAACCAAGCAAATTGCCTCTAGAAAAGGGGAGTAATCAATGAATGACGAGCAAATTGGATAATCTTATAGTAAGATTGTATTACGTGCCTTTTCAATTTTGAAATGTTCAGTCGTACCCTATTTCCCTCATTGCATTGTTTCCTTTTAGGTTCCTCATTTTAAGGAAAAGACTTGTTTTTTTAAATTTTACATCTAAAGTCAACTTACATGCAACATTTTTGTTTACCCGCCCAATCGTTAGACTCGTTGGATCCCACGGTGGCCGATTTGATTCGACAAGAAAAAGATAGGCAGCAGTGCGGATTGGAATTGATCGCTTCCGAAAATTTTACTTTACCGGCTATTTTGGAAGCCGTTGGAAGCGTTTTGACCAATAAGTACGCTGAAGGATATCCCGGTAAGCGTTACTATGGAGGGTGTGAGTATGTGGACCAAATCGAATCCTTGGCTATTGAGCGAGCAAAGCAGGTTTTTGGTGCTGATCATGCCAATGTGCAACCGCATTCGGGAACGCAAGCCAATGTAGCCGCTTACTTGTCCGTTTTACGTCCGGGAGACAAGTTATTGACCATGCAATTGGATCACGGAGGACATTTATCGCACGGTTATTCAAAAAATGTGAGCGGTATGCTTTTTAATGTGGTACATTACGGGGTCAATTTACAAACGGGGTGCATCGACTACGATAATTTAGAGAAATTGGCGATGAAGGAGAAGCCGGCAATGATTACCGTTGGAGCATCGGCATACCCGCGTACGATTGATTTTGAATGTATGGGAAGAATTGCAAAGCAGTCGGGTGCTTATCTCCTTGCCGATATTGCGCACATAGCAGGACTGGTGGCGGCCGGTCTACATCCTTCGCCGGTGCCCTACGCTGATTTTGTGACCACAACCACCCATAAAACTTTACGCGGACCTCGTGGGGGTCTTATCCTTTGCAAGGAAAAATACGCCCGAGAAGTGGATGCAATTCTTTTCCCGGGGACTCAGGGAGGGCCTCTCATGCACGTTATTGCGGGCAAGGCGGTGTGTTTTAAAGAAGCGTTGACATCCACGTTTAGAGAATATCAGCAGGCGGTTATTCAAAACACGCGCCACCTGGCAGATGCTTTTGCCCGAAAAGGATATACTTTAATAAGCGGTGGAACCGATAATCATTTGTTTCTGATTGACCTTAGACCTTCGCATCCGGATTTAACGGGTAAAAAAGCCCAAGAATTGTTGGAAAAAAATAAAATTACCGTTAATCGGAATACGATTCCGGGAGAAACAAGAAGTCCATTCCAGGCCAGTGGGTTACGCATAGGGACAGCCGCTTTGACTTCGCGAGGAATGGGCGGTGAAGCAATGGAAGAAATTGCCGAACTTATGCACCAAACTTTGCAGGAATGCTCTTTGTTGGGAAGCAAAAAAATTCGAGATAAAGTAGAATCTTTATGTAAGGACTTTCCTCTGCCTTATTGACTTGTGAAATGGCTACTTTGGATTTTGGATGATAAAATCCAACCAACAAATGTAAGATAAAAGACAAAGTAAATATTGGCAAACAAGCAAAAGATTTTTGGAACGAATTACGGATAACTTTCTCATAGAGCTCAAAAATATCTAATGGGATAGACTGATAAAGTTTCTATGAATTGAATATATCTACTGCTTCGATATTCGGATAACTCTTTGAGTCTTTGGAAATACACAGTCTAAATTTACTTGCGGGTTTCTATTTCAAGTACATTCATTTACTGCCCTTAGCGACACTCAAGGTTATCCATAGCTGCTTGTGATTTCAAGATTTTTACACCGTAGATATACGCTGATAAAAACGTATAAAAATCTTTTTGCCAGGCAATTACTTTTTTATATGAATGTAAACAGCTGTGAAAATACTTATTACAGGAGGATCGGGCTTTTTAGGGCGGCATCTCGTTCGAATACTGCAAAACAAAGGTCTACACCATTTACGCAGTTTTAGCCGAAGTCCTTGCGAAGATTTGACAGAAAATGGAGTTGAATTATTTTACGGTGATCTAAATCAATTCAGCGCTGTTGCAACCGCCGTTCAAGGGTGCAATGTTGTATTTCACGTCGCTGCTAAGGCTGGTATTTGGGGTAATTACCAAAGTTACTACCAAACCAACGTTGTTGGAACGCGCAATGTCTTGAAAGCCTGTCAACAATGCGGCGTACAGAAACTCATTTACACGAGTACACCGAGCGTTATTTTCAACGGAGAAAATTTATCCAATGTAAACGAGCGTATGCCCTACGGTCGATGTAGATCATGTGCCTACGCAGCAACCAAACGTATTGCCGAACAGACTGTTTTAGAGGCTAACGGGCAACAAGGTCTTGCGACGGTTGCGTTACGACCTCATCTCATGTGGGGTCCCGGCGACAACCACCTTATACCTACGCTCTTAAAATTAGCTCAAAAAGGTTCACTGTTTCAGGTAGGTGACGGTAAAAACTGGGTTGATTTGTCCTACGTAGAAAACATTGCAGAAGCGCATTACTTAGCCATGGAGACTTTAGGACAAGGTATCGTAGACGGTAAGGCGTATTTCCTATCGCAAGATGACCCTGTACGTCTGTGGGAATGGATTAATCAACTACTCATAAGACTTAACATGCCCTGCGTCCACAAAAGAATCCCTTATAAAATTGCTTATTTGATGGGAGGCATCTTCGAAATCCTCTACAAAATTTTACGCATTACCAAACAACCCCCCATGACTCGATTTCTTGCAAAAGAACTAGCCAAAGATCATTACTTTGACATCTCGGCAGCAAAAATGGATTTACAATACTTGCCTAAAGTATCCAATGAAGAAGGGTTAGAACGTTTGATAACTTGGCTAAAAAACCAGAAAATGTGCTAAAAGTTACTACTATCTAGCGTTTATATCAAAACACTGCTCGCATTACCTCGCATATCTTTTCCAAAACAGCGTGGTTCAAAATTTCTCAAAAAAATACTTGCAAGCGTATAACGTTCCTTTTTAACCTGCTTAGTGTATATCAAATATGCCTAATAAGTCAATATTAGAAATAATGTTACAAGGCGTAGGTGCATCGAATGGCATTGCGTGTGGGCCTGCATGGGTGTTCATAAAAACGGAGTTAGAAGTTCCATATTATCCTATCGAATCGCATCAGATTCAATCCGAAATAAAAAAGTTTCAAAACGCTATTGATAAAGCGAGGCAGCAAATTTTAAATGTTCAGGCGGAAATAACCCAAAAACTCGGAGCAGCGGAGGCTAGTATTTTTGATGCTCATTTACTGTTACTCGAAGACAAAGCCATTTATAACACCACGATTAACAGCTTACGGAACCAGTGCTGCAATATAGCCTATTGTTTCAGTTTGTCGGTAGAGAGAGTTGTGAAACAATTGAGCACCATTGAAGATGCTCAACTCAAAGAAAGATATTTGGATCTTAAAGACGTTGCACGACGCGTTTTGCATAATTTATTGGGACACAATTTTTCTGACTTAGCTGCTTCACTCACGGAACCGCGTATCTTGGTAGCCAACAGATTAGATCCATCAGACACAACTGCTTTTTCAAGTAAAAAAATTCAAGCACTCATCTTGGAAAAAGGCGGTCAAACCTGCCATACAGTTATTATGGCTCGTTCTTTCGGCATTCCAACCATTGTTAATTTACCTAAGGTTTGCAAAAAAATAAAAAACAATGATCGTCTATTATTAGATGGAGATGAAGGGAAAGTGTTTATCCATCCAGCACATTGCACGTTAGCTCACTACGGACGGCTACAAAAACAACGAGAACGTTTGCAACTGATGATGCAACGGCCTATTGGTCCTGTGAAAACGCAAGATGGAATGCAAGTAGAACTTTGGCTAACATGTGACGAGCCTATTACCGCAAATCAGTTATCGAGACTCAATTTCAAAGGTATTGGTCTAGTTCGTACCGAAAATTTTTTCCTGCAAAGAGATGTATTGCTCTCGGAAAATGAACAATTTGAAATCTATAAAAAACTTACGGAAAGAGCTTCACCGCATCCCGTTATTATCAGAACAATCGATATCGGTGGGGATAAAATTCCAAAACAAATAGATTATTTCAGCAAAGAAAGCAACCCATTTTTAGGGCTTAGAGCCATTCGGTTTTGTTTGGAAAATAGAGAATTTTTTCTGAAACAATTACGTGCCATATTGAGAGCAAGTGCTTTTGGTCCACTTCAAATTCTTTATCCCATGATCACAAGTCCACAAGAACTTGTTGAATCCAATGCTCTTCTCGACCAATGTAAGTTGGAATTAGAACAAAATAACGTTCCATTCAACCAAAACTTAAAAATAGGAGCCATGGTCGAAACGCCAAGCGCTGCACTTATTGCCGATTTATTGATGCCACACTGCGATTTTTTAAGCATCGGCATCAACGATTTAACCCAATATACTTTAGCGGTAGATCGTACCAACGAACAAGTTGCTCACTTATATGAAGTCATGCATCCTGCAATTATGAGACTATTAATTCAAATTGCAAAAACTGGGCAACAAGGGAATAAAGCGGTACATTTGTGTGGAGAAATGGCCAGTGATCCCATTTATGTCGCATTTGGCCTAAGTTTAGGGCTCCGCTCATTCTGCATACACAGAGACAGACTTGCGGAAATACAATACTTAATTCGACAATGTAGTACCCAAGAGTTACAAAAACTATCTTCCCAATGTGCATACTTAAAAAATGCATCACAAATATTTACTTTATTTAAAAATTTTTGCCTAAATAAATTGAACGAAACCATATAACGGCAGTCTAATTTAAAAAAATGCTTGACTTTCTATTGTTAATGGTGGTTAATGGTAAGTGCTTCTTATAAAAGGAGCAAAAAACCTAAAGATAAGAAATAAAATGAACAAAAAATTATTCAAAATCGCATTAAGTGCTTTGGCAATTGAAGCCGGAAGCTTGTTTGCAGCGGATGTTGCTTCTTCCTTTAACCCGTATGTTACCGTTAAAGGTGGATTTGTAAAACCTGGAAACAGAGATAAGGTCAAATATAAAAATGGGGGTACAGGTGCCGTAGAATTCGGTGTTTCCTACGACGCATGGCGTTTGGGATTAGAAGTCTCTTACCGTCAGGCTAAAGTTAAGGAAAGTACAAATCCGTTTGTAAATACTGCTAACATTGATAAGTTCAATGCCCTGGCAGGTATCGTCAATGTCTACTACGACTATGCTTTGACCGAAGAAGTTGCTTTGTATGTTGGAGCAGGTTTGGGTGTAGCCAAGTTCGCTATTCATAACAAAACCACCAAAGTAGATACTGCTAAAACGGTGTTTGCATGGCAAGTGGTAGCCGGTTTAGGATATGATATTAACGAAAACTGGACTGTTGAAGCAGGTTACAAATTGTTTAACACGGCTAAAGTTAAAAATAATAATCAATCTGTCAAAACTCCATTCTGTCATTCACTTGAAGCAGGGTTACGTTATAACTTCTAATATCGGTTGTTAAACACAACAAAATTGGCTTGCCGCAAGGCAGGCCTTTTTGTTGTATCACATTTTCCTTTCGGTGTACTTTTTACCAAATGATTCCCTTAATTACACACGCATGAATGTACAATCTTCAGGGGTGCGAACTCAAAGTAATGTTATATCTTTTGCACATGTAAACTCAAATGCTCCAAATCTTTCACCGACAAAATATGCCAGATTAAATTACCTTCTGGATCCGTTACGACGTTGTTGCAATGACTTAATTCTTGCCGGAAATACGCCACTCTGACCTCCGAGAGCTCTGACAAAAATACTTGCTTGGCCAGCAGGCAAGCGACGTCGTTTATCCAAGTTAACCGATCTTGTAATTTTCCGTAATTATCCAATTCTAGCAACAGGTTTTCCACGAACAAACTTGCTTTATTTACATCGATACATTGCGGTAGAGCATCCAACAAAAATTGGTTTTCGTTCAAATGCCTGAGAGAACAAATTTTTTGCTCGTTTAGAAACCCTAAATTACGCTTTAATAATGCGGATTGCAAAGGGGATAACGTAAACGTATGGGGCAATAAAAGATTCTGCAAATACAATGTCCGTTGTTGTAGCTGAGACAGCGATTTTTCAAAGCAAATACGCGCATATGCGGCTTTACAGTCAAAAAAAAGTAAGTAAGTTTTGTTTTCATACAGTGCATAACGCTTCTGCCAGACGCTTAAAAATGTAAGATGTGCCAAATTACAATCTTTGACGATATTTTGTTGGATTTTTTCAATATTCCACTGTTCTTTGATATCGTCTTGTAGGGTCGTTGTCTTAACCTCGTGCTCTCTATCATCCAGTTGTAAACTGTCTTCAACGCTTTGAAAATTACTACGTTCCCTCACGTCTTCTGTTGCCTCTTTTCCGCCGTATACCCACTGCGAGGGTGTTGGGCCTAGAAAAGGCTTATCCATGGCGGTCGTGTTGCATATCCCTTGCGCCTCCTGTTTCTGCGGAATAATGGATAAACTTTCTACAGTTTTTACATGTGTCTGCAATGCCGTTGATAAGGCTTCAAGTACGTATTGCCGTAAAATTTGTTCATTTTTAAAGCGTACTTCTCGTTTTGCTGGATGTACATTAATGTCCACATCCGATTCTGGCAGACGAATAAATAGAAAAACTGCAGGATAAGTTTTGGGAGGTAAATAAGTTCGATAGCATTCGCGAATAATGCCCAACAAGCATAGACTCGCAATCGGTCTCTTATTTAAAAAGATGTACACTTCTTGTGCTCCCGCATAGCCATAACCCGGAGGGCAAATTAACCCCGAAATGGAGACTGCATGTTTATCAAATTTGAGAGGGATCCAATGCTTGCACGAACGACGAGGCCAAATTTCATCGACGCGCTCCTCTAGGGAGACGCATGTTGGGGATGAAAAAATTTGTCGAAAATCTTCGGTGAGTGTAAAATGCACATTTGGGTAAGCTAAGGCATACAGTCGAACGCCATTGATGATGTGAGCACTCTCTGTGGATTCTGATTTCAGAAACTTACGTCGAACCGGTATATTAAAAAATAATTGTTCCACCGTAAAGGTGCTTCCTCGCGTACGCGTGCAAAGATTCTTTGAACGTATTTCTCCACCTATCAATTCTATTTCTGTCCCCACGAGATGATCGTTATCGCAAGTCCGCAAAGTTGTTTTCGAAATACTGGCAATCGAAGGTAAGGCTTCCCCTCTAAAACCAAAAGAGTGCAATGCGTATAAATCCTCCAACCGTTTCAATTTACTGGTTGCGTGCCGTGTAAAACATAAATGCGCATCTTGCTCGTCCATCCCTTTACCGTCATCGCTCACACAAATGTACGAGCTTCCTCCCTTACGAAATTGAATATCAATTGTTTTTGCATCGGCATCTAAACTGTTCTCTAACAATTCCTTCACCACGTTTGCGGGCCTTTCAATCACTTCTCCCGCCGCAATTTGATTTGCAATTTGCTCTGGCAACACATGAATATTCATTGCCCCCTTCTAATAAATATTTTTTCCCATGACAATGTTTTATGGATTTATTTGAAAGAACTTCAGAAATGAGGATGACGTTTGTAATCAAATTGTGCCGCAGCTGCTAAGGTTACCACAAATACATTAAAAAATTTCCCACAAAAACATTGTCGGTATATAAGAATACGACTAAAAACAAACCCATGAAAAAGTTCTACCATCACTGGGGTGTTTTGGGTGCGTTGCTTGTTAGCATTTTCGTAGTCATTAGCTTACGCATGTTGAACTTAGAAGATTCCGTCTTGACATGTCAGTTCATAGGATTGTGTGAGCTTGTTGGGAAACTGTTTATGAATGCACTCAAGATGTTGGTCGTTCCACTCATAACTTCGTCCCTTATTTGCGGTATTATGAGTTTTGGTTCTCAGTCAGAATTTCGGCGATTGGGGCTCAAAACTTTTCTATTTTATTTCCTCACATGTTTTGTGGCTGTCATCCTAGGCCTATGGGTTACGAACGTATTAAAACCGGGGCTTACGCATCCGGACTTGGCTGCAAAAATCTTAGGACAAGCCAACGTATTTCCCAACGATTTTGTGGGCATCAATAAAATTGAAACGGCTAAATTTTCAAACTTTGTTCTGCGACTGCTCCCGCAAAACATTCTATCGGCCGCAACGGACAATACGCAAATTTTAGGGCTCATTGTTTTCAGCTTATTGTTTGGATTTTTCATTGGACATCTACCCGACAATTTGAGGAAAGTTCAATGGAAATTATGGGAAGGTATACAGCAAATCGTCCGCAACATCACACGCATCGTTATAGCCTTCGCCCCCATAGGTGTCTTTGGCCTCGTTACACCTATTTTTCTCAATACCGGCATTGAACTTATCAAACCGTTATTATGGTTCGTTGCAACCATCCTCTGCGGTTTTGCGTTTTATTATTTTGTATTTTTATTTCTGTTACTGAAATTTGTTGGAAAGATAAAACCTTGGGCTCATTATAAAGCCATGATACCGGTTACTTTAATGGCTTTTTCAACAGCTTCTTCTGCAGCTGTCCTCCCATTCGCGCTCGAACGCGTGGAAAATGTTGCCAAAGTTTCTCAAAAGACGGCAAGATTTACGCTTCCATTGGGTATCACCATCAATATGAGCGGTACCGCTTTGTACGAATGCGTTGTTGTTTTATTCATCGCGCAGTTGTACCAAGTCGCTTGGGGGATCCAATTCGATATATTTGATCAACTGACCGTAGTGCTAATGTCGCTTCTAACTTCTGTAGGCGTGGCGGGGATCCCCGCTTCTGGACTCATTGCCATCACGATGATTTTAAGTTCCGTTGGACTTCCCGTGGAATCCGTTAGCGTCATTTGGGTCGTTGAACGCCTCTTGGATATGTTTCGAACGGCCATCAATGTTTTTAATGACACTTGTGGTACCATCATCATTGCACGCAGTGAAGGAGAAAGCACAGCTTACCCCGAATGTTAGACATCCATTGCAATCCAAATTGCAATCATTCGTTGGGCATTTAAGTTTAGAAAAAGGACTTTCTAAAAATACGTTACAATCCTACGCTTACGATTTGCAACATTTCATAAAAACTTTACCTGAAACGGTCTGCAACTTTAATCAAATTGACAAAACTATTATCGACGGTTGGCTGTCGGATTTGTTATACTTAAAAGCAAGCTCACGGGCCAGAAAAATTACGAGCGTTCGTCAATTTTTCGAATATCTTATCAAAATACATGATTTAGAACAAAATCCTCTGCAACATGTGGTAAATCCTTTCCTAAAGCGCTTGTTACCGGATACATTGTCCGTGGATGAAATCGAAACTCTGCAGGGAAGTATGGTATTATCATATCCGCAGGGATTACGCGACCGAGCCATGATTTCTGTAATGTATGCGTGTGGATTGCGCGTATCGGAGTTGTGCAATTTGGTCCTGCAAAATTTATTTTTGGATGAAAATTTTATTAAAGTTTACGGAAAAGGAAGCAAAGAGCGACTGGTTCCCATAGGTACCGTCGCAAAAACGCACTTGCAACAGTATCTCGTTTATGGGCGCCCAAAGCTTCAGAAATCAAAAACAGGTAATGCTGTTTTCATTAGTCAAAATGGGCGCCCCCTATCGCGCAAGACATTTTGGCTACATTTGAAACGATATGCCAAAAATGTAAAATGCCAAAAAAACGTAAAACCTCATCTGCTACGCCACTCTTTTGCTACGCATCTACTTATCCACGGAGCCGATTTACGCAGCATTCAAACTATGTTAGGCCACAGTGACATTTCTACTACACAATTGTATACGCAATTAAATCCAATCCATCTGCAAGAAGCTTACAAAAAACACCACCCGCGGGCCTTTGAAGATACTCCTCTTTAATGCAAAAACGAGTGTGTAAAAGTACTATGCAATCGGGTAACATCTAAGCGAGTAGATAATTTGACTTCATGTATTATAACCCACTTCTGACAGTCAACTTTCCTAAATTTTATCCGTAAATTACTTTGCTTTACATTAGACAACGAATTTTTTCAAAAGGATGGCAAAAAATTCTGCATATTCAAAACATCTTGAATTTAAACCTTTTCAAAAGATAATCCTTGAAAAAAGCTAGCTCCAACAACTAAAGCTCTTGCGCCGTAATCGAAACTTTGGGCAGCCGTTTCTGAGTTGATGCCGCCATCCATACAAAGCATTACATTTGGGTATCTCATCTTCAACATTTTTACTTTCGGTAAGACAGAAGTAATAAATTCTTGACCACTAAAGCCTGGATGTACGCTCATGATAAGCACGCGGTCAATAGCCCAATCTTCCAAATAGGGAAACAAAACATCCACGTTCGTTTCAGGATTGATGGCCAATCCGGTTAAACAAGCAGCATCCCTCAATCGTTTTAATGAACGGGTTACAATTCTTTTACTTAATTCCGCATGTAATATAATTCTACCCGCTCCAGCCTCTAAAAATGGATCGATGAAATCATCCGGCCGTGCGAGCATCAAATGGACATCCAAAAATAGTGAAGAATAAACCTCATGCATACTCTCTGCGATTTGAGGCCCAAAACTAATATTGGGAACAAAATGACCATCCATGATGTCGAGATGAATCTGTTTTATCTCCGATCGAACTACTTTTTCAACCGCGTTACGCAAGTCCAATGGATTTGCCGCTAAAATTGAAGGCAACCATTCAACTGCAAGGGATTTAAGCATCTATATTCTCGATCAACAATACAATCTTTTTGGCAACTTCGCGAGTTAATTGTGGCAAGCGTTGGTACTCAATGCATTGGGCGTAGTCGTTGGCAGAAATACTCAAAGAATAATTTACGGATTGGTCTTTAAAAAGATAATGACCTTGCCTTGTGTCTTTTAATGAACACAATACCGTCAAATTAAGCGAAAGTGTTTTCGCACTGTCGGGATCCGATTCGTAAACGGCTCCAATAGATCGCCCATATTGAACAATCGTCATTTCTAGAACTACATCCGCCTCGCCTTTCCTCCGCAATTTTAGATAACCATTACGTAAAATTTCTTCGCGTACCTGACGCGTTAACGTACTTTGAGCCTGCGACACAAAGGCTTTATTGATTGCTGGAGCTACATAAATTGTCTTAAATGAAGCATGATTGACCGGAAAACCTAAATGGTAACGTGAACACCCCGTCATGGACAAGAGGATGCCTATAAAACTTAAAGTACAAACATTCTTAAAATGCAGGAACCCTACCTTCGTTAACTTTTCACTTGCCATCTTTCTGAAAACTTGTACTCTTTTATACAAAGGCATGCAATAAAAAAGATTGGATAAAAGTTGGAGTAAAAGATGGAAGTCGGACTCAATAAATTGGAAGGTATTATGATTTTAACGCTTAAGGGTCGTTCTGATGCTTCGAACACATCAAAAATGGAAGCTATTTGTGAAAAACTGATCGCAAGCCAAGAAAAAAATATCTTAATTGACTGCACGCAATTGGATTACATTAGTAGTGCGGGACTACGCGTTCTTCTCAAAATGGCCAAACAAATCAAAAAAGATTTTGGGAAGATTGTTGTTGCCCATATGAACGAATACGTACGACAAATATTTCAGATTTCCGGATTTATAGAACTGTTTCCAGCTTACGATAGCGTTGTAGAAGGACTCAGTTGCTTTCATCCCAAGAAATAATTCCCAAAGAAATTTCAAAAAGTAAGTCTAGTTAAAGCAAACCGACTATTAAGATGGAGTTCATATTCTTTTTCCAGCCCATGAGACCGATAAATTGGTTTCTGCCTTAAACACATGACAACACCCTAAGTATTTTTTAGGGTCAGACACTACCCAGAGGACTCATCTGAAAACTGTTTTTTCTCAAGGATATTTATTTTTCAGGACCTTTTCCAAAATGTAGGTTGAAAGAATTTTGTCTTCTCATTTCCCCACAAAAGGTAATACGGCTTACACGGTTACGTTCGGATTACCTTAAATCTAATTATGAGACTGCTCACCTTTTTCAATTTTACGGCAAAACCTTCTTATATTCATGTACTTTACAACCCACTACCAACCAACCAAGACACTGGAAGAACGCTCCCGATTTAATTTAGTACGGTGTACAACTTAAACGATAGATCAACTAAAAAGTTCGAAAAGTCAAATGAAAATATATGATACAGTTCTCATATTTTCCAAACTAACTATTTATACTTATATACAACTTACTTCCAAAAAGTGTACTTGCCTTAAAAGATTTTAGCAAATAAAATAAAAAAGTCATTATGTTTACAGTATGTGAGTTCAATTACGGTAATATGGAAACTTTATCGTGCGTTTGCGATGAAACAAGTAATAAATGCTGGGTACAGCATCATGAAAAACTGTACGATAATTTCGCTGCATTGATTAAACAGGTTCAGGACCTCTTAAAACCTGAAAATTTGCCCATTTATTACCAAGTCATCAACTTCATTCACACCGGCGTTTCATTTAGCTGCATTCAGGATATCGAATCTTACAAATCAAGTTATGCGGATTGGATGAAAACGGTAGGAACCGAACAAGTTCATCCGTGTGCCAACTTTGGCCCATTCGATTTATCCGAAATACAGTCCCCCTACATCTCAGCAGATAAACTCATTTTCTACGTACAAGATAATTATACCAAAGTGCCATACCGTGTAGAATCCCAATATCCTCTTTGTGATCCCAAAGGTGAGATTTTTTACAACTTATTACCCTACTTAAAAACTTCCGATGAATGATTTGCTAAAAGATTTTTTAACTTCCCTCAATATGTCGCAGGACGAAATTGCCGAGAATTTGGCAAGCAATGCATTTCAAATTCAGCTCGACAATGGCTGTTGCATTGCTTTGGAGATTGACGTAAAAACGGGTGACATCATTTTCTCAAGCAAATTAGCCGTTATAAAAGAGCCTTACATAACTCGGATAGCATTATTGTTACTGCAGGCAAATCTTTTTTGGGTGGGGACCAATGGAGGTACACTGGGTTTTGACAAGGGTACCTCAACGGCATCACTGTTGGACCGTGTACCTGCCAATGTCGATCTACAAACTTTTGAAACGCGATTAACCACTTTCTTGGAAACCGCAATAAGTTGGTCAACGGCACTCGAACAACTGCAACAAGATGAACTCTCGGCAAGTGTAGTCAATACTGCCAATTTGGACCTAATTTCCACAACGCTGCAAAACTTAATCTGACTTTTATGAGTATTGGCGGAACACCATTTAACAGCGATCAACTGCTTGGCCAACTGCAGGGTCTACAACGAGGAGGTCTCGGAAACCGTCAACTCGTACTAGATTCCAATGGGGCAATATCGGCAAAAGCAAGTCTATTCGAACGATTTTGCAATTTGTTTTCGTCCAAGCCATCTTCTCCGCAACAAGGTAATGCGTTTCAAAAGTTTCAGGCAATCCTTGAACAGGATTACAGATCTGTCGGCCAACATGTTCTATCCTTACTGGGTGGAAATAAGAAAACCATAACCGTCAACGAAGCTATAGGGCAGATCAAGCTTGCAAAGGATAAATTTCAACAGTGGCAACAAAAGCTTCTAACAAACGTACAACAAGCAGTCGAATATAGATTTGCAAGTGATTGGAAACCGTCATTGTTACAACAAGTCCTCCCTCAAATGATGCATGCTTTACAGCTAAAGCCGGGACAAGAACCACTTTTATATCAATTGATCATGGGTGCGCAAGATGCCGAAGAAATTTGGAATTTGGCCCATGAAGCAATGAGGGATCCAGCAGATATCAAAAAGCATTTGTCACAGGTTGCAACCTTAAGTTCGGAATTACAACCACAAGCACATTCAGATCTGCTGCTAAGAATCGATCGACAGGCGGCCATCAGTCGAATGCATCAACTCTTAAGGTTAGGACCAGAGCAAACACAAGTTTTGCATGAATTAATCAGTACAAACGGTCCAAAAGAAATTTTTGCCTTTGTCAACACCACGCAAAGCAATCCCAAAGCAGCCTATGACTTTCTTTCAAATCTTGCAACATTACCCAAAGACTCACTATCCGAAGAACTTTTAAGTTCGTTGAAAAACATCGCCCGTAGTAATCTCGTCGAGGCACAGCGCTTGGGATCGGCTTTCGCTAAAATGATGGAATGCGTAAACCCAAATGAAGCGCAAAAACAAGTTTTACTAGAATTAGTTAGGTGCGTAAATATAAGTAGAAATCCCAAAGCAGTTTTGACTTTCGCTTACGCCGCCATAAATAATCCAGAGGGTGTCGGGAAATTTCTTTCAAATCTTTCAAAGTTAACTAAGGACGAACAATTGAAAGCATTCTCGTATCTATTTGAAAAAGGGGAAATTTCTTTTGCTCGATGTACAATTTGTTTTTATAATCTTTCAAACACGGATCCTATAGCTGACGCAGCGAACGAAATACACACTGCGATGCAGTCCAACCCCACTACAAATGGATTTACACGTGCAACCCAATGCGCCACCGAAATAGCTAAGCATTTGATCACGGTACCAGGCCAATTGGCCAACGAGAGTTTCATAGCTACATTTAAAAACATGCTTGCAGAAGGTATAATACTTCCTGGCACCAATAATGCCTTCGTTGCACAACAATTGGATAGATTACTGAACGACCCAGGGCTACAAGCACAGTTATTGGCTATTGGAAGAAATGGTATTTCACCCGTCGCACATCAGGCCATACGGGAAACGCTCGGACTCCCACCCGATGCCCCCATTACGGCTAAAGAAGCTCAGCAGGCAGCGTTGGCAGCTCTATTGGCACCCTTGAGGCAGGGGAATGTGGGTTCCTGTTTTGCCACGGCCGTTGCCATCAATATGCACGACACGAGGCCGGCAGAAATGCTTAGAGATATGGCCGCTTTGATCGAAAAAGGTTATATGGAAAGGCAAAACGGTTTCGCACGCGTCCAGATTCCTTTCAATCAAAGTCCATTTAAAAGTCCTACGCCGACAGGAACAGCTTCTGTTCCTACGGGGAACCAAATGGCTTCTTCCCAACAAGCATCCCAAACTACCGGAAATCCATTGTTGCGTTGTTGGGAATATACGTTGGCTACGTCTGCGGAAAGTCAATTAGGCGCTTTCAGAAATCAGCAGCTTGGGGCCCTTGCATGTCAAGTGTTGGGGTCTATAGATGCCTATTCTTTTATGCGATGTGTCAGTTTTACATATGATGCAAGTAAAACGATAACCAATTCGGCAGATGGACATAGTTCTATGGGAGCTTTTAAGCTCGGCTATACTTCGCCACACAGTGGTCAGAAATTTGAAATACAGACGGCTGAACACTTACGCTGGGCCCTTCAAGAGTTTTCGGGAAGACCGTTGATGGTAGGGCCTCAGGTTGAATCGCACGCATCCAGGCTACTGAAAGCGTTAGACGGAGGATTTTCAGAAGATATTCTTCAGGCACAATACGGCATACAAGATCTTCATAAAACAACGGTACAAAATTTTCAAAACTTACCGTATGCACTTTTGGATATTGCGGGTAAAATTGCTTCCGAAGCTCAACAAAGAGGTGTTCCCGTGCCATCCTATGCACCCATGAGGCATCAGAGACATGCTTTTAACATACGTCTCAACGATCCTATCCTGCAGGAAGGGATTCGAATAGGCGCATGGGAATCGCCGCAAAAAAGGCAGGATTTCCTAAGGCAACAGTTGATGGAGCCCATGCAGGCCAAGACATTGGATCCAAAACGAGCAAGTGGGTTAATATTTCGATTTTTTTACGATCTAGAAAATCGCCTTGCTTCATTAAAAGATGCACCTTCGAAGGATGCTCTAGAGAAAGTCTTCGGCCGTATTACAGGTGAACTGAAAGATAAATGTTCGTATGCAGATCTTGCAAAAGCAGCCTACAATGCCATTAAACAAGAATTTCCACAGATACCGGATACCACGCTGCAAGAAAACATCATGATGGCGTTGGCACCCCGATGTCCCCAAATGATGTTTGCGGATACTAATTGGCAAGAGGATGGCAAGCCGGTTCACTGGGGTATACAATTTAATCCCATCACCGAACAATTTGGTATCGTACAAGGGATACAAAATGATGCTGGTAAATATGTCTTTGGGCTCCTTTTAATGTCTGAAAGTAGATTCGGTGAATGCACAATTATAGACGATCCTCGGGTGCTCTTTAGGACGTAGTCTGCGTTTATGGGTGCTGTTAAAACTAGGCACAACGGGTCATCAGGATTTCACCGACAACCGCAAGCACTACAACCTCAACCACACCCGTGCCTCGATGGCGATGAACATCTGGACCTCAAAATTTCAAATCTACCTGTAGGTTTCTATTGCAGATATACTTGACAACACTCGCCCTTTTACGGTTTCTAAACTCCCTCCGCATGATATTTCCACAAATGGCAGCGATTTTTTTAAGAATTGCAAAGCAGCGTACGTTTCCTTCATGAACAGAGCGTATCTCTGCTTCGCGATTGCAGGGTCAAGGTCTGTAGAACGAACCTCTTTCAAGACACCTTTTCCGCTTTGACGAACACGCTCATTGTGTTGCAAAGCTCTCAAGCCGCGGTGTAATTGACGATGAACGCTTTCTACTTCATCTAACATGAGCACAACAACAGAAAAATAAGTCGCAATATGTTTCTCCTTAAAATGGTCCCGCAGCCAAACAACACTCTTCGCTTGCCCTAAAGTACGTGGAAATCCATCTACCAATACGCCTGGACTGTAAATTGGATTCGTTAAGCCATCAAATACCGATGAAACAACGGTGATATCGTCCAAAAGAAGACCTCGATTAATCTTTTCACGCATTTCCTGACTATTTAATAAACTGCTGGCAATGAGAGGCTTCTCGTACAATTTAAAGTGGTCAATAATATAACTTTCATTCGTTCCTTTGCCTGCACCCGGTGCTCCACTAAGCCAAATAATTTTCCTAGGTACACGTTCAACGAATTGCTTCCGTTCACCTAATTCTTTTAAAAATAAATCCAACGCTTCACTACTGTTCTTAGGGCTCATACTTCACTTTTATCCTCAATCGTTAATATTAACTCCCGTTTGTTCATTAAAAAACATATTTCCCCCCTTGGGAAGCAATTTTTGCACCAAGAAAGCTATAAAGCGTTTTTTAACTCGATCAAATAAAAATAAAACCTAGAAAAACAAGCCAACGTACGTGTACAACGGCAACACGATTTTATGACCCTAACCTTACGTCATTCACGTAAACACGCATGTTGCGTGTAACGTTTTGCAATTTGATAACAACGAAATATCTTCTCGTACTCGGCAACGACATCTTTTGCATTCATTTTTACATTTTCCAAACGACACCGTTGTAAATACCAGTAAGTGTCTGGGTGCATATATTTTCCAAGGGTACCTATAACGTCTTCATCCACATACTGCCACGACAAAGTCGTTCGAAATTCGTATCTGTGAACGGGCATGTTTAGAAGCAGATGTATAGACTTCTCAATCGTGTTACTTATGGTATCACACGCATTCACAAGTTCAACGTAACGACTGGGAACCGTCTTTAAATCCATCGCAAAGTAATCAATTCGATCCGATAGTGAACGAATTTGATCCGGATTACTCCCATTTGTATCCAACTTGACCTTTAAATTCATTTCCTTAAACAAAGAAACAAGATACGATAAAGTCTCCGGATGCAACGTCGGCTCCCCACCCGTAATGCAAACACCCGTTGTAAAGCGTTGGCCTGCATCTTTTAAATAGTTTACGATATCTCTCAAAGATACACCGTTACTACGTACGGATGCAGGTAAATTTTTGTTATGACAATAGGCGCAATGAAAATTGCAGTCGGGTATAAAAACCACGCTGCAAACTTCTCCAGGATAATCTACCAACGAATGCTTTAAGAAGCCATACCGACGCATGCTTTAATTGCTTCCGTATCATTAATAACCGTTGACCCCTCCGATTTCTGAATAACCAACGCAGGTAAATTACAAATTTGGTATCGTTTCGCCACTTCTAAACCTGAATCCTCCGAGACATTAACCCATTGACCGCCAAAATCTTGCTCTTTTAGAAATTGTTTAAGAGGTTTACATTTGATACACGTGTCGCTGTAAAAAAACAAACGATCCATTACCCCATCCGAGGCATTGGACAAACAAGACGAATTTTCGGATGGATGACTACAACATTGATGCGACGAACATCCATTTAAGTCTCCGATGACGTAAGTCTTTCGTGCCTTAAACTCTTCCTTTTTCCCTTTATTCCAAAAGGAAACGGCACGATAGTATCCCGTGATACGACTGTAAATTTCCATTTCTTTACCGCATTCTGGACAAAATTCTTTCCGCCCAATAAAACGGCCGTGATCTTCGCAAACGGAAAAAGTGGGTGCAATGGAAACGTAAGGTATGCGGAAATTGTAAACAATTTGACGTACCAATTGTTTGCAAGACTTTGCATCGGGTAAGGATTCTCCCAAAAATACGTGAAAAACGGTTCCTCCCGTATATTTTACTTGCAATCCTTCCTGCATTCTAAGTGCCTCAAATACGTCTTCCGTGTAATCTACCGGAAGATTTGAAGAATTCGTATAGTAAGGATCTTCGCTGCCTGATTGGGTGATATTCGGATACATCTTTTTATCAATTTTTGCCAGGCGATAGGAAGTTCCTTCGGCAGGGGTTGCCTCCAAATTGTACAAATTACCCGTCTCTTCTTGGAATAGGGACAAGCAATCTCGCATGTGTAGCAGGACCTTTTCGGTAAACCGGTATCCTTTCTCCGAAGCAATCGATTGTCCTAAAAAGTTCAAGCAACATTCGTGCATACCCACCAGGCCTATGGTAGAAAAATGATTGTTGAAACTGTGTAAATAGCGCTGTGTATAAGGGAATAATCCTTGCTGCATCAACTGCTGAATGGTCTTGCGCTTACATTCCAAAGAATCTTTTGCCAAATGCATCAACACATCCAATCGAGCAAAAAATTCATTCTCATCTTTGGCCAAATATCCTATGCGAGGCATATTGAGAGTTACAACACCGATAGACCCCGTAAATTCATCCGCACCAAATAACCCACCTCCGCGACGACGTAGTTCTCTCTTGTCCAGTTGTAGACGGCAACACATGCTGCGAACATCCGAAGGATTCAAATCAGAATTGATAAAATTCTGGAAATAAGGGGTTCCATATTTTGCCGTCATTTGAAATAAAAGATTGGCATTTTCACTATCCCAATTGAAATCTTTCGTAAGATTATAGGTAGGGATTGGATACGAAAAACCACGACCATTCGCATCTCCAGCAATCATAACATCCAAAAATGCTTTGTTTAGCATATCCATTTCCTTGGCACAATCGCCGTAGACAAAATCACCTTCTTTGCCATCTATCATAACAGGCTTGTTGGCTAAATCGGCCGGACACACCCAATCCAAAGTAACGTTGGTAAAAGGTGGTTGTGTGCCCCAACGCGAAGGGGTATTTACACTGTAGATGAAACTCTGAATATGTTGCTTAACTTCTTTGTACGATAAATTCTCACTTTTAATGAATGGGGCTAAGTAAGTATCAAAACTTGCTAAGGCTTGCGCACCTGCCCATTCGTTTTGCATGGTGCCAAGAAAATTAATAATGTGCCAAATGGCTGTAGAAAAATGTTTAGCAGGTTTTGAATTAATTTTTCCGCAAATGCCACCAAAACCTAGCTCAAGCAATTGGTGTAAGCTCCATCCCGCACAGTATCCGGAAAACATAGACAAATCGTGCAAATGAAGATCGCCTTCCTTATGCGCATTTGCAATGCGTTCATCGTAAATATGATGCAACCAATAGTTGGCCGTAACAGCACCGGCGTTGTGCAATATCAATCCTCCCAACGAATAGTTGCTGCTGCTATTTTCGTTCACACGCCAATCCGTTTGGTCCAAATACCCTTGCATGGTCTTCTCAATATCCAAGACAAGTGCCTTACCTTCCCGCAAACGATGCCGTCGATTACGGTACAAAATGTATGCCTTGGCAACTTCTCCATAGTTCTCTTCAATGAGCGTTTTTTCAACCAAATCTTGAATTTCTTCAATCGTTGGGATCGTCCGATCACCGCAACGCGCGTTGAGTTGGACTGCGACTTGATCGGTTAAACGTTGTACAACCTCTCCACATGGCTTTCCTTGGGTTGCCAAAAACGCTTTATGAATCGCGTTGTAAATGCGATCCTCTCTGAATGGTATGACCGCACCATCTCTCTTAATTACTTGACTTGTAGACATAATCTTAGAATCCTTGACATGCTCTCAGTGCAAAAATTTCCTTACAGTGTAATATGCAATTTTTTCATGACATACTCTTACCCAGAATTTTCATGAAAAATCTACCAACATACCAGCAACCCACACTTACGAAAGAACACACTTTTTAGGAATGAAAATAGAATCTCATATACAATTTTTTGAATCAAGGTTTTTTACAAAAAAATTGTGAAGCCTTTTATTTGCTCATACGCCAGCCTTTTAAACACAGCACTGGACAAAAATAAGTTTTGTGTGCGATACCGTTCCATTCCATAAAAAACACCTCTAAAAAACTTGCAATTGACCCTGAAATATCCACTGTTGTTACCAGCGTCCCGTTCGTCTAGCCCGGTCAGGACACTGGGTTTTCATCCCAGCAACAGGGGTTCGAATCCCCTACGGGACGCCAGCTTGTAGTAAGACTATACGTTCAAATGTGAGTGCCAATTAATAAGTAGGGTTATCGAGAGCGTCGCTTAAATCGAATCCACGTAAAATTTCTCATTTCCCTTCAATTGAGTACGATACTTGCTTTGTGACAGTAAGCAAGTATGGCTATTTCTGGTTCATCATCTTTTTCTTCAATACAGCATTCAGATTACTCAATGGGATCTCAAAGGTTGCCTATACAAGATATGTTGAGGCAATTTTTCAGAGGAGGAGCACCACAATTGGTTAATGAGTTAGCGTGGCGACTTCATGGCAATGCTGTCATTGTTCAAGAAGTTGCATCAATGATACAAATGTTAACTTTGCCAGAGGGCATTCAGCTTCCGAAATGTAGGGAAACATCCTATGAACCGGTATCACAAACTCGATTATTGAACATTTTATTGCACGTTACTGAGTTTTGGTGTGGTGTCCAACAACTAGTAGATTTAGCAGCGTTATGCGCGCGTAATAGTTGGCATCTGTGTTTTTTAGCAGACGATCATTATCACAATATATCCGAGTCTTTAACTTTTAGTGACCATCACAACTACGATAATATGTTATATGTATGCGTACCTCATACGGCAGACAATCGTCGAGTCCAGAGTCAGGCACTCAATGTAGCTATGCTAGACCAAAGAGGACAACTCTCAATTCAGCGGATAAGATTGTTAGGATTGTTAGGCAACGATCGTGAAAAGGCGGATGGATATTGTATTGGGCACGAGTTATCTCACGCAAACGCTAATGCAGACTGGCATGCAAGTAATCCAGGTAGAAGCAACCCTCATGAGAGTGAAACGCATTTTTTCAATGTAATAATACAACAAATACAATCTCTTTTTCCTAATGAAGATACTTCAGTAATTGGGGACATTTCACAGTCTTTCCTACAAAATATTATAAGAAATCAATCAGAAGCTATGAATTTATTGAAATTAGGACATGATTGGAATTTTAATGGTTCTATTATTGGTGAATTTGACTTTTTATGTGAAGTTAAAGGTAATTTTTGTATCCGAATACCATATGCTCTAGGGGAAGTTGAAAATTACCCTCCAAAATTAATTACAGCGTTTTGCACACTCATATTTAAATTAAAACAACAATCAATTACCTCTCAGGACTTAGAAAATTTAAAAAACGCTTTGCAAGAATACAATAGTATTCAGCACAATTTCTCTGGCATTAAACATGCATTAGAAGCAGCTAATTACGAAATAGCCATGGTCCCTCAATTTTTTAACGAAGGTAGTGGTGGATATTATCATACTACCAGTAACAGTGGGTTTCATGCTATCTTGGAAGCGCTTAACCCAACTTATAGTAATGAGGATGATACCCAACGCCTTATGTCTTCGATGGCTTAGACTACTACCAATAGACAGCTCGCAGTAGAGATGTTGCGTCAACATATTGCCAATCTAACAACAGATCCTAATTTAAGGGACATACCCAATACGCTATTGGGTTCAGCAGATTTGAAAACCAGCCACTTACAGGCAGTTGTAACCCTTTTGAATAATCAACAATTTACTCAATCTCCTCTTGTTTACTTCCCAGAGCAACTCTCAGAATTGGAAGACTATCAATCCAAATTAGGTACTCCCAGATCCTTAATTGTCATTGATGCAGCTCAGAATAAATGTATATGTATAAACTCAAATTTGGAAGTTTCTGAAATGGAAATAAGATATTCTCTTACTCAGATGTTACAGAACACACAACCTTCTCCCGTAGTTTTGCTACATAAAGCCGGACGTTGGCAAGCGTGCATTCCAGAAACTCATCCTAAAAAATGTTGTGTAGCATAACGACTTTGGCTTTTTTAAATCTGGCTTGAATAAAAATTTAAAGCAAAAGACACTGCTTCTGTTTAGGTTTGGATTGGATCGATTGAAAAGTAATTCCTTTTATGGCTTGTTCAACATCAGCATATTGAAGATCAAGACATAGGTTCTGCAGGTCTTCTTCAAATAGATTTAAAAAATTGCTTATTTCTTGCGTAGTACTTTCCCCCATAGGGATTTTGTTTTCACACAGAAAAACTAACCAAAAGGCCATTTGGTAGCAATCTTTATGATCCCGATCATTGTGTTCCAAATAGCTACCTACGTGGTTAAAAAAGGCTATCATCACATAAGGCCTATGGGGACCATATTCATTTTTCATTTGCTCAATGTAGAAAAGATCGATTTCTGACTGTCCATACACGAGATACTTCTCTCTCAATTTTTCGAAGAACGAACGACTTTCCTCATTCATGTGAAGTGTGTAATGCGTAGATTCGCCAAAACATGAAAATGCGTGAATGCCGAGAAATAAACACGAGAGTAATTTAAAAGCTTTCATGGCACTCATGGATACGATTTAATTAACCCATGTCAAGATAAAAATTCTAACTTTATTGAATGCTAAAAACTTCCATAAAAGTCGCATAAACCTTTGCGCAATTCCGTCGTAACTCTCAAGATGAATGCAAGAATGGCATTGAAATTACAGGCGTGTTTTGTGCCTACTCCCTCATGTTGACCCCCTTGCATGGGTTACTTTTTATTCAAAATTAAAATTTTGGAACAGGTGCATCATTGGCATAAATAGGCTTAAAATTAAAACAACGATTAGCAGTGCAATCATTATTAGACAGATGGGCTCCAACCACTTTATAAATTGGGTAAGACGACGGTTATAAAGCTGCAAGTAGTGTTGAGATAAACTACTCAAAACGGATGCCAAACAACCTCCTAATTCGGCCGACTGTAAGGTCTCTACGAAAAAATTAGGCAGCCTGTCAAGGGCCGTCGACAAAGAGGTTCCATTTTTGAGATCCTGAATAATGTTTTCCAGATCCAAAGGTTTGTAAGTTAAGCACGCGAGACTCAATCGAAGACTTTCTAACAAATACACGCCATTTTTCAGTAAAGCCGAAAAATTCATTGCAAATAATCCCAATTGTAATGGCTCTGCAAAATAACTATACTTGGGTAATTTCGGTAACATCTGCGTTATCCACCTGTTCAATGAACGTTTAAAGGTGGTACAAAATAATATTCCCCCCAAAAGTACAAACGGGAAAAATAAAGTAATACACTCTCCAAAAGAAAAAATCATTTTCAAAATCCAAGAAAATTCTACGCGCTGTGACGCAAGAAAAGTTTTAAACTCGGGTAAAACGTAAAAACATAGAATCAACAACACGCCTGTCGCCAATAACATAACGAGTGATGGATACATAAAACTGCTCGCAACCTGCTTACGTACCTGAACTTTCAATTGTAATTGATCTAACCAGCATTGAAGTCCTTGCTGCAAGTATCCTCCCATTTCCGCACACTGCACCAGTTTAATGTGTTGTGCTTCCGCCAAAGTAGGTGGAAGTTGTTGCATCACTTCGTAAAAAAATCGACCGCTTTTTAATTGCGTTATCGCGCCTTTTAAAAAATCACCTTGTAATTCTTGCATAGGCATTGCGCTTATGGCGGTGAGCGATTGCATTAAAGTACGTCCACTTTGCATAACCAGCACAATACGCTCCAACAATGTAAGCCATATGCGTAAAGACATAAAATTTTTATCGCTTCTCAAAAAATTAAACTTAAAGCATTTGGCAAATAGAGATGAAAAATTGATAGAAAATAAACAAAGAGGCCATAAATCAGCCGCCAAGAGTGTACGCACACCTTTTAAACGACTACGTGAAAGAAAAAAGCCGCATCGATCCTTGCCATTGGGCATGAGAGCCTTATAAAAGAACAACATTTTTTCAAAAGTCTAACTGTAAGTTCTGACCCTCATACCTCTGCTTGAGAATCCGCCGAGGTATTGGGAAAAATGTCCCTCTTTTTTTCATTATCCTGCGCACCTCCACTTTCATTGTAACCGACGCGTGCGTGCAACATATTCAGCAAAGTAAATTGAAAGCTCTTTTTCAATTGATCGATTTCCTGTAAGGTAACGCTGCATTCGTTGAGTTGTTCGTCATTAATTCTTTCTTTTACGATATTATCAACCAACTCGGCAATAGCCTGCGCACTTACCCGTGCTAAACTTCTACTGGCTGCCTCAACAGCGTCTGCGAGAGAAATAATCGCGCTCTCTTTAAACTGCGGTTTTGGACCATCGTAACGAAAAATCAAAGGATCTACAGATTCGCCATTCGTCTCTTGCAAACGTAAAGCTTTTTTATAAAAATATTGCATAAGGGTGTCACCGTGATGTTGTTGAATGACGTCTATAACAACCTTGGGCAAATTGTAACTTTTGGCCAGTTCTATCCCTTCCTTGACGTGACTTTTTAAAATAACAGCACTCATGGAAGGTGTTTGATGTTCATGCGGATTTTCGCCTTCTTTTTGATTTTCGGTGAAATACTCGGGCTTAACCAATTTACCTATGTCGTGATAGAGCGCACAACAACGACATAACAATGAATTTGCACCAATTTCATTGGCCACTTTTTCTGCCAAAGTAGCTACCATCAGACTATGATGATAGGTACCCGGAGCTAGCATTTGTAATTTTCTCAATAAAGGATGATTGTAGTCCGTCAGCTCTAAAAAGGTAATATTGGTAACGCGTTCAAAATTTCTTTCACAAATAGGTAAAAGGCACATCACCAGCAGTAAGGTCACAAAACAACTTACAAAAATCGCCGATACCTGCTGGCAGCATATTAACCACCCTAAGTGCTGTGCAAACAAACTGTAAAAAACTGTCAGCACGGCCAACAAGGAATAAGATACCAGACAATGCCTTGCCAAATCTTTTTTCAAGTAAACTTTACGACACAAGTAAACAATGAGGAGCCCTATTAATAAATCCAGGAAAAAGTACTCCAATCCCAGATAAATGATGAAGTTTTTTAGACTTACAATAAAAAATGTACACATGAATCCTCCCAACATATCCACCAAGGGTGCAATGAGTAAACTTGCCAAAAATGTTGGAGGTAAAAACGGCACCAAAGCAAAAAATAGTAACTTGTCGGCACCAAAAGCATGATAACAGAGCAAACTTGTGCCTCTAATAAGACCAATATTGAGCAACAAAATAAATGCAGTTATCCATAAATAACGGGAAGAAGTTTTAATTTTTGTGGGTAACAACTGCAAGCTTAACACAGTACAAACGTAAAGTAAGCAAACCAAAAAAACTTTTTTAGTCATCATCGCATTGAACCCTAATTGATAACTTTCTGTTTGCACTAGCTTATCTTGGTAAGCAACAAAACATTCATACACTTCCGGCGTAACCACTTGTCCGCTCTCTACAATGGATTCACCTTTACGAACACGCACTAAAACATTGGGTGTCCTGGCAATAAATTGATTAATTTTATCCTCAGTTTTTTGTTGATCGTAAATAACATTGGGCACTAAACCGAATTTTAAAATGTGCATCAGGGCATTGGCAACGTCGTATTCGACGTCCATGACAAACAAACTCATACGCAGAAACCGCAGTGCGTTTCCTTTTGTCTGCAAATGTACCAGAGAATCATCTTTTTGAGAAACGCTTACGTAGGAGTCAGCGTCTACTTGATGTCCAAATTCATTGTCGTCTAGGATGCCTTTTTGAACAACCTCTTGCAGGACAAAAATGCCTTCTTCGATTAAACGGTTACGCTGCAAAACCGTCGAAACATGCAGCAAAGTATCCAAATCTTCTTGTTGTAAAACTACATTATACTTTGAATCAAATAATTCCACAAGTACATCGAGTGCCGATTGTTTTTCTTGAACGTCTGTTAAAGTGGAAATTTTATTTAACCGTACCTTTAATATTTCTATTGTTTGACAAAATTGACGAAACTTTTCCAGGTCTATTTTGTAAACGGGTGTCACCATTTGACGTCGCTGCTCACGTAAGGTCTTTGTTTTGAGATCACTTTCATATTCAAAATCTATGGCCGAAGTAATACTGACCTTTGCTATGTGATTTAAAAACAATTGGGGCCCTATGGGAATTTGTTTCCAAAACGAAATAAAGATAACGGCCACCAGAAACGCGCATCCATAAAATACAATGCGTAACTTTTCCCACAACTTTTTCTCTCCCGATGCTACGCCACGCAATCGTTTATGCCTGATTTCTATGCTCTGCTCTTTCTTGGACTTTCTTCGAAAAAATAACATGCTCACAAAAAAGTTGATAACCGTTTCCACATTTCACTCAAGGCGATTGGCAGCACTCTTACATCCCCCACAATGGGCATGAAATTGGTATCGCCATTCCATCGAGGCACTATATGAATGTGTAAATGTTGTGGAATGCCCGCACCTGCCGCCATTCCCAAATTAATGCCCACATTCATTCCATCGGGTTCAAGCGCCCGTCGCAGTAAATCTTCGGCGAAGACAACCAGTTCCATCAAATCGGTACGTTCCTCCTTAGATAATTCGTTTAAAAACGGTACAGGTCTATAAGGAATGGCTAAAACATGTCCCACATTGTAAGGAAATGCATTTAACATCAAATAGCAGTATTTTTGGCGCAATAAAATGAGGTTTTTCTCGTCATTATTCTCTTTGGGTAATGCTTCAAAAATTGCCTTTTGCGATGCCTTTGGCGCTTCCAAATACTGGAAACGCCAATACGCGTGTAGCCTTTCCATTACCTTAGTATGGATAAGGTTTCATTTTTTGTCTACTTTTATTTCCTTCAATCGCATCCGAGTGCATCATCTCGACCCATTGCATGTTCATCATCTACGGGACCTTGAGGCGCGGGTGGAGGTGGAAGTCGCCATGTTATACCTCCCGGAGCACGCACTTCCGTCACCGCTTGATAATGAATGCCTTCTTGATATACAACGAGTGTACGTGGCGTTAAGAGCTCCACAAAGTTTTCCAAATTGAAGCGCGTAGGATCAGTATCTGCTGCTCCTGTGTCATAAAAAAGGCGAAAACCATTATTTGCAACGATCACCCCTATGGGCCTTTCTAAAACCCTGGCAAAATGCTGAAAGTCGTCCGTAGTAATCCAGTGTGCTAAATCGCCAGGATGAGCAGCCGGTGTACCTATGCGATTTGCAGCTGCTGGATCAAGCCCAACTGCAGCCTGTGTTCTGAGATCTTGCATCTCTTCCATTTTTGCGCCTCTTGCATGTAAATAATCAACATCCGGATGCATTCCCTGTAACAGAGCCCATACGCCGCAATCACCGTCATGGGGGACGTCTCGCAAAGTGGAATGGTCTATCGGTTGATTGTTAACTGCTTGTATTAAGGCACGTAAAATCATCCTATTGCTTGGTGTGTCATCTTGTTTTCCGTGCCCGAAAGGGTACAACTCTTGACTACGATAGCGTTGTAAATTGGTAAATCTAGCATCATCTAACAATCCTCCTTCGCCTGCTAAAAATTCTCTTATGGCTTGTGATTCGCTAGCCATAATACCACTAGCGCAACGCACACCAGTTACCATTACTTGTAGTTCTAATGGCCAACATGCCTCTAGATCACCAAAAAATTTTGCAAATTGATTCATTGAATTTGCAAGAGCAAGGGTTGGAAATCGTTCTATTAATTCACTTAATACACTTTTATCGGTATAACTATCTGGGTGAGACAATTCTTGAATTCCATGACTGAGCTCATGAATCATGACGAGAAAAGTAGGTTCTTCAACTGTTTCGACTTCGTCCGTTGTCGCATTATAAAAAGGTAGTCGATAACTATCTTCCCAGCGTTCCGAAAAATTGATTAATACACTGTTCCACCTCCTTTCGTCTGAGACATCAGAACCATCCGATTTAGTAATTATAAACTTGAATAATTTTGCCATGGGACTCGTACCTTGCGCGCCCACGAAAGCAACAACGAGGTATAAGTTTTCTCTTTGTAAGAAGCTATTTATCTCTCGTAAAACATGATTACCCGTTGTTAATTTTGAAATATCCATCAAAGCCTGTGCTAAAAATCTTAGATTACTTTGGAGAACTGCGGTATTGCAATTCAATTTCGCCATATAGGCTTCAAGAGTTGCGCTTGAAGGGCGAACCATACCGACTGTTGCAATACACAAGCGATCTAATAAAGAAGATATTTCACCAGTTAGAGCACTTTTTAGAATACTGTGTGTTTCAGGATTCAATGAGGATAAAAGTTGGGCTCTAGAAGGTGCGTCTATCTCAACCCGTTTATGTGTTGATACACTTTCTTTTGGTTTTGATTCAACAAGCCCCATAGAACAATATTAAATTTATGTGGCAAAATTTGCAAACAAATAGCTTGCTATTTTGATTAAATAATGCGTACGGAAGATAAGTATGAAAAGGAAACTATTATTTATTTTGTGTTGTTGCCCATGCATCTCATATGCAGTTAAGGAAAAGTCAGGTTGTTTTGAAGTTATACAAAGTTTTATAGATAAAGCGTACCGATGTTATTGGTTACAAGAAATAGAATTGGATGAAAAAATTAAAGCATATTTAGAGGAAAGACATGTATGGGATTCTATATCGCAAATTGCCGTTGAGTCTGTGAATAGCATAAATTTAGAAAATTTACATGTTTACGAAAATGAGGCTTATTTTCGCGATTATTTTATGAAGTTAAATTACGAGGAATTAGAATATCTACTTTACCGTTTTTATGAGAAAATGTTTCTTCCGAAAGAAGAAAATACATTAAACTGTTTTTTAGGGTGTTTGAGTTGGAACATAAGACGTATAGAACGTATGGATTATGGGATATTTGATCCGCGAATAAATTGGTTTTATAAAGAACAGGCAAAATTTCGGAAGGCACTAGAAGCGGTGAAAAGAGTAAAGAGGCATTAACGACCAAACCAATATGAAACACTTCCACAATAAAATAAGGATTTTCTCATCATTATTCTCTTTAGGTAATGCTTCAAAATTGAACTCAACAGAACCAACCCCTGATCTTCAGGTATGGAAACCTAAGTTTGAAGAAATTCAACACGCACTGTTAACTGATTAAAATACCCTACGCAACAGAGCCCACAGTGCAATCACCGTCTGAAGGTAGGTTGCATAGGCGAGTTAGTACGTGTGTTTGATAGCATCGAGCTTACGGTTGACAATAAACCAGAAACGTAGGGTAATTTAGGTGCCTTATCTTCCTGTTTTTCCCAAGTCATTTTTGTCTTTGACGAGGGGAAGTACACGTATACGTACTTGAATGTTTTATCTTCAACATGATCTTGCACTTCAAATTGATTGGGCTGTCCCAACGTATTCTTGTAGGCTTTCAAATCCAATGCATTTAATAGCATACTTTCTTGCGTCTCCTTAAGCCAAGTATCCGGATTTTGCACAAGGCGTAAGTTGTGATTCCCGTAAAGGCCAAATACGGGCATTAAAGCGCCCAATCTATGGGCAAGTGAAGTTGGAATTTCTCCGCACAACGTATAATTTAGCAAACGATTGTCCAGCAAACGAAATTGATTAACGCTTTGTAGCCGATAACCTTCTTGGGACCTAATAAACTCATGAAACCATGAGCTACTGGAATCTTGAAATTGTAATGCCGAAGATATGAAGAGGGTGATAGGAACATTGCCATCGATGTACAGCTGAAATCGTAAATTGCCAAAACAATGATCCATGCCCACAGGATTATTGTTGGCCAACCACTGTAAAAGATTCATGTGCGTAAAGCAGAATGGACACATGTCCTGTGTGCTGTGACCGTGTAACTCGATGCGTACAATTTTACGTTTTCTTTGCCGCTCTTTAGCGAGGTCTGCAATTCTTTTACAGTAGGTATGCAAAAACCATATGGCCCACGCTTCGCTGTCGTTGGGACGAATAAAGGTTTGTGGTCGTATTTGTCCTACTGCCTGTTGCTTACCTCGATTGTAAAGTTTATAGAAGTACTTACGTAAAACGGCTAAAAATGCATCTTTCGCAGGGGGATATTGCGTACCGGGATTTTTTAGCATGCAATAAAAATTCTCCGTGTCGGTAGCTTTTTGATTCTCCAGAGAAGTTTTTTGTTGGTTATACCATAGTGTCCATAAATTCATTAGAGTCGCACATGGAGAAAATGAAGGCTGTTCACTGCCGCAAAAAACCCACCAATCTTCATGGTATAGCGGAACATGTTGCGATCGTGCAATTTTTCGCACAAGCGATTTCTCTGCCACAGGGAACAATTTTTCACTTACTGGAATTTCCGTATACGTACCGTCTTTAAAATAGATGACAAATGCACACACAAAATGATTTTTCTCTTTCTCTTCTTCCCGCTCTAGTCCAGCCAATGAAGCTGCGTAAAACAACCGTGCATGTAAATTTCGAATATGCGGCGGCAAGGATTCATATGGACAAGTGGTGCTCACTGGAAAACCGCATGCAAGGATTAGTCGGTAGCCAACGAGGCAATAGGCAGCCATGAAAGTAACAAACTTAAACATCTTCACAAATTTTCAATGAAGCACTTTTCACTCCAAATTTTTAATACTCCAAATATTATATATCTATAATTACGCTTAACGCGTAAAAGACATCAACAGGCTACTTGTCTAGAAATCTCGAAGACTTGCAATACATAGGGCTATGTGGGTAAAAGTATTTGATCGCATGGTTCCCAAAATTCCAAGAAATTGAGCAAGCGGTATGGTTACAAGAGTTATAAAATTTCTCTCTTACCTTTTCTTGGAGGAAGAGGTCATTGCATACATTCACCAAAAGGCTTGCCAAGAGGTAAGGGACAGACTTTAAATGTATCAGCATACTTGCTCATATTTGTGTTTAGCGCGTTGGCAGGTTTTAAATTTCGCCATTTCGTGAAATGGGCATAAGTCGTTTGTTTTCACGGTGTTAAGCCTTTGTTGCAAAGACAGATAGGTAAAAAGTGGGTATCTGGGCAAAGTGATTGTTATGAAACCGATTGTAAATGTTATTCAAGCTGCATACACCGTTTTAAAAACCAAAATTTTACGTCGTATTGCACCCGAAACTGGTCCTTCAGGTTTCTCTGTAACGATTCAAAATCTGCTTAAACAATCTGCCTGGTTACTGTTACCATTGAGCAGCTCAAAATCTATTTTGTTGGTCTCACAAGCACTTTGCAAGAGCCGTATACAAAAGTTGGAAGCGTATTTAAACAAATCCATCGTGGTACGTATTGTTTCTTTAAATCACTTACGACAATGGATCCAGTGGCATCGTCAACATCGTTTGTCGGCATCGAACAGTGTTACAAGTACAAATCAATCGGTGCATAAAATTTTATGCGAGGCTCAAGAACTTTCAGCTTCCGACTGTTATATTCAACGGACCGAAACTTGTTACAAAACCTTTTATCGCGTCCGCGGAGCTTTAACAACTCCAAAAGAATTGTCCCATATCCACGGACAACAGTTACTGATGAGTTTTTTAATTCTAGCGCACCTCAATCTGGATAAAACCGGCCATCCTCAAGAGGGACATTTTCGTTACCCGTTGACGGAAAGTTCCATTTTCTGCCGTTTATCTTACGTTGCGAGTGACACCGCGCAAAGTTTAGTGTTAAGACTATTTCACGACACATCGAAACAATTCGAACTATGTTCTCTGGGTATGCCCACTTTGCTTGTCAATGACCTCAAACAAACGCTCAAAACACACAAGAGCGGCATGATCCTTCTAACGGGTCCCACGGGAAGTGGCAAAACAACAACGCTCTACAGTTTAATTCATTTTCTTGCCGGCGAACGTAAGAAGATTATTACGCTTGAAGATCCCATAGAAGCTGAAATTGAGGGCGCTGTACAAACCGAAATCAATGAAAACGTCGGCTACGATTTTGCAGTTGGGCTTAAAGCTGTATTACGCCAAGATCCAGATGTCATTGTTGTAGGCGAAATAAGAGATACCGTCGCCGCACTTCACGCATTTCACGCCTGTTTGTCAGGATACTTGGTCATTACAACCTTGCATGCAAAGTCTTTAGAAGAAGTCCCTTTTCGTTGCGCAGAACTAGGCATCGAAATAAGTACCTTTAACGACAACATTTTATACATCATTCACCAAGTACTTAAGAATTCGTCCCACACAAGCAATCAAGATAACTTACCTTTCCAACGTCAAGCAGTTTTTAACTATAAAAAATCCAGTTTAAGCAGTCACTGCGTACAAATAAATGCTTCCGATTACGCGGCAACCCTCACTGTGCGTGCGTAGGGAAGTTGAAAAAAATTAGCCATTCCGTAAGATCTCAAAGTCTCCGCTGCACAGCAACGATGATTGGCGCGTTTTCTAAATGGTCATCAACAAATTTTCGACCTGAAATTCATTCGCAAAAATCACGATCCATGCTTGACTTTTCCAATTCACATTTCAATTTTAAAAACATCACACATAAACGTGCTTAAGTAATTCATGCAAAACTTTGCAAACCAATGCTTAGATATGGCCCGTTCCGTTTTGGGACACAATTTATCGGCCATTAACGAAGATGGAACCGTGCTGCCATTTGGCAATGAAGTGGCTGTGTCGGAAGAAAGTGCCCACGCACTAGCTGCCATTGGTGAATTTTATAGAGCTACGCGTGAAACGACCTTAGGAACCTTTGACATCGTTGATCTGGGGGCTCGTTGCTTGACGCATCAAGCCTTTGCCGAAGGTGAAAACAATCGTGCCTTAGCTTATTCAGCCTTGGGTCTATTGGCATTTGGACCTGCAAAACAAAGAAACCTGATTTGGGAACGCCTGATGGATCCAACGCGTGAGCAATTGGATAAACGCTTGTTGGCACGTACCCATGCCAAGGGTATTTCCCAGGCTTTCAACATAGCAAAAGCAGTTGCTCGTTATAGTATGGGGCTTACGAAAAAAGATGAAACAGGTCGACTCATTGACAAGTTTTTAGAACAAATTCAAGAAACAAGTACCCATGGATTCTTTTCAGATGAGACGGAACACGGGATAGGTGGCGTATACGACGTTTCGGGGTTAATGTGCTTTATCTTCATTCGGCAAGCTTTAAAATTACATGTCAATTTATCCCTATGCGAGCGTAAGTTACCCAGTTTACGGACATTTGCAGAAAAATATTTAAAATTGTTTCCTGACCTTGTTCGTTCAGATGGACTCGGATGGGCTTATGGCAGAGGCGTCGGCGTTTATGGGCAAATGTATTGCATCAGTATGATTTTACAATTCCTTCGCGATGGCTGGATTGGTACCGACAAAAGACCCATTTATTTGGATTTGTTACGCCGCTTATTTCAGTACTTTTTCGTTACCTACTTGGATCAAGAAAACGGCGCATTGGTTGTGAACGATACCGAACGTTCTGCCTTACTTTCGCAAACAACACGCATCGTTAGTTTTGACGCCGCACGTTACTTATGTCAATGGTCACGGCTAGCAAATGTTGTCGGTATCTCGCTGAATGTACCCATAGGTACTCCCAAAACGAGTGGACGATTTATTATTTTCGATAAATCCAATCAAAAGGAGCAAGGCGTTTTCACCTACCAAAAGGCATCGTCTAAGCTGCATGTGCAATTACCATTAATCAGTGGACGCGGCAAAACCAATGAATCCGATGCTTTGGCATTTCCTCACTGCCCGGGAGTTTTCGATTGGCCCGTTAACACGTATTTGCCTATTTTATTACCCGAACTTACGTTGAGGGACATCAAAATAATTCCTTCCTATTACGGTAAAAAATGTACCACCGGCCTAGGTTTAAACAATACTTTTTTTTTCCGCTACGAACAACCGGAACTCATTTCGTACGACGAAAACATGTTACCCGGTCTGGGAAGCTGTAAAATAAGTTGGACGTTTGCAAAAGATGAAGTCAAAGCAGATTTTTCCTTCAAATTTAAACAAGCAATCACCTTAGATGCCTTTAGATATGTAATTCCCGTTTGCGCTCCACATTCACGTTACCGCCTGGGAAATTCTTTTACACTGGGTAAGAATGGTTTACAGGTAGCCGTTTTAAAAGACGATTTTGGTGCAAACTGGAAAGAAATACAGGACGTCATGCAAAACCCAAAGTATAAGACATATTACGGGAAAATTTGTTACCTACAAATTTTGGAGCGTACAATGCCTCTCAATCTACAAGCAAACAGGGAATACCAGCTGCAAATTCAATTGCAACCGGACATTCAATGGATTGCGAGATAATGCTTATTGCACTGCAACGGTGTGTATTCAACTTTTTAGCAGTCTTTTTGTACAACATTTCCAATGTCGGTTTTAGGGTTACCCAGCGTGAATAAAATAGATTTTTGTACAACTTTTAAAAAAAACAAGACATGGATGCATTTTGTACGTTGACAATTTCAAAAATCTGTTTTTATAAAGGGGTATGAAACATGTTTCAGTTTGCGTTATAGGTATCGGTACATTATTATTGTCCGGTTGCCAAACAACGAAAGTGGGACCACGTGCACTCAAAAGTTCCCACAGTGCTTACAATCAGGCACTCGTCACTACATTAGATGAACAACTTTTAACCAATATTGTTCGCCTACGTTATCGTGATAACCCTGTCTTTCTGGAGGCTAACACAATTACTCAAAGCAATAAAGCCAACGGTAGCTTGGGGTTAGAGTTTTCGAAAACCTTTTTGGGGCGACCGACTAATGGCGCTTACAATGGTGCAGGGGGTGTTAAACCCAGTATGGGTTGCGAAGATGGATCACAAATTGTCCTAAAACCGTTGACGGGTAACGAGTTTATTAAGAAATTAATGACTCCCATTCAAAATCCCATCTTAATTTCCATGATTCAATCCGGATGGCGAGCCGATCGCGTGTTTAATTTGTGCGTCGAAAGAATTAACAATCTTTACAATGCACCTACCGCGAGTGGACCTACACCTACATATGCACCTGAGTACGCAAAATTTTACCGCTTTACCGAATTGCTACGTACCTTCCAACGCAATAACCTGATCAATTTTGGAGAGCAACCCCACGTCAGCTTTGCGGACCTCATGTTAAGAATTACGGAAAATCCTTCATTTGCAAAGGAAATAAAAGAGTTTAAAACATTGGCTAGCCTCAATCCCAACCTCAATGAATTTAAATTCAAGAGTAGCTTTTTGGAGATGAGTCCGAAGAAATTAACCATTCGAGCGCGTTCTTTATTGGGTATATTTTTCTTCTTGTCCCAAGGTGTAGAAGTGCCAGAAGAAGACGAAACCCAAGGTTTGGTAACCATTACTCAAAATTTAGATGGATCCAAATTCGACTGGAATACGCTTTCAACACGGTTCTTAACCGTCCATTGCAGCACATCTAAAATAAAGCCAAACAATGCTTACGTTGCCTGTCATTATCGCAACAAATGGTTTTTCATCGCGGATAACGACTTGGAATCCAAGACGAGCTTTATGTTGCTCAATCAAATATTTACACTACAGTCTTCAAAGTATAAAGCTTCCGATCCAATCCTCGTATTGTCCGGATCTTAAGATTCACTATTTATTATAACCCTTCAAAGGCTCATTGTGATAATGGGCCTTTTTATTTTTTCAAATTTTTTAATTTTTATCGTATTTGCCCTTGACCTCCATTGGAAAATTCATTGTCTTTAAAGTTTATTACGCAGATGCAGGGTGGAGCAGCCTGGTAGCTCGTCAGGCTCATAACCTGAAGGTCCCCGGTTCAAATCCGGGCCCTGCACCCAAAGGAGGGCAAACGAAAGTAATTTGAGGGGCTTTAGGTTGTATCATATTTATTGTTTATAGCTCGCAAAAGCGAGAGCGGTGATTTTGATGTGAATCTAGATGTAATTGCATGAACATCCAACAAGAGGCGAATGAAATTAAGCAGCGGTATTACCGACGAATGGAAAAATCAGCATTTAAACGTGTGACACTTGCCCCTCCCATTGCTCGTAGACTTTCTAAATTTCCCTTGTTGATTAAGGTGTTGACCCGCATAAAAGTTTTGAATACACATATAATTGGTTTTTTACAAAAATAATGAAACAGTCGGTTCCATTTTTTCAGCCTAGTCTCGGTCAAGATGAGCGAGAAAATGTTTTAAGTGTTATAAAAACTGGATGGTTAACAACAGGTATGTGGTGTCAAAAATTTGAACAAGCATTTGCAAAATATATTGGAGTAAAACATTGTGTTGCTGTTAATTCTGCAACGGCTGCACTTCACTTATCAGTGATTGCAAATGGCATTTGTCCCGGAGAAGCAGTACTTATACCAACGATGACATTCGTTTCAACTGCAGAAGTTTTGTATTATCACAATATCTATCCTATTTTAGTGGACTGTGACCCAAAAGATTTGACAATGTCGGCTCAAGATGCGCGTTGTAAGTTATTGCAGGCACGTGAAAAAGGAGTACGTGTTACGGGTATCATTCCCGTACATTACGCGGGTAAAATGGTACAAATGGATTGGGTTGAAAGTTTAGCCGAAGAATTCGGACTAAAGATCATCGAAGATGCTGCTCATTGTTGTGGTTCCAAGTATTTTTCAGATAGATATCAGAAATGGTTCACCAAATGTCCTACTTCGTTAACACAGTGCTATTCTTTTTATTGTACTAAATGCATAACCACAGGAGGTGAAGGTGGTATTGTCGCTACAGACTCCGATGAACTTGCCAATAAAATCCGAAGTTTATCTTTACATGGATTATCTACAAATGCTTGGGAACGTTTTGATGAAAAAGGTGAGAATTTTTACGATGTTAGCATGCTCGGCTACAAATATAATTTAACCGACATGGCAGCTGCTATGGGGTGTGCGCAATTAGCTAAAGCAGATCATCTTAGAGAGCGTCGGACTCAAGCTGTCGCCACTTATAAAAAAGCTTTAAAAGAAATTTCTTGTATTGACTACTTACAGAACAAGCCAGAACATTTTGTACATGCATATCATTTATTTGTGATAAAGTTAAATACCGAGCAAGCACCGTTGTCCCGCAATCAACTTTTGCAGGAATTGAAAGCTAATCACATTGTTCCTTCTGTTCATTGGAAACCATTGCATTTACACTCATTTTATCAAAAACAAGGATTCCATGTGTCTGATTTTCCGAACGCAACCCATATTTTTGATCAGATTATCAGCTTACCTTTGTTTCCTGATATTACGGAAGAACAAATTTATTACGTTGCGAATACATTGAAAAAGCTTCTCGCCAACGGCTAGTTCCCGTGTTAAAGCGCATTTTTGATGTTCTAGTGTCTTTAGGTGGTTTGTGTTGGTTGTCGCCATTTTTATTATTAATAGGATTGTTGGTTTACATGCAAGAGGGATGTCCAATTTTTTTTAAACAAAAACGTATTGGGCGTTATGGAAGTACTTTCTTTCTGTGGAAATTTAGAACGATGGTAAAATCCAAAACACAGGACATACAATTAGCAACTACAGATGACGAGCGTATTACACCCATCGGTCGCATATTAAGGAAATACAAGATAGATGAATTACCTCAACTATGGAATGTTTTAAAAGGCGACATTAGCCTGGTTGGATACCGTCCAGAAGTTCCTTATTATGTAGAAAAATATACACCAGAACAAAAGAAGCTTTTACAATACAAACCTGGCATTGTCGACCCCGCTACCTTATATTTCAAAGATGAAAATAACTTGCTGAACACTAGCAAAAATGTTGAATACGATTACATCCACAAAATCTTACCCGTAAAACTTAAACTTAGTTTAGATTACGCCCAAAAGGCAACTTTTAGATCTGATTTAAAATGTATTTTGGAAACAGTCTTCAAACTTTTCAAAACACATTCTTAATGGATACTTTCCGTGGGTTCTTTACAAAAAATTCATAGGTTATGATTAAATTGCCTACGTATATTTTTAACTGTTTATTGAGGACTTCGTCTAAAGTTCGGCCTTTTTTACAATTTGCAGAATCTTTAGAATGTTGAGTAAGTAAAAAATCGTCTGAACACAAGTTAGCAATGTTAAGAATGTTACAAAAGCCAGTGACATCATCTTCTGAACTTATAGCCAGTGCCCCTTGTGGTAAATACCATAAAAATTAACTTTTTACATTGACAACAAATCTATGGTTGGCAAAAACCATGCTATCTTTTTATACTACAACAATGAGCGCATCTTACATTTTTTCCGTTTTACCCATATTGTTTGTATTTTTAAAAAATGAGCAGGCCCTGTCGGTAACCGTTTTATTTATACCTACATTGGTAGTGGCGCTGGTTAATTTTTCCCTACTGTTCGTCGCTCGAAAACTCAAAAAGTTAAGCATAAATGACGGTGATATCGTTTTATTTTGGTGCATATTTTGGTTTACGATTCCACTACATCATTATCTTACCAAATTTTACCCAAACGTAGTTACCTTTAATTTCTTTTACGGGGTTAGCATAACAATTTTCATCCTTGGCGCTCATAAGATTATACACCGCATAAGGAAAAATTTTGGTGGGAAATTGTTACGCATCTTTGGCTATTTTTTATTAGCCGCTACGATGGGACAAATATTGTACTTGGAATTTCGAAAGACCAAACCCTGTACTTTTGCAAAAGTGGCAATGGCAGAACAAAAGCATCCCAACGTTTACCATATTCTACTGGATGCTTACGCTAACTGCAATACAATGGATAGATTGCATTACGACAATAGGTCATTTTATAAGCAGTTAAACAACAACGGTTTTATCGTTTATCCAAGTTCTTGGTCCAATTACCCTTTTACACAACCTTCCGTGGCCAGCATGCTCAACATGAATTATCTATCGGAAGATGTTCGCAGCAATGCGAGTAAATGCAATTACATGATATCGCATAACACAGTATTTAATACATTTAAGAAAAATGGATACAACATATATCTTTGGCAGGCAACTTTACCTTTTAAGTACCATAACAATGCTTGCATAGAGGCAGATAAACAGTTTGACGGTGCTAAATTTTGTTTTGCCTGCTTTAGCAACACACCTATATACGACGTCGTAAAAAAACTTTTGCTAAAAAAATGTTACCACATGCATGCTCAACAGATTGATGATACCTTTGCTGCTCTTGTGCGCGCAAAAGATAAATACGGAGCTTTTAATAACGTTTTTTACGCACACATCCTTTGTCCACACGCACCCATGCTCTGGGACTCAAAAGGTGCTTTATTTGCTAATCCAGATAGATTCGATGGCTTTTTAATCAATCGGTGCAGAACCGTTGCCCATGAATACGTATGGCAAATTAAAGTACTCAATCAAAAAGTACTTCATTGTATAGAACAAATCGTTAAACAGTATGAAAAAGAAGATTGCCCCATTATTATTTTGCATGGAGATCACGGGGCTTTTATCGGAGAAGAGTGCAGCAATTTATTCGCATTGCATATTCCCGTTGCCTGGTGGAAGGATGCTGAATTTTTACCATTTATTAACTTGTATCGTTTTGTTTTTAATCATTTATTGGGGAGTCAATATCAATATCTACAGTCACATCACTATTTCCCGATAAAAAGTATAAAATTTTCAGACACGCAGATACCTGCGCTCTATGAAAAATACACAACCCATAAAAAGACATCATAGAAAGAAATATGAATAAATTATTAGCAACTATCGCGTTAACGGCACTGCCTATTTATGCCAGTGCATTCACTTACCATGCTCCCATGAGTCCACATGGGCACTTCCCTAGTTATCATGCCAGTTATCATGTCCCAGTACCACCCATCAGTTATCATGCTCCAATGAGTTACCATGGACATTTTCCGAGTTACCACGCTCCGGTACCCGGTTATCATGCGAGTTACCATGCTCCGATGAGTCCACATGGATGCTTCCCTAGTTATCACGCTCCGGTCCAGGCGGGCCCCTTTGTTTTTGGCCATGGTTTCGGCGGTGGTTGTCCTCTAGCAGGACCCAATCCTGCTGCCTATCCGCAGGTAGGAGTTACCCCTGATGGTATTCCTGTCCACCAAGATGGTATAGATTACAGAACTGCAGATCGTAGAGTAGTTGTAAATATTGGAGGTCAACTTTTATATTATGATCATGGAAGAATTCACGATGGGCAAGGGGGTGTTTATGATGCACATGGAACACCATTACAACCCGTGGGCCAACTCGCCGATAGTCGTCCTGTTTATCCTCAAATGTTGGATATAAGGTATACTGATCCAAATCGTCGTTTCTTTACTTTAAGAGGCAATCAAATTGAAACGGTCATTCAACTTAACAACGGTCACTTCGCTTACGCTAATTTCAATTACCGTGAAGCTTGGATCAACAGTTCTCACACCACATATCGTGAATTTTTCTTCGATGGTCAGAATTGGTTTGACTTGAATGGCAATACAAAACTCCATTCTATGGAATGGAAAATTTGAACCCCTTTTGATCGTACGATTTTTGGGAATACTCCTAAAATGTCTATTCTAAAAAATGCTACCCGTTTGGTAGCATTTTTATTTTTAATGAGCTAATTGTTAGCAATGAGCCATCATGTAATGTTTTCAATCAACTATGCTGATACACCTAATATTTCAAATTCTCGGATACAAAAATCTTCGTTAACTTAATTTATCAGCAATTAGTATCACGTAAAAAGCAGCCTATCAATGCATTTTCAAATGAGCTTATAACGGAAAATACCAGTTCTGATAATCAACAAAATATCTATACAGACAGAATTGAATAAAGTCATCTCTTTATACATCTCAAACGTCGACGTTTTTAGATATTTTGCTTTTTGCCTACTCTCATATTACCTTTTTCTACAAGCTGCAAACGTACGTCCTTTGTCACCCTGCGTCCCCCGAGTGAAAACATACGACGTATCGATGACAAAATAGTTTTGTAAACACTCGAGAACACATTTCAATTGCTCTTTGGATTCATAACTTGGCAAATGCGATTCAAATAAGAGATATCCTTTATCGGAAACGTATCTATGGCATTTTTGAAAGTAATCATCAATCGACTGCTTTGTGTTATGATCATACGTAGAGTGGTTAGCAAAAGACAAAACAACGTCGTATGTTTGTTCATGGTTAAATTCCTCAAAAGTACCTACCCAAAATTTAGCATTATCACATTTAAGGAAACTTTTTACACAATTGGCAACTTGAATCAGGTAAGGATTGATGTCGAACCCTTCAATTGTCCTACACAAAGGCGCAATCTTGATCGCAAACGGTAAGGCTAAAGCGCAAAAATAATTGCTTTTGATCAAATTTACTGTTCCAATACTTACATATGGAACAAAAGAAGGGGTCATTTCGTGATCCAAGTGGCTTTGTATTTATAGAGAACAAGAAAATCTTTCGACAAATTAATCCTTGTTATTTTGCAACATATGATCAATTAAAACAAGCAGATGTCTATAAGGAACTCATCCAGAATGGTTTGTTAATTGGTCACGAAGAAGTAAAACATAATGACGAAAAAATCATTTTGCAGGCAGAAAAAGTTCCATTCGTCTCTTATCCATATGAATGGTCTTTTGATCAACTTAAAGACGCAGCCTTACTAACGCTTAAACTCCAAATTCAATTGCTGCAAAAAAATTTCTCCCTTAAAGATGCTAGCGCTTATAATATACAATTTATAGGCTATAACCCAATATTTATAGACACACTTTCATTTGAACCGTACACACAAGAGCCTTGGGTAGCCTTCGGGCAATTTTGCAGACATTTTCTCTATCCGTTGATGTTAATGAGTAGAATTGATTTGCGCCTTAATAATCTTTTGAGATTATGGATTGATGGAATTCCTGCCGATATTATAGACGACTTTCTTCCAAAAACGACAAAATACTTGTCTTTAAATTATTGGCTGTATGTTAAATTAGTAAACTCAACTCAAAATAAATGCCAAACAAAAAAACAAAAAGTTAAATGCACTCTAAGTAAGCAACAACTTTTACGCATACTGGATGGTCTAGCGTCAGCCGTGAATTCAATGAAGCCTAAACGTAAGAATACCGAATGGGAAAATTATTACACGTTTACTAACTACACAAATTCTTCCTTTCTGAAAAAGGAAAATTTGATTCAGGACTTTATTCAAGAAGTACAGCCTAAGACAGTTTGGGATCTAGGTGCTAATGACGGGCAGTTTAGTCGTTTGGCGAGCCAACGTGGAATTATAACCATAGCTTTTGATATTGATCCCATGGCCGTTGAAAAAAATTATCTGCGTGCACGTACTGCAAAAGATGTGAATCTTTTACCACTTTTAATTGATTTAACAAATCCAAGTAGCGGTATAGGTTGGGGCAACTGTGAAAGAGAGTCACTACAAGACCGTGGTCCGGCAGATTTAGGATTAATATTAGCCCTAATTCATCACTTAGCTATTGG